>JAZQRJ010000024.1:0-6965 GCA_045629505.1 Novosphingobium sp.
TTCTGATAGCAGGGGGCCATTCAGGCTGAAATTGTCCACGCGCCCTGCCGCAACTAGAAGAGAAATTGGCCGACTCCCGCATCGTGCATTCTAGCTTCGACATAGATCCGCTCAATTTTGAGCGCCCGACCTTCCACCCTCTCGGTCTTTACATCACCCAGATTCAGCTTGAGGTAACTAGGACCACCTCGTCGCCCTTCGCAAAAAAGAAGCTTGTGTCGCGACTTCACGGACCGGTACCAGCCCCTGCGGGTGGATCAAAACTCGGTGGCACCGCCCTTTTTTTCTCATCACGCCAGCTGTTGAAATATCTGCTTCCATAATTTTGACGGCGGGAGGCAACGTCTCGAAAACACCTATCTCGGCACTTCTATACGGCGCTAAAGCATCGGGGCAAGTCACGGCCGAGCAGTGCCACAGTCCTCAGCTAAGCCTATTGGCGGCTTGTCTACATCATCAACAGCGCGGCCGGTTGGGCCGGAACTTCCGATTTCGTGGATAGCATACCACTCGCGGCAAACCCCGGGATTGCAGCAACAGGTCAGCACCTTACGCCAAGATCAGTAGCCCACGGATCCGCGCAAAGCCGCTCCACTCGCAGACGGGTCACTTTCGCCCGCAACGGTTTGTTCCGATATTTCAAAGGGATGCATCCCGAGGTCGCGGGGTAGGATGTGCGCAGTTGTTCCCCATATGCGCATGGTCTGATCGACCACTACCTCGTCCGTTCAATCACCGCAAAAGCACTGGTTTCAGGCGGATTCCTAGCCCAAACCGGGCTTGAGGGGAATAGGCGAGAACGTGTGTTTGTTCTCATCAAAAAATGCGGTTAGGTAACAATAGCCATTTCGTTATGCCAAACTGCCGGAGGTCGTGTCGGCGCTTTTATCTGCCTGAACCTTGTCCGATCCGGGCGCCGGGTTGGTCGGCAGAAGTGGGCGCCCAACCCCAGGCTTCTGCCTGCCGGAATGCGGCAGCGTTTTGCGAAAGGAGCTAATAGCGAGGTCGCAAGGCAGGTGGAATTTGCGCTGGAGTGGGATAGCGCTCTACAAACTCGGTACGCAGGAATTCGCCGTATGCAGAGCCTCGCGAAAGGACTGCATGGATGTCTTTCGGGTAGAATTCGAGCAGCACATTGGCGACATCTATCGCCTCGGAATAACGCCCTCGGCATGAGCCATTCCACCACGGTGCTTGCCATGACGGCGATGCTTTCTCGCTTCGTCAGAACGCCGAGATAAATGCCGTTTTGGACCTGAGCATCGGTGACGCCCGTTTTTTCCATGACACCAGATGTCACGGGAAGGATTGCCACCGCTAGTGGCTTCGATGGCAAGGCTTCGGCCGTTATTCACGTTGGTGTAGCGGACGAACACATGCAGTGGTGCGGTGGAGAGAGATAGGTTCAATCCGAGCCGCTCTGCCACGATTAGGTGCAGGATATCGGCATCGACACGCAATTACCTTTTCGTGTCTGAGATAGGTCGCCAAGAGTTTGTTTCGCAGATCAAACCGTATGGTCGGCATGGTCATAAATGAAGGGTCTATTCTCGTTCCAGGCGCCGGGATCATAAATGATCTCACAGACCGCTTTGAGCTTGCCGATGTCGTTCCCGCGGCGGACGCGGCGCTAGATGTCAGAAAAACGATCGCGGAAATAGCAGCTATCAGTCGCCCGATCAGAGTTTGAGTTAATTGCATTCCGGATCATGGGATGGGCGACAGAAACGCGGTATTTTTGTTTCGGCAATGACCGCAAGATCGTTAAGCGCAAGCAGCGCATTGTCGCCAGCTATTAGTCTTATGGCTTGCAGATCGGCTTCCATCATCTCGCGCGAAGGCGAACGTACGATGATCTGCCTGTTGCGGTCCCACCAGCCCTGATTGTAGGAAATCACGCAAGTCAGCTCAGCGCCATTTTCCTCACAATATCGATGGTAATAAACGCACCCTCCTTCGACACACGCTTTGGTCATTTTCCTGCGGTCAGGAAACGGCAAACTATCGCTGTTCGCAACCACCTTAACCTCGCTGCGATTGATCCAAATATCGGCGCCCGACCATAATCCTTGGCGATCAACCTCGACGCGGCTGATTGGTTGACACACAACCCCGCAATCACGGCAAGGCACTGAGACGAGATGCTCATTCCATTTTGGTCGATCATCGTTACGTGTCCTTCGTTGCCGCCTCTTCCATAAGAATGCCCCCCAGACGTTCCACCCGTGGTCGGTCCAGGTGTGATAGCCATCGTGTTTTCAACGCCGTTAACTGGGCCTTGAACGACGACAGTCGTGACATTCGTCCCGTTGAATAACCCGTAAAAGTACTTTCAATGGACGAAGATATCGCTGCAACGTTGGCAGGCGTTGCAGCATCGCCTGAAAAAGTAATAGGCACCGTTATGTGACACGCCGGCGCAATGCAGTGTCCAGAAGGGCCAGCGAGCGGTCCGCCGTATTCATTGTGCCGATGATAAACCTCGGGCCAAATCTGTCCACCACAGCCGCACCGTCTCATGACACGGATCGATCCCCGTTCCTGCAGAAGATACTCGACGTTCCACAGTGATAGCGAAAACCTGACATACACAAGCCGGATCATTTCCGGGGAAGAGTGAAAGTGGCGGAATGGATTGGATGGTTCCTTGGACGAGGCACCAGCCAGCCCTCACCTGTACACGGCGCAATCCTTTTGACGGTTCTGGCTCGGCGGCTTGCCTCTGGATTTTCGCGGCATCAGCCAGACCTAGCACATCTCCTGCGCGGCCCGCGCATCTGACAGAGCCGTTCTGACAGAGTCCCGTCGCCACGTTGTCCTAAAAAGTGACCATCTGTTCGCTGACCGGATTTCATTCGGAATTTGAAAATCCCGTATTCTTCCGGGGAACTACCCTTACGTGCTTTAAACTAAGAGAGGGTAAATTGGATAATTTTCCTTCGACGATTAACCAAATTTATTAAATCAGTCATAACCATTTTTAATCATTTTCCAGGAACGACGTTTCATTTCCAGGAGAGTGTGATGATTGGCCTTGCCAGGCATTCAGAGATTTCGGTGCTGGCCGTCGGCGCACACCCTGACGATATTGAGCTTGGCTGCGGGGGCACGCTGGCAAAGCTGCTTAAGCGCGGCGCTCATATTTCTGCAATCGTGCTTTCCAACGGCAACTGCGGTGTGGATACGCAAGCTGACCGGGCACAAGAAACGCTCGCAGGCCTAGGGGCTATCGGCATTGAAAAGGTCCACATCTACGACTTTGCCGATACGAACATGTACACTCAGTTCAACGAGATTGTTTCAGTAATTGAACGACATGTACGGGAAATCAGACCGGATCGTGTTTATACGATGTTCGACAAGGACCGCCATCAGGATCACCAGGCAGTTTACGACGCGTCCAACATTGCCTGCCGCAATGTGCCGCAGGTACTGGGATACGAGACGCCCAGCTCCCATCAAAACTTTCATCCAACAATTTTCGAGCGAATTGGAGATGTGCTCGCGCTGAAGCTGCGCGCGATCAGTCTCCACACAAGCCAGAACAACAAGCCGTACATGCAGGCCGATACGGTCCGCGCAGTCGCCCAATTTCGAGGCATCCAGGCAGGGTTTATGGAGCCGAGCGAGGCTTTCATTCCCTACCGCATGGCATTCTGAGGTAAAATGAAAACCGTTATTTTCTTCGCCATGGTAATCGTCGCGGGCCTCTGGCTTCTATGGCGCCGCCGGCTTGAGCCAAGTCGGACGTTTGGCAGCATCGACGCTATCGTTCCAGCCTACAATGAAGAGATTTGCATCGCCGCCACGGCGATCGAATTGCTCAAGAATAGATACATCGACCGGGTAATCGTAGTGAATGACGGTTCGACTGACGGCACCGCTCAAGTGCTGGACAGGCTTGCTTCCGCACATGCAAGGTTAACAGTGATTCATCAGGCCAATTCCGGGAAAGGTGGAGCCCTGATGAACGGAGTGGCCAATTCCAAAGCAGATTATGTTCTGCTAACCGATGCCGACACGCTAATCCCGCCGCAACGCGACGACATTGGCCATCTGCTCGCTGAAATGGAGAAAGGGGCCGATGCCGTCGGCGGGATTCCCGCATCGAACCTGAACGGCGCCGGATTGCTGCCGCACATCCGCGCTACCGTAAAGCTTCCGATGATCGCGCTGAAGCGGTCGTTTCAACAAATCGTTGGCGGCGCTCCCTTCCTGATTTCCGGCGCATGCGGACTGTTCCGCAGGGAAGTGCTACTGAAAATCCCATTCAGCGATCGCACCAAAGTGGAAGATTTGGACCTCACGTGGTCGCTGGTCGCGGCGGGGTACAAGGTCAGGCAATGCAGCCGCTGCGTAGTTTATTCGCAGGAATGCAATTCGCTGCGTTCCGAATGGTTGCGCTGGCGCCGCTGGATCATTGGTTATGCCGTATGCATGCGGCTTCACCGTTCACTGCTGTTGACGCGCTTCGGGCTGTTCAGCGTACTGCCAATGTTCGCCGTCGTCGTTATCGGCATCATACTGTGTTCGGGTCTGATGCTCACAGTGCTGACCGGCGAGCATCCCGAACTTCTGCCGATTATGCTGATGTTCCCATGGCCATGGGTGGCGGTGGTGACGACTATCGGAGCGATCAGCGCAATGCACTACCGGCGGTTTTCTCTCGTGCTGCTTGCTCCGACCGCAGTTTTCTACGTGCTCTTGTCCTACAGTATCTGGCTTGTTCACGGCTTTAAGGGCCTGGCGAGCGGACGTGAGCCGAGCGAACGCGACAAACCACTGCGATATGCTCATGTGGTGGAATAAGGTTCAGGACCTTGGGCGTCAGGCGCAGGCGAATAATCGCGGTATCCCTGACCCAAGTGCTGTCGTCGCTTCGAGCGCGATCCTCAACGAAGCAACTGGACCGATCTCGATCGGTGCGCGGACCCGGATCTGCGCCGGCGCGATCATCGAGGGCCCGGTCCAGATAGGATCGGATTGTCTCATCGGCACGAATGCTCTGGTACGAGGGCCTTGCATTGTCGGAGATGATGTTCGGATCGGATACGCCGCAGAACTCAAGCAGGCACAGATCGGCTCTGGCGTGCGCATTGGCCCGATGTGCTTTGTCGCCGATTCGATTGTCGACACCGGTGCCTATCTTGGCGCAATGGTCCGCACGTCTAATCACCGATTGGATGGCAAGCCGGTCACGGTAATCGACGAGGAAGGCGCGGCCATATGCACCCAGCAGGAAAAGCTGGGTTGCTGGATCGGAGCTGGCACGGCTCTGGGCATTCAAGTGATCGTGCTGCCCGGCCGGGTAGTTCCCCCCGATTCAATCTTCGAGCCTCGTATGACGATTGCCCGCAATCATCCTCCGGGTCGTTACCGGCTGATCCAGGCCATCGAAAGCTATTAAAAATCTTAAAAGGAGCAGAACATGAAAAAGATAACTGTCGCCATCATGGGCAGCGCTGTTTTCGCAACGTTCACCCCAGCCCTCGCGAATGACGACAAGTCTGCCCAGGTTGTGGCGGAACGGCGCGATTATTCAGACGGCTTTGGTGAATTGAACACCGTAACTGGAGAGTTCTTAGCCACTGAAGGTGATACGACTATCGTCATCGAACCGCGCTGGGGCGAGCGCGAAACGAGTGTCGGCAGCTGGGATGCCGTTGGAATCGGCGCCGATGTCTACCACCGTTTTTCCCAAGGGGTGAGCACTCGCACCCGCCTCGCCGTGGCTCAGGACGAGCCGGTGTTTGCGAATATCGATGTGGCGCAGGATGTGACGGTCCGCCTTGCTCCGGCGCTAACCGGCACAGTCGGCGCACGCTACGCCCGCTTTTTTGGTGATCAAGATGTCTATTTCGTTTCTGGCGGCCCCCGATACTACTTCAAAGGAGGCTCCATTTCCTACCGGCTTAGCTACATTGAACCCAAGAATCGGGACGAGATCTGGGCACACATGGTCCAGCTAACCGTGAATGACGGGGCCGATAGCCGGGGCAAGACGCAGCTGTGGTTGAGCGCGGGCGAGACATCGCTGGACGATGCGGTTTTTGTTGGTCAGGCATCAGGAAAAGATTACGCCGCTTATCTGCGCCGCTATCAGCCGATCTCCGGCCAGTTCGACCTGATCGCGAACGTGGGTATTGCATCGTATGACCGGCCTGGCGGCAGAGTTACGGCGCCGACGTTCGGGGTTGGTATTCGTGTCGGCATGTGACGATTACGTCGTCCGAAGCTCACTTTCTATCCTTGCTCGAGGTTCGCACGATCCTGCCCGCGTGCGCCGTCCGGGTCCCGACGTTGATCAAGGAAGGCCAAAAACGCGAATCCGTACCCATTGCGTTTTGGCCCAGCCTTAATCCTTCCCCGCTTCGGCGGGGGATTTTCTTTGCAGATACTATTCTCAGGAGGGTGCTGTCAGTCGGATGCGAACTTGTCTCCGTTGAGCAGCTCACCTAGGGTCGGGACTCATTGATCAGAGCCAGAAGATAACGGGCGCGGCGAGAGCGATGGCGGAGAAGAAGACCGTCGGGCATCGATCGTAGCGGGTTGCGACCCGGCGCCAGTCCTTGAGGCGACCGAACATGATCTCGATGCGGTGGCGGCGTTTGTAGCGACGCTTGTCGTATTTGATGGGATCGAGCCGGGATTTCCGCCCAGGAATGCAGGGCTTGATCCCCTTATGCTGAAGAGCATCCCTGAACCAGTCGGCGTCGTAGCCGCGGTCGCCCAGCAGCCATTGCGCCTTGGGAATGTCGTCGAGCAGCGCGGCAGCGCCGGTATAATCGCTGACTTGGCCTGCGGTCATGAAGAAGCTGAGCGGGCGACCGTTTGCATCGGTGACGGCATGAAGCTTCGTGTTCATGCCCCCTTTGGTGCGGCCGATCAGCCGCCCGAGATCCCCTTTTTAACCCGCAGGCTCGATGCCGTGCGGTGCGCCTTCAGGTAGGTCGCATCGATCATAA
>JAZQRJ010000025.1:0-5865 GCA_045629505.1 Novosphingobium sp.
GGCCGATACGATGGAGGAATCGGAGTTCAAACGCTGGTTCTTCGACACCATGCGGCCAGAACTTGTGACTGCGCTGGTCACGTATCTGGTGCACGAAGAAGCGAGAGTCAGCGGCGAGAGCTTTGCCGTAGCGGGCGGCCGCGTTGCCCGCATCCTGATGGGAGAAGCAGAGGGCGTGATAGATCGCGAACTTACGCCGGAAAAACTGCGTAATGCCATGGAGCAGGTGCAATCGGCATCGGATTTCCAGCCGTTCCCTGATTATGTTTCATCTGCTGCCCGATTGATGGAGCTTCTGGGCTACTCCCCTGCGGAAGCACTGGCTCCGCTCAGCTTCGCTCGCGATTGACCACACGCCAATCCGATCGGCGAGGAAATATGTAACAATCCCTCATTGCCGGATCACGGATGCGTGTCATACTGCCTGTATGTCAGGAGTGCGATTTAACGCACCCGATCCGGACGGCTCGCTTCCACGCTTGTTCGGAACCTTTGAGGAGAGGATGCCATGGCAGGGGTACTGTCCGGACTTCGTGTGCTTGATCTTTCTTGGGGCGTCAGCGGCCCGATGGCAGCCATGATCCTCAGCGATCACGGTGCGGATGTTATCAAAATCGAACCGAAGGGCGGCGATCCGTTTCGCAATCAGCTCGGCTACAAGACCTGGCAGCGCGGCAAGCGCAGTGCCGAACTCGACCTTGAAGACGCAGGTGATCTGGACACTTTCAAGACGCTCGCCGCCCATGCCGATATTCTGATCGAAAGCTATGCGCCGGGCGTTACAGAGCGACTGGGTATTGATTATGCGACGCTTTCGGCAATCAATCCGCGCCTGATCTATACCTCGATCACGGCATACGGGCGGGACAATCCGTTGTCTGATCGACCAGGATACGATCTGCTTGTCGCCGCGCGTACCGGCGTGAACTGGGAACATCGCAGTAGGCCGGAAGGTGCAGTGCTGCACATGTCGAGGCGGCCAGATCCGCTGGAAGGTTTCGACGTGCCGTGGGAGTTCCTGCAAGGCCCGCCGCGTCCCGGTCCGATGACAACCGCCGCGCCAGCTGTTAGTATTGGTGCGTTCTATGCCGTGCTCACGGGCATCAACGCAGCGATTCTTGCACGAGAAACAACCGGGCGTGGACAGTGGGTGGAAACCAACTTGTTCCAAGGCGCGGGCGCGGCCGCAGGAGCCGCATGGCAGCGTGCGGAAAATCCTGATTTCGAAGGTTACAACACCTGGATCTGGAGCTCGAAGTCACCGAAGGGACATTTTGAGTGCAAGGATGGCCGATGGGTTCATCAGTGGGTGATGAACCCGCGCTTTGTCATGGAAGCTTCAGAGGGCGACGTGATGAACAGTTCGCCCGATCTTTCGACCCAGAACGATCCCAACCGCTTCGGCACCGGCATGGAGGAGATCGTTGTGATAGCCCACTATGCCCCAATCATGGCGGAGCGGATGAAGAAATTCACCGCTGACGAATGGGTTGCCGCCTCGGCGCTGGCGGATGTGCCGACGCAGGTCGTGCGCTCGCCGGAAGAAGCACTGGCCGATCCCCTCTTGCTGGCCGATGGCTGCGTAAGGGAACTGAACGATCCCGAGCTTGGACTGATCCGGCAAGTTGGCACTGTGATTGATCTGGAGAAGGTCCCCGGCACGCCGGGTGGTCCTGCACCTGCGCCGGGCCAGCATACCCAGGAGGTGCGTGCCGAAGCAGCTGCCTTGAAGGGCAAGGGGCCTCCCGCCGCGCCGGCCGATGGCGGCGAGCTTGCCCATCCGCTAGCCGGGGTGCGCGTGCTGGACATGGGACTGGCTGTGGCCGGGCCGTTTTGTGGGCAGATGCTGGGCGATCTGGGGGCGGACGTCATCAAGGTGAATGCCTTCCACGATTTCTACTTCCAAAAGAACCACATCTCGATGGCGTGCAACCGCTCCAAGCGCAGCCTCTGCGTCAATCTCAAGACCGATGAGGGCATGAAGGTGCTGCGCAAGTTGCTGGAGACAGCCGACGTGGTGATGCACAACATGCGCTATGATGCAGCGATCCGGCTGGGCGTTGATTACGAGAGCCTGAAGAAGATCAAGCCGGACCTGATCTATTGCCACACGCGCGGCAATGAACGTGGCCCGCGGGAGAAGCTGCCTGCCAACGATCAGATGGGTGCTTGCCTTGCCGGCTTGCAATTTGAGGACGGCGGCATGGCCGACGGCGGCAAGCCGATGTGGTCAATGACGGCATTCGGAGATACGGGAAACGGCTTCCTTGCCGCCAATGGTATCATCAATGCGCTCTATCACCGTAAGCGAACCGGTGAGGGGCAGTTCGTGTCCACCGCGATCGTCAATGCTCAGCTGCTCAATACCTCGCACGTAATCGCGCGGCCTGATGGTACGGGCTTTGACCGACCTCGTCTCGATGAAGACCAAACCGGAATGTCGGCTCTTTATAGCCTATACGAGACGGCGGATGGCTGGATCGCGATAGCAGCCGTCGAAGAAGGGTCGTGGGATAAGCTGAAAGACGTGCTCGCCAATCCAGCGCTGGACAACGCACAATTTGCCACCCGCGACGCGCGTTTCCGCAATGACAAGGCACTTCGCGGCGTGCTGCGCGACGCATTCAAGGCCCGGTCGGCCCAGCAATGGTTCGATGCGCTGGATGCCGCTGGGGTGCCGGTGGAAATCAGCGACCCGACATTCGGCCAGAACCTGCACGAGATGGATTGGGTGCGTGAGCGCGGCTGGACGATTTCCCACCGCCAACCGCTGGTAGGCCAATTCGAACAATTCGGCACGATAGTCGATTTCTCCGATACGCCGGGTGTGATCCAGAGCGCGCCAATCGTGTTGGGAGACAGCACGCGCGAATTGATGCTGGAACTTGGCTATACCAGTGATGACATCGCCCGGATGCACGATGCGAAGATCATAGGCGTCTGGTCTGAAGGGGAGCCGCTTTTGGAAGGCCCGCGCCGGTTCATTGGCATCAAGCCGGAAAACTATGAGACGAAAGAGCAGCCAGCACCGGCAAAATCGGAGCACGTTCCGGCCAAGTAAGTGAGCCTGGTGGCCCCAAATCTGATGGGAAGAGGATCAAGGCAATGAACGTTCAGACCGCGACCAGACCGGCCGGCTATGACGGGCCGCTGTCAGGCATCAAGGTGATCGACGTCGACACCCATTGGAGTGAGCCGCCCGATCTGTGGACCAGCCGTGCGCCCGCCAAATTCAAAGATATCGTTCCCCAAATTCATGAAAAGGACGGCGCGCGCTGGTGGTTCATCGATGGCAAGCCGTTCGGCAAGGTGCAGCACGCATCCTCCATCCGTAAGGACGGCGAGAAAGTGCTGGGCATGGGCTTTTATGGTCTTGCCTATGATGAGATTGAGGAAGGATCGCATTCAGTCTTACCGCGCCTTGCGGGAATGGATGCCGCGGGCATTCAGGCGCAGATCGTCTATCCCAATCTACTCGGCTTCGGTAACACCAAGGCGACCGGTTTCTCGCCTGAAGCCCGGCTGATCGCCACGCAGCTGTACAACGAGGCCGGTGCGCAGATGCAAGCGGCATCCGGAAACCGCATTTTCCCCATGATCCTCACGCCGTGGTGGGACATTGACGAGGCGATCAAGGAAGTCCGACGCTGCCATGCGATGGGTATGCGCGGGATCAATACCAACGCCGATCCGCAAGAGGCGGGATTGCCTGATCTCGCGCAGGATTATTGGAACCCGTTCTGGGAAATGTGCACGGAACTTGACCTGCCAATCAATTTCCACATCGGGTCGAGCCAGTCGCAGAACATGTGGTTCGGCGAGGCACCGTGGGATTCACTGCGCCCCGACGGCAAGCTGATTGTCGGTGGTACGATGCTGATCGCAGGCGTCATGAAAACGCTTTGCAACATTGTGATGTCAGGCCTGCTGGAGCGTTATCCGAAGCTCAAGTTCGTTTCAGTTGAAAGCGGCATCGGCTGGCTGCCGTTCACAATGGATTCGCTCGATTATTCGGTAACGCAAGTGCCAGCTTCAGGTATCGATCACCTCTCGATGATGCCGTCAGAATATATCCGTCGCAATTTCTCGGCATGTTTCTGGTTTGAACGGACTGGTGTTCGGCAGATCGTAGACCGGGTGGGCATAGACAACGTGATGTGGGAAACGGATTATCCCCATCCCACCTGCCTTTATCCTGATGCCCTTGCAGTGGCGGCAGAATCGCTGGTCGAATTCAATCAGGCGGAAAAGCAGCAGATCCTCGGCGGAAATGCCGCCCGGATTTACAATATTCCGCTGGGCTGAAAGGCTGTGGAACCGGGCCATCGCAACGGCCCGGTTCGTTGGTGCGTCAGGTTGCGGCGAAGCCGTCGTCGATATTGATGCACGCGCCGCGCATGATCGTATTGTCCCGGGACGCCAGATAGAGAATCGTGTCGGCATAGTGTTCCGGCCCAACGCCGGGACGTATTCCCATTGAGCGAATGAGCAGATCGTAATCGATCTTGTCGCTGAACTGACCGGGTTGGCTCATCGGAGTGTTTACCGCACCGGGCGCGATTGCATTGATCCGCACGCCTGTCTTGATGAACTCTGCCGTCAAAGCTCGAGTCAATTGTGCCACGGCCGCCTTGCTGGATGTGTAGGCCGCCAGATAGGCGTATCCCCGGAAAGCAGTGGCTGACGAGATGTTGACCACCGCGCCCTCGGTCTCGATCAGGTACGGCATGGCGGCTTTTGTGAGAAAGAAGGGCGCCCGGATGTTGACCGCATAGATCAGATCCCATGTTTGCGGCGTTACTTCTTCCAACGGTTCAATCTTCAGGACACCCGCGATGTTGCAAAGGGCATCCAGACGGCCCAGAGCCGCCACCGCCTTTTCGATAACGGGTGCGCAGTTATCCGCATTGCTCAGATCAGCGGCGCAGGTGACGACGTTCCCGCCAGCCAGCCTCACCGTCTCGTCCAACCCGTCCTGATTGAGATCGACGGCAAAAACGTTCGCGCCGCCTTTGGCGAATGCAAGGGTCGTGGCACGGCCAATGCCGGATGCGGCGCCGGTGACGACAACCGCAAGATCCTTCACATTGGATTGCATGGCACTGCCTCCTAAACCTTGATTTCGCCGGCGGGCATCGCCTCGATAATCGCGTCAGCGCGCTTCTTGAAAATCTCAAGAGTCGGTTCGTGTGACGGGATGATCCAGAACACGCGCTTCTTGGCTTCGCGAATGATCACTTCTGCAATCGGGTCTGGTCCAACCATTGATGCGACGTAGTCTTCGGCAGCCTTGTCTCCGCCTTTGGTGCGATAGGCTTCTACCTGCGGACGCGTGAGGCCGGAATCGACACGGCTTGGTGCGACCAGCGAAACGCCCACGTCGCTTTGCGCCATTAACAGTTCGATTCGTACGCTATCGACATATCCCCAAAGCGCGTGCTTGGTTGCCACGTAGGGAGCCATTCCCGGTGCGGCGAGGAAACTAGCCTGCGATCCGGTAATCACAAGTTGCGAGGGGCGACCCTGCTTCATCAGGCGCGGCAGGAACGCCTTGGTCATGTGAACCGGACCCATCAGGTTCACCCCGACGACTTTGGCGAACAGATCAAGGTCTGGATCAATAGCAGGTGTCAGTCCGTGGATACCGGCATTGGCGAAGACCATGCCAATGGGCTTGTCGGCCCAATCAAACGCGGCAACGGCGAACTTTTCGACATCGGCGAAATCGGCCATATTGGCCTTGACGACCAGCACCTTGACCCCTTTTGCCTCGACAGCAGCCCGTGTCTCTTCAAGGCCCGCTTCGTTCACATCGGTAATGACGACATCGTTGCCAGCATCAGCAAGCTGGAGTGCAAGTGAGCG
>JAZQRJ010000026.1:0-67021 GCA_045629505.1 Novosphingobium sp.
CTTCCACATCCTGGGATCGGTCGCCCAGCAGCGGGGCTGCGCAAACGTGGGTGACGATCAGTACGAGATTACGATCTACTCATCCTGCTGCAACGTCGACAAAGGCGTCTATTACTACACCACTTACGAGAACAGCCAGATTACTGGGGTCGACCTGCACAAGGAAGACCTCGACGGATCTGCACTCGTCAATTACCCGCTGATCAAAGGCCAGCAGATCCGGATGGAGAATTAAGGGGCGGCAATTTCGCACCGGTCCGCCGGGCCTTCGCGAAAGTGCTCACATGAGAACGGCGGCCGATGACCAGCTCGGAGCCTCTTCATGAATCAATCTGTTCATCAACTGCTGTTCGTCATGGATCTGATCGGCACGTTCGTCTTCGCTATCAGCGGAGCCATGCTGGGCGTGCAGCGGCGGCTCGATATCTTCGGGGTCCTGGTGCTGTCCTTCGCCGCGTCCAGCGCGGGAGGCATATTGCGCGATGTCCTGATCGGCTCAGTACCCCCGACCGCCATCAGCGACTGGCGATATTTAGCAATCTCCGTTGCTGCGGGCATATTGGTTTTCCTGGGGAACAAGCCCATGCCGCGCCTCCATACCGCCCTCTTGATGTTCGATGCCGCAGGCCTCGCGTTGTTTTCAGTCGCAGGCGCAGAAAAGGCGCTGGCTCATGGGCTTAATCCTGTGATGGCGGCCCTGCTGGGCATGGTGACCGGCGCAGGCGGAGGTATCGCAAGAGACCTTCTCGTGGCGCGCGTGCCAGCCGTTCTCCAGAGCGACATTTATGCCGTCGCGGCACTGCTCGGCGCGGGGCTTGCAGTGGCCGGCACAAAATTGGGCCTGCCGCTCGCGCCCACTTTAATCGGCGCAGCAGTGGTGTGCTTCGCGGTGCGCGTGGCAGCCATCCACTTCGGCTGGCGCCTTCCAGTCGCGCTGTCCCCTGGCAATGAGCACGCGGACAGTTGACCATCAAATGAAGATATCAGCCATTGCGAAATCGTCGTCGATAATGGTCGGGGTTCGCCAGCGCGGACTGATCTCGACCTCGTCGAAGATGTGGTGGCCCAGAGCCAAGAGCACCGAGCCCGCGCTCGCACATAGGAACCCGGCCGCAGCGAGGATGAAGGGCAATGCGCCATCCGGCAGCTGGCCGTTGGCAATGCGCAATGCCAGAAGCGCATTGATCGCCAGATAGGATATCCCGCAAGACAACGATCCACACAGCCGCAGTGCGATGTCCATCTTCCAGTCGTGATGCCACTTTCGCATTGCCACAAATCCTGATGTGGCGATCGATTTATGCGGCTCGGCATATCAATTCGAGATCGAATTCAGCCCCTTGCGTAGTCTTTGCATAGTGTTGGCTGGGATCGTCTTATGAAGCCCTTGGATCAGCCATCCGTCAGCAGGCGATAGCCTACACCAAGTTCGTTCGCGATGACGCTGCCTATGGCGCCCGGCGCCTCCAGCTTCTGGCGTAGATTGCGGATGACGATGCGAAGATATTCCACCCGGGAATCCTCTCCCCCGCCCCAGACCGCTGCAAGGATCCGCTGGTGCGTGACGACCCGTCCCGCGCTCGCAGCCAGTATGGCCAAGACATCGTGCTCCTTTCGGGTCAGGTGGGTTTCGACCCCGTTGCGCCGCGCGATGCGCTGATCCAGGTCTACTTCGAGATCGCCCTTGCGAATGATCTTCGGCGCGGTTTCCGAAATTCCGCGATGTCGAAGCGCGACACGCAGGCGTGCCAACAGTTCTTCGCCGTCGAAGGGCTTGGTAACATAGTCCTCAGCGCCCAGATCAAGCGCAGCCACCTTCTGATCGGTCGCGTCTCTCGCGGAAACGACCAAAATGATCGTGTCGCCCGATTTTTTGATGAGAGGCACCAGTTCGAGCCCGTCGCGATCGGGCAGGCCAAGATCCAGCAGCACTGCATTGGGTCTTTCCTCTGCCACCTTGGCGAGGGCGCTTGCCCCGTCCACGGCCTCAACAACCTGATAGCCGGCACGTTCGAGCGTGTTGCGCAACAAGCGGCGGATCGACAGTTCATCGTCGACTACGAGTATCTTGGCAGACATTAGGGGTCGGCTCCCTGCGACGCGTTCCGGACGATAAGAGTTGAAGGAAAACAGAGGCTGAAACAGGCGCCGATCATATCAGGCCGATTGCTTGCCTCCACGCTCATGCCCATCGCCTCGGAAAAAGCCTTGACGATGGCAAGGCCGAGGCCGGTGCCGCCGACGGCGCGGTCCGACCCCTCCAGACGGCGGAATGTCTCGAACACCTCCATCTCCCGGCCGGGCGGAAGTCCTGGCCCCTGATCGAGAACGGAGAGCTTGAGCAAGCCGTAGATGTGGGTGCCTTCAATTACGATCGGTGTGCCCGGATCCGCATACCGGCCAGCATTGTCGAGCAGGTTCAGCAAACAATGATGCAGGAGCTGCTGATCCACGCGCACGAACGGCAAGTCGGGCGGAACTCTGAGTTCAAGCGCATGCCCTTCAAGTGCGCGCCGGGCATCATGAGCGGCTCCAGCGACCGCATCGCAAAGATCGACGGCTTCCACCTTCAGGTTGAGCGCTCCCGCTTCAACCCGCGCCATATCGAGCAGGTTGGCGACGAAGCGATTGAGCCGCGCGGCCTCTGCCTCAATCGTGGCGATCAATTCCGGCGTTGCGCCGTGATGCAGTTCGGCGGCCGCGGCCATAACGGCCGTCAGCGGTGTTCGCAGATCATGACTGACGGAAGAAAGCAGGGCAGCCCGCAACCTGTCGCGCGTCCGGACAACATCAACGTCACGCATCTCTTCTTCAAGTCGCAGGCGTTCAAGTGCGAGCGCTGCTTGATCGACAAGGCTGGTCAGCAAGGGCAACTGGTCGGCACGTAGCGGATCGCCGCCGTCTTCCCTCGCCAACCCCAACACGCCTTGCGTCTTGTCGCCGGCGCGAAGTGGGTTAAAATACCAGTCCGATGCGGTCAACGTACCTGAACTTCTTCCCGCCGGTGCGCCCGTATCGAAGGCCCATTGCGCCGCTGCCAGTTCCATCGTCTCAAGTTCGTATTTCGGGCCGCTCGCCGCCTGGAACGACAGGCCGCTGCCGGTCGGCACCAGTAGCACCGTGCGCAGATCGAACAGCCGAGACACATCCTCACAAATCGCCCGCCCGAGCTCGACCGGATCATTGAGCGGCGTCAAACGCCTGAGAAACCCTGCAAGCGCCGCGTTCGTACGGGCTCTCGCTGCGGCCATGTCGGCCTGGGCGCGGACACGCGCCGTCAGCTGGCTGGTGGCAATCGCAACCCCGAGCAGCACGATGACCGAGATGACATTCTCGGGATTGTTGACGGTCAGCGTGCGTGTGGGCGGCAGAAAGAAGAAATTATAGGCAAGACTGGATGCAATTCCCGCGAAGATACCGGTTCGCAGACCGAAAAGCGTCGCTGCGACCATCACCGGCATGAGATACAGCAGCGCCACGTTGCCAAGATTCAGGATATGGAACAGGGCGCTCGCGATCGCGGTCACGGCTGCGATCATTACCGTGGTCCACAGATAGCCGCTGCGCGCCCCCCAACGGCCTTGCAGGACAGGAAATCGCAGGGGCCGTCCCGCTAGAGCTTCGAGCGGTAGCACGTGTACGGCAACTCCTCGCGTTTCGCGAATGAGACGATCGACCACCGATCCGTGGCGAAATTCGAACAGGCGGGAGCGTTGCGATTTGCCGACGACGAGTTGGGTGGCGCGGGCGTTTGCGAGAAATGTCTTGAGACCCGCGACGACGGACGGTGCGGGCGCAGTAGCTACAGTGGCCCCAAGCTGGGTTGCGAGATTCATCACGGCGGCAAGTCGGCGGTGCTCAGGATCGCCAAATGTCTGCGCCCGCGGCGTCTCGATATAGACCGCCGTCCATGGTGCATGGAGCGCGTCGGCAATGCGCTTGGCCGCCCGTACAAGTCCATCGGCGCCGGGCAATTCGTTCACCGCGACGACTATCCGGTCACTTCCCGCCCATGTCCCGCCCACGCCTAGTGCGCGTATATGATCCAGCATTTGCGCATCAACCGCCTGAGCAGCCCGACGTAGCGCCAATTCACGGAGTGCCGAAAGGTTGGACTTTGAGAAGAAGTGCGACAGCGCGCGGGTGGCTTCGCGCGGCAGGTAGACCTTGCCGGCCTTCAGCCTGTCGATCAGCTCGTCGGGGGGAAGATCGACGACCTCTATGTCCGCCATGTCGAGGATATTGTCGGGAACGGTCTCGCGCACCCGCACATGCGTGAAGGAGGCCACGATGTCGTTCAGACTCTCGATGTGCTGGATGTTGAGCGTGGAATAGACGTCGATCCCGGCGGCAAGCAGTTCTTCGACATCCTGATAGCGCTTGGGGTGCCGGCTACCCGGCGCATTGGTATGAGCAAGTTCGTCGACGAGGACCAGGCGGGGCCCGCGTTCGAGGATGGCGTCGAGATCCATCTCGTAGAGGACGTGGCCTTCGTAGGGAACGGCGCGCCGAGCGACGACCTCGTAACCGCGGACCAAGGCTTCCGTTTCAGCGCGCCCGTGGGTTTCCACCACGCCGATGATGACATCGACGCCTTCGCGCCGCCGCGCAGCGCCATCAGTCAGCATCTCGTAGGTTTTACCGACGCCGGGTGCCGCACCCAGGAAAATCTTGAAGCGGCCCCGACTCTCCTGCGACGCCTGCCGCAGGAGAGCTGCGGGATCGGGACGAGTGTCGTCCCCGGGTCTCATTGACCCCCGCGTGCCCCGGCGCGGTCCAGAGCCTGGTTAAGCGCGAGGACATTCACACGGTATTCTCCCAGAAATCCAAGGAGCGGATGAACGACATTGGCCGAAACCAGCGCACGGACCTGCGTGTCGGGCATCCCACGAACTTTTGCAATGCGGGGTACCTGAGCGAACGCAGCCTCCGGCGACAGGTCGGGATCGAGACCTGAGCCGCTGGCCGTTACGAGGTCACCAGGCAGGGCGCCGATGGCGCCTTCCGCGCGGCGTTTTTCAACTTCCGGCTTCACCCGATCGACAAGCGCCTGCGCGGTAGGGCCAAGGTTGGAGCCGGACGACGCCAACCCGTCATAGCCCTTGCCGGCCGCGGAAGGTCGGGTCTGGAAATATCGATCCGACGTGAATGCTTGGCCCACGACTGTGGAGCCGATCACGGTACCGCGCTGATCGCGAACCAAACTGCCGTTTGCCTGGGCGGGAAAGATCGCCTGTCCGATGCCGGTCATGGCCAGAGGATAGAGGATACCGAGCAGGATGGCGAACAGGATCGTCATGACGATCGCCGGCCGCAAAGAGGATGTGAAATCGTTGCCCATGTTTGTCACTCCTCAGGCGAGACCAAGGCCGCCAACGGCCAGGTCGATGAGTTTGATGCCGATGAAAGGCGCGATCAGGCCGCCAAGACCATAGATGGCGAGATTACGCGCCAGCAGTGCGCCTGCCCCCATGGGCTTATAAGCCACACCCCTGAGCGCGAGCGGCACAAGCAAAGGGATGATCAGCGCGTTGAAGATGATCGCAGACAGAATCGCACTCTCCGGCGAGGTCAATCCCATGACGTTGAGCACGCCAAGCCCCGGATAGAGCACGACGAACATGGCAGGGATGATGGCAAAATACTTGGCCACGTCGTTGGACACCGAGAACGTGGTGAGCGCACCGCGTGTCATCAGCAGCTGCTTGCCAAGGCCAACGACCTCGATCAGCTTGGTCGGATCGCTGTCAAGATCGACCATGTTGCCCGCTTCGCGCGCCGCCTGCGTGCCGGTGTTCATCGCGACGCCGACATCGGCCTGCGCCAGCGCGGGCGCATCGTTGGTGCCGTCGCCGCACATGGCAACCAGCCGTCCGCCCTGCTGTTCGTTGCGGATCAGATCAAGCTTGTCCTCCGGCGTCGCCTGAGCGAGGAAATCATCCACACCTGCTTCCGCGGCAATGGCTGCGGCGGTCAGGGGATTGTCGCCGGTAATCATAACGGTGCGGATGCCCATCTGACGCAACTCACCGAACCGCTCTCGAATACCGGCCTTGACGATGTCTTTGAGGAAGATCGCGCCCAGCAGCTTGCCGTTGACGGCCACGGCAAGCGGCGTACCGCCGCTCCGCGCTATTTCGTCGGTGATGCGACGCAGCTCGGTCGCGGTCGCAGTCTCACCAAGGCCGGGATTGGCCTTGAAGACAGAATCTACCGCGCCCTTCTGGATGATCGAGGTGTTGGCCTTTAACCCTGAGATGCGCGTCTGCGCGGTAAAGGGAATGACCTCCGCATCAGCCGGAAGGCTGTCCACAGCGACATTGAACTGCTCGCGCGCAAGCATGGCGATCGACCGCCCCTCTGGCGTCTCGTCAGCAAGACTGGCAAGAAGCGCAGCTTCAGCAAGTTCGCCTACCTGCACGCCGCTAACTGCGCGGAATTCGCTGGCTTGCCGATCGCCGACCGTGATCGTTCCGGTCTTGTCGAGCAGCAGCACGTCGATATCACCAGCAGCTTCGACCGCACGCCCGGATTTGGCCAGCACGTTGAAGCGGACCAAGCGGTCCATACCGGCAATTCCAATGGCCGATAGCAGGGCTGCGATCGTCGTGGGGATCAATGTGATGAGCAGGGCCGCGAGGATCGAGACGGGAATTGAGCCGCCTGCGTAAGACGCAAATCCCGGAATAGTGCCGACCGCGATCAGGAAGATGATGGTCAGGCCCACAAGCAGCAGCGTCAGAGCGATTTCGTTGGGAGTCTTCTGCCGCTCGGCACCTTCGACCAGCGCAATCATACGGTCGAGAAAGCCCTGTCCGGGATTGACGGTGACGCGGACCCGGATCTCGTCCGAGATGACCCGCGTACCCGCTGTGACGGCGGAGCGGTCGCCGCCTGCCTCTCGGATCACTGGGGCGGATTCGCCGGTGATTGCCGCTTCGTTGACCGATGCCACACCCGATACGACCTCACCGTCGGAGGGGATGAGATCGCCAGTCTGGACCAAGACAATGTCACCCATCTTCAGCGCGCTCGCTGGCACATTCTCGACCTCGCGCCCGTCCCCTTTCAGGCGCTTGGCGGTAAGTTCGGCCTTGGTAGCGCGCAGCGAGGCGGCTTGAGCCTTACCGCGCCCTTCGGCCAGCCCTTCGGCGAACGTGCCGAACAGCACCGTCAGCCAGAGCCAGATGACAAGTTGCAGCTTGAAGCCCGTGGCCAGCCCATCCTGCCCTATGACCAGCAGGACGGTGAGCAAGGTCGCCACGACAGCGGTCGTGAACATGACCGGGTTGCGGATGAGTTCCTTGGGATTGAGTTTGCGGAAGGCGTCACCGATCGCCGGAACGATCAACTCGGCCGTGAACAATGATTTACTGTCTGCGCGTGCCATATCGGCCCCCCGCTTAGAAGAGTTGCCCGCGGATCATCGCGAGATGATCGGCGATGGGACCAAGCGCGAGGCTTGGCAGGAACGTGAGACCACCCAGGATCAGGATTATGCCAACGAGCAGGCCAACCCACAGGCCGCCGGTCGTCGGGAAAGATCCCGCACTTTCGGGCGTGTACTTCTTCGCTGCGAGGCTCCCGGCGATCGCCAGCATCGGCACGATGATGAAGAAGCGGCCAAGCCACATCGCGACGCCCAGCAGCCCATTGTACCAAGGCGTGTTGGCGGTAAGGCCGGCAAAGGCCGATCCATTGTTCGCGACTGCAGAGGTGAAGGCATAAAGGATTTCCGAGAAGCCATGCGGCCCCTTGTTGAGCGGGCCCGCCAGGCCAGCGTCAGCAACGGATGACAGGGCCGTAAAACCCAGGATGACCAGCGGCAGCACCGCGATGGCGAGCACTGCAAGTTTGACCTCCTTGGCCTCGATCTTCTTGCCGACATATTCCGGGGTGCGGCCGACCATCAGCCCGGCAACGAACACCGCGAGGATGGCGAACAATAGGAAGCCATAGATGCCCGCACCCACGCCGCCGATCACAACTTCGCCAAGTTGCATGTTGAACAGAGGCATCATGCCGCCAAGCGCAGTGAAGCTGTCGTGCATGGCGTTGACCGCTCCACAAGAAGCGGCGGTTGTGACGACCGCGTACAAGGCTGAAGCTGCCAGCCCGAAGCGGACTTCCTTGCCCTCCATGTTGCCGCCCCCGACTCCCAACTGATGAAGGATCGGGTTCCCAGCTGCTTCCTGCCAATAGGTGATGGCAGTGCCCGCGAGGAAAAGGACAAGCATCGCCGACAGGATAGCCCAGCCTTGGCGGGTGTTTCCCACGGCCTTGCCGAAGGTCCATGTCAGGCCCGCACCAATCACGAAGATCGAGAGCATCTGGACAAAGTTGGTGAGCGCCGTCGGGTTCTCGAACGGATGTGCGCTGTTGACGTTGAAGAAGCCGCCGCCATTGGTTCCAAGAAGCTTGATCGCTTCCTGGCTGGCGACGGGACCGAGCAGGATCGACTGCTTGACGCCTTCAAGCGTGGAGACCTCGACTACACCCGCCAATGTCTGCGGAACACCGCTAGCAATGTAGAAGATCGTGATCGCCACGCAGATCGGCAGTAAAAGGTACAGCGTAACCCGCGTCGCGTCCGCCCAGAAATTGCCGATCGTTGCCGCGGACCGCCGTGCGAAGCCACGGAACAGCGCGAATGCGAGCGCGATGCCAGTCGCTGCGGACAGGAAGTTATGGATCGTCAGCCCCAGCATCTGGCTGAGGTTCGACATGGTCCCTTCCCCGCCATAGCTTTGCCAGTTGGTGTTGGCGGTAAAGCTGATCGCCGTGTTGAAGGAAAGATGCTCCCCCACACCGGCAAGCCCTTGAGGATTGGCGGGAAGAACACCCTGAAGGCGCAGCACTGCGTATGTGAAGAGAAGCAGGGCAAAATTGAAGATTATCATGTGAACCGCGTAGCGGCGCCAGCTTTGTTCGGCGTTGGGGTCAATACCGGCCAGCTTGTAGAATGCGGTCTCGACCGGGCCGAGAACCGTATGAAGCGGTGTGCGGCGCCCCTCGTACAGAGCGAACAGCCACATGCCGACCGGTTTGGTCAGCGCCAGAAGAATCGCCGTGAAGGCGATAATGAGGATCCATCCCTGGATTGTCATGGGAGCGCTCCTTCCTAGAAGCGTTCGGGACGGATGAGCACCGTCACAAGATAGCAGAGCAGCCCGAGCGCCGTCAGCGCGGCGAGCCAGAGGTCGATGGTCATGGCTTCACCTCACGCATTGTCGCACAGCCGGACATAGGCGAGCGTCATCGCCAGCAGCCCGAACAAGATTGCGATCCACAATAGATCCTGCATCGTCATTCCTTCCTAGAATGCGGCGGGCAGCGATATGACGACCGGACCATCGGCGATGGATCCCGGACCGTCGTGGCCGTTGCTGAAGCTTGGTTGGAGGTGGGCTGCCTCGGAACCTGAATGTCGGCGCCTGCGTAACTGAGGTTGAGAGTCAGGTGCCGCTCAGTAGTGTCGTTTGATTGCGCACGGGCAGGCATCGCTGCGCAAACGGCAACGCTGATGACCGATGTAATGTGAGCATTTTTCATAAGTCCCCCATCGCACCGCGACCACCGCCAATCGGTAGTCAGGGCGAATCATGAGGACGCCTAATTAGGTGGTCTCGCAGTATTTATTCGAGAGCGATTTCCGGATTTGCCGTATGTTTTCCGTATGTTTAAGGCAGTATTTTACGACATCACGATGACACCGGTCGCGGTGTCGGGTTCGACCATTCGCGCCAGATCAGCAGCAGCGCGGCCATAGCGACTGGGCCGATAAAGAGGCCGACCAGACCCATCGTGGCAAGTCCGCCAAATGCACCCACGAACGCCAGCAGAAACGGCAGTTCCACCGCTCCGCCTACGACCGCTGGCTGGATGACATTGTCCCCCACCATCATGACGGCCGCTCCAAAAACGATCAGAAGAACACCGGAAAGCACTTCACCCTGGCCGATCAGGATCAGGCCGGCCAATCCGAATGCGAGCCAGGCGCCGAACGGCACGAGCGCGAGAAGGATCGTCGCAACAGTGAAACTCCAGGGTTGAGGGACTCCGGCAACGAAATAGCCGGCGCCGATCAAGGCGCCTTCAAGGACCGAGACGAGCAAGGTTCCAAAAACCGTGTGCCGAACGGCCTGCGTCATCTTTGACAGGAAATCTTCGCCGAACGCGCCAAATCCTCTTTTCATGATCCTCTGCGATTCAACCGCGATGTCGGCTCCGCGCGCGAAAAAACCGGCAAGCATGATCAGTGTTACCAGAAAGATGCCGCTCTGCGTCGCCACTTGGCCAGCAATCGAACTGGCCCAGGAAAGAGCCGAACCCGCGCTGATGGACCCGAATAACTGCTTCGCCGCGGCGGCAGTGCTGACGTGGTCATGCCACCATCCGGACAAACGTCCTCCGACGAGAGGAAGGCCGGACAGCCAGCGAGGTTCGGGCGCCCCCGTCTCCTGGGCTTGCTGGAGCCAGGCGATTGCCACCTGACTTTCGGCGACAAGCGAAGTGGCCACCAGCGATAGCGGCAGGATCACGAGCAACCCGGTGACGAGCGTGAAGCCAAAGGCGATCAACCCGGGCCACCTGGGAAAACGGCGCACCGCCCTTTCGAACAAAGGCCATTCGGTGAGGGCAAGCACGGCGGCCCAGGCAATGGAGACCAGGAATGGCCGGGCAATCCAGATGGCCAGCAGAAGGATCGCGATCGTCAGCCCAATCTGGCGCTTCCTGAGCTGCTGTTCGGACAGATGCTGGGCAACGGATTGCTCGGTGCTTGTCTCGATAGCCATTCTATCACATCCGATCCGGGCTGGCGCGGCTTAGGGAAGCTGGGTTGAAGCGCGCGCGCATGGCTAGAACCATCCCCGCCATTTGAACCAGGCCAGGGGAATGATGGCGCTGATGGCGATCACCGCCAGCCCAAAGGGATAGCCGAGGGCCCAGGAATATTCCGGCATATACTTGAAGTTCATACCGTAAATTCCGGCCATCAGGGTCGGCGGGATGCCCACAATCGACACGATAGTGAGAACCTTGAATATATCGTTCTGCGCTATGCCGATCAGCCCAACCATCGCATCGAGCAAGAACTGGGTCTTGTCAGAAAGATGGTCCTGATAGTCGTCGAGAGAAGCGATATCCTGCTTCAGGGTCGCCATTCTGGGGTCAAACCGGTTACCGCTCCAGGATCGCATTATTTCACAGGCGAAGCCGACCGCTCGTCCGACATTGAGCAGCGTGTTGCGTATTTCGGAAACATGATCGCCCAAGCGGCCGATCGTTCTCAGCCGAGCACGGATCTCTTTATTGGATCGAGCGGCCTTGTGGTCGTTGTCGTCAGGCACGTGGAACGTATCCGACGAGATTTTCTGCATCTCCAGGGCAATGGCTTCCAGTGCATCGGCCAGCGTCCCTACAATCGCGTCGAAAAGGTCCACCAGCAGCTCGGTGCTCGTGGTCGGTGAGGCCTCCACCTGGGCGAATTTCGCGGAGACAATTTCGAACGGCTGCGATTTCGCATATCGGATCGTGGCCAATCGCTCGCTGGATAGGACGAAACCTATCGGTGTCGTTTGCCGATGCCCCTCATCATCGCGCGTGATCATCGGGATGCTGATGAACAACACCCCGTCCCGGACCTGAAGACGGTTGGATGTTTCGATGCCGTTAAGCGCTTCTCGATCAGGAAGATCGACGCCCATCAGAGCCCCAGCTTCGTTCCGCTCTCCCTCGGTGGGGTTGAATAGGTCGAGCCAGATCGGTGCCGCTTGCTCATCGACCTTGCCGGGATAGGGGATCATGTTCAGCATGCGGCGCACCTCGCCCGAGAAGGGCTGCCTGCCGCAGCCACGGCGGGACAAGGCCCTCGTTAAACGTTCATAGCGTGCGATGAGCGCGCGGTGAAGCATGCTGTCTTCGAGCGAATAATAGAGCACTCCCTCCTTCGACCGTGGACGCGGAGACGGCATGCGCCGCGTACTTGATGTTGCCTTCTCCGGACGGCGCCCTTGAGCACGAGTAACTGCGCGGCCAGGTAATCGGCCGCCTTAGTTGGGGCAAAACCAATCAAGTGAAGGAAATGAACGAGGGGACCGCCCGAGGCGGTGTACTGCTTATTCAGCAATTTTTCCGTATGTTACGGAAAGAAAATGGTGCCCAGAAGAGGACTCGAACCTCCACGCCCTTGCGAGCGCCAGCACCTGAAGCTGGTGCGTCTACCAATTCCGCCATCTGGGCACGGGATGAAGTGAAGCACCTCACCGGGTAGGAGCGCGCCGATAGGCTGCCTCGTGATTCTTGTCAACGTCATCATCGTCACAACAAGAGATAATCTTTCCTATTTTCGGCGATGAGGGCGGCTCGTTGGCATTGGCCGGTTGCCGAACCGCAAGCGATTGTGCCATTGCGGCCGAATGAAAGGGCCGCATTGGCGAATCCCGACTGGGACAGCAGGCGGCCGCCTTGCAAGGATTGCGATTGCTCATGAGCGTGAACGAAAGTGACGAACTGTTCGGCAAAGTCGTAACCGTCATCGGCGGCAGTGGCTTCTTCGGAAAGCATCTGGCTCAGGAACTGCTCTCGCGCGGTGCGCGGCTGCGCATTGTCAGCCGCAATCCCGAACGGGCTTTCAGCCTGAAGCCGTTGGGCAATCTGGGCCAGGTTGCCTTCGCGCGCTGCGATGTAACGCGCCCGCAAACGCTCGTCCCGGTAATGCACGGCGCCGATGCCGTCATCAATCTGGTCGGTGCCTTCAAGGGCGATCTCGACCAGATCCAGCGGGTTGGCGCTGCGAACGTTGCCAAGGCCGCTGCCGAGGCTGGTGTCAGCGCGCTGGTGCATGTCTCGGCTATTGGTGGCAACGCCGCCTCCCCGATCGCCTATGCGCGCACCAAGGCGGCAGGCGAAGCAGCTGTTCAGGCGGCGTTCCCCGGCGCTACAATCGTGCGCCCTTCCCTGCTGTTTGGTCCGGATGACAACTTCATCCAGCTTTTCGCGCGCCTGATTTCCCGCTTCCCGGTCATTCCGGTGTTCGCCCCGGAAGCAAAACTCCAGCCGGTGTTCGTTGACGACGCAGCCCGGGCAATCAGCGAGATCATTGCCGCAGCTCCCACGCACGCTGGAAAGGTGTTTGAGCTGGGAGGGCCGGAAACGATCACAATGATCGATCTCAACCGCCGGATTGCAGCTGCGCAGGGTCGCAACCGCACCTTGATCGAATTGCCTGACGGTGCAGGGTCCGCGCTCGCGGCGATTGCACGCTTCCTTCCAGGAGCACCGATCAACAGCGATCAATATGCCCTGCTACGCGCAGGCAGCGCGGTATCAGGGGCGCATCCTGGCTTTAGCGACCTGGGAATAACTCCTCGCCCGCTGGATCTGTTTCTGGATCGCTGGATGGTCGCGTACCGCAGGTTCGGTCGCTTCACCGAGCGCGCGCCTAGCGCCTGATCAATGCGGGGCGCGGTAAACGCCGCGCCTCAGTCGTCAACCTCAGCATAGTGCTTGGGCGGCTGAATTACGTCCATACGCTCAGACAATAACGGGCGGAAGCTGGGGCGACTTTTGATGACGAGATACCAGCCGCGCGCCTGCTCGTGGCTGGACCAGTCAATCCCGCCGAGATAATCCGCAACCGAAATTTGCGCCGCCGCTGCCAAATCAGCGAGCGTGAGAGTGGACCCTGCCAGCCAAGGCCGATGGTCGATCAGATAATCGATGTAATAGAGATGCTCATGCGCCAGCCGCATCGAGCTGCGCAGCAAGCCAGAATCTGGCGGCTCCCGGTTGATCAGCCGCTTTTTCATCCGCTCGTGCAAAAGCGGACCAGCCACATCTTCAAAGAAGTTCTCGTCAAACAGCGCCACAAGCCGCCGGATTTCTGCACGCTGCGCCGCAGTGCCGCTGATCAGCGCGTTCTTGTCGACCGTTTCCTCAAAATATTCGCAGATCGCCCGACTATCACACAAGGTAATATTCTTATCCGGGTCGTGCAGGATCGGCGTACGTCCTGCCGGGTTCATTGCGAAGAATTCGTCGCGCCCTTCCCACGGATTTTCTCGGCACAGTTCGTACCCAATGCCCTTTTCGCTCATCAACAAGCGAACTTTTCTGCTGAAGGGACAAAGCGGAAATTGAAAGAGCTGCCACATTGCTAATCTATTTGCCCAACCTGCGGTTCACCGTCCACCCTTCGATGCGAAAGGTTGGCTGGAATTAAAGTGGATAACTGCCCTGTGCCGGATGGTCAAAGCTTGGGAGCTGCATCCCGCACTTCACGCGCCATCTTCTCAACCTCTGGCATCATCTTCTTGGCAGTCGATGCCAAGGCGCCCACGGCGCTCATCGCCTTTGGCACGTTCTTCACCAGTCCATCCCGCACGGTGGCATGCTCTGTGCCGACCAAATCGGCGACGGTCGCATCAGGTGGTAGCCGATGCATCCCCTTGCCGCCGAGTCCGTCCATGGCTTTCACCAGTGGTTCTACTCGCATTTCCAGCACAGACTTGCTCATCGCGGAAAGCATCCCGGCGACAGCATATTGCGTCAGCGGATCGTTTAGCTTTTCGGTCAGTTCAGTGGGGCCGTCTTCAGGCTGACCAGCCGATGCGGGCACAGAGGAAAAAGCAGCCAGAAACAGGCACGGGGCAAGCAGCAATAACCGCATGGCATATCTCCGTTTCACAGAATTCGGCGAACCGCAAAATAGCCGCCTTCCATTGACCGCGCTTGAACGGATTACGCATGCAGATATGGCAGGTATTCCGTCTATGACAAGGTAAGGATACCGCACAATGCCCTCGAATGGCGCAAGCGCGTTCTTTCCCGATGGCACCCAAAGGCCCGTCTCGCGTGAGTGGATCGGCGAAGTCCCGGTGGCGCTGGAATATAACGGCGTATCTTACGCCGTGATGATGGCCACCCCGCAGGAGCTTGAGGATTTCGCCACGGGCTTTGCGCTCACCGAAGGACTTGCCGCTTCCAACGCCGAAGTGCGCGACATCGCCGCTGCCGAAACGGACAAAGGTTGGATCGTGCGCACCTCCCTGTCCGGCCTGGGCGTCTCATCCATGATTGAGCGGGTCCGCACCCGCGTGGCCGAATCCAGCTGCGGATTGTGCGGGATTGAAAATCTGGAGGCAATTTCTCGGCCTCTGCCTCCGGTATCAACCCACGATGCGATCAAGGCCACCGCCATCTTCGCCGCGCTGGAAGAGCTTGGCCGCAAGCAGGTGCTGGGCCCCGCAACCGGAGCGGCGCATGGCGCGGCATGGGCTGACACGGCAGGCCGGATCGGCTTCCTGCGGGAAGACGTCGGCCGTCACAACGCGATGGATAAGCTGATCGGGGCGATGGCACGCGTCGGGCAACGCCCCTCGCCCGGCTTTGTCCTTTCGACCGCGCGGTGCAGCTATGAGATCGTAGAAAAGGCAGTGAAGGCCGGCGCCACCACGCTCGCCACGATTTCCCTGCCCACCAGCATGGCAGTGGAGCGGGCACGGCAGGCGGGCCTCAGCCTTTGGGTTCTGGCTCGCAAGGACAGCGTGTTGCTGGTGAACGACGCCTCAGCGTGAAAGCAGGAAAATCGCGTGTTCAGCGCGCAGGTTTGCCGCAGCTGCACTGCGGAGGGTTTCACCCGAAAGGAACCAGCTGTTCTCTACTTTCACGTTCATCTCGCGCAACAACGCGCGAAAATCGTCAATGGAAGAAAAGTGGATGTTGGGCGTTTCATACCATGAAGTCGGTAATTGACGCGTAACCGGCATCCGCCCGCCCAGAAGCAGCGACATACGCACCCGCCAGTGCGCGAAGTTCGGGAAGCTGACAAAGGCGCGCCGACCGATGCGAAGCAACTCATCCAGTACAACCGCGGGACGATGCGTTGTCTGCAACGTCTGGCTCAGAATCGCATAATCGACGCTGCGATCGGGATAGAACGCCAGATCTGAATCAGCATCGCCCTGAATTACAGAGAGGCCTTTGCCCACACATTCGGCAACATTGGCCGGGTCGATTTCCATCCCGCGCGCATCGCAGTCGCGTTCATCACGCAGCGCCTCCAGTAGAGAGCCATCCCCGCAACCAACATCAAGCACGCGCGAACCCGGGGCGATGTTATCTGCGATCAGGGCAAGGTCAGTGCGAAGCAAAGCCTTCATCGTTTATAGACCTCGGGATCATCGCGCGTCATCAACCGCTCCGGGTGAGCGGGACTGTCAAATCCGTGCTGACGGTACAGCCCATGGGCATCAAGCGTGAACAGGCTCCAGCGGCGAAATCCCTGCATCTGCTCATGTTCCAGGAAGTACCTCACCATCGCGTGGGACAAGCCCTTGCCGCGATGCTCTTCAAGCACATGTACGTCCATCAGGTACCCAAACGTGGCATAGTCCGTCACAGCGCGCGCAAATGCTATCTGCTGGCCTTCATGGAACACGGCGACGCAATGCGAACCTTCGATCGAACGCTTCACCACGTCCAGCGGAATGCCTTCTGCCCAGTAGCTGCGCGAAAGGTAAGCATGAACGGCCGCCGGATCGACGCGTGCCGGATCGTCAACCAGTTCATAGTTGTCCGGTAGCGCGATCACCGGCCGAGAAACCCCTGAATAACTCTGTCGAGCGCCGGGACATCCAGCAGGAAGCTGTCATGTCCGAAGGGTGCCGAAAGCTCCACAAAGCTGACCAGGGCACCCGCGGCGTTCAGCGCATGGGCAATGCGGCGCGACTCTGCCGTCGGATAGAGCCAGTCCGTATCAAAACTCACCAGGCAGAACCGCGCTTTCGAATTGGCAAAGGCGTTGGCCAGCATACCGCCATGCTCTTCCGCCAGATCAAAATAGTCCATTGCACGAGTGATATAGAGGTAAGAGTTCGCATCAAATCTGTCAGTGAAGCTCAACCCCTGATGGCGCAGATAGCTTTCCACCTGAAAGTCTGCATCGAACCCAAACGTCTTTTCAGACCTGTTTTGAAGACGGCGGCCAAACTTGTCGGTCAGCCCCGCTTCCGAAAGATAGGTGATGTGTGCTGCCATACGCGCAACGGCCAAGCCCTTCTCCGGGCCTTTGCCATGGTCGTAGTACTGACCGCCACGCCAGTCCGGGTCGGCCATGATCGCCTGACGGCCGACTTCATGGAACGCGATGTTCTGGGCTGAGTGACGCGCGGTTGAAGCAATCACCATCGCCGCTGCCGTTCGGTCAGGGAAATTCGCCGCCAGCGAGAGCGCCAGCATTCCGCCCATCGAACCGCCGACAACGGCATGCAGCCGGTCGATACCCATGGAATCAAGCAGCGCGATCTGTGCCCGCACCATGTCGCGAATGGTAATGACCGGAAAGCGTCTGCCATATGGTTGACCATCTTCGGCCAGACTGGCCGGGCCGGTGGAGCCCATGCAGCCACCCAGCACATTGGCGCACACGACGAAATAGCGGTCTGTGTCGATCGTCAGTCCCGGCCCAACCGAACGTTGCCACCATCCCGGCTTCCCCGTCTTGGGATTGGGGTTGGCAACGTACTGATCCATCGTCAGCGCGTGAAAGAGCAGAACCGCGTTGTCTTTGGCGGGATTGAGCGTGCCATATGTCTCAAAGGCAATGCCCACATCAGCAAGCATGCGTCCGCAATCAAGTGGCAGAGGCTCGCGCAGATAAAGCGTTTCGCTCGTGGTGGATAGGATGCTGGCCATCGTATTTCGGCAATTGGGCGCGGCGCGAGCGACTGTCAATTGCGAGACTGTCAATCCCGCTCGGCCTTCGCTAAAGCCCGGCACGCTATGGCAGACGCAAACACACCGATTCCCGCCCCTGAACCCAAGGCTTGGATCAAGGACATTCATGCCTATGTTCCCGGGAAATCCGCGGGCAAGGACGGGAAGAAGCTGATCAAGCTGTCGGCGAACGAGAACCCGCTGGGCACAAGCGAAGCCGTGCTTGCGGCGCGGGCAGAAGCCGCTGCACCGGCGCTCTATCCCGATCCCGACAGCAAGGCGCTTCGCGCTGCTATCGGCCAGCTGCACGGAATAGACCCGGCTCGCATAGTAATGGGCACAGGTTCCGACGAACTTCTGCACCTTGCTGCCCAGGGTTATGCCGGAGTAGGCGACGAGGTCATCTACGTCCGCTACGGCTTTTCCGTTTACGACATTGCCGCGCGGCGTTGCGGTGCGGTGCCCGTCATTGCCCCAGACGCCGATTATGGCAGCGATGTCGATGCGCTTCTGACACTTGTGAATGACCGAACACGTGTCGTGTTCGTCGCCAATCCGAACAATCCCACCGGCAGTTACCTGCCGCGCGGGGAAGTGGCTCGGCTGCACGCCGCCCTGCCCTCCAACGTGCTCCTGGTGATCGATCAGGCCTACGGCGAATACGTCGCGCCGGAGGATGAGGACGGCGCCATGGCCCTCGCAGCGCAACACCGCAACGTATTGGTCACTCGTACTTTTTCGAAGATCTACGGCCTAGCAGGCGAACGCATCGGCTGGGCGACCGGCGCACCGGAACTTATCGACACGCTCAATCGTATTCGCGGGCCATTCAACGTTTCCAGCACGGGACAGGCGATGGCTGTGGCGGCTATCTCGGATCAAAAGTTCGTAGAAGACTCGCGCATCCAAAACGCCGAAACGCGCGCTCATTTTGTGAAACGGATCACGGCGATGGGCAATCACGGCCTGCGCCCCCTCCCCAGCCAAGCGAATTTCGTACTGATCCTGTTTGACGGCCAGCTGACCGCCGAGACTGCTTACGAAGGGCTGATGGAGCGCGGCTATATCGTACGCTGGCTGCCGAACCAGGGCCTGCCGCATGGCCTGCGCATCACCATCGGCACTCGCGAACAGATGGATGAAATCGCCGACGCGTTGGCGGCGATGGCGGGGGCCACATCATGAGTTTCAAGCACGTGGCCATCATCGGCCTTGGGTTGTTAGGCGGCTCCATCGGCCTTGCGACGCAGAGCTATCTGCCTGGCGTTCGCACAACGGGCTATGACCGCGATCCCACCACCCGGCAGCGTGCACGCGAACGCGGGCTTGTGCATGAAGTAGCCGAAACCGCAGCAGATGCAGCCCGAGAATGCGATCTCATCATTTTCTGCGTCCCGCCGGGCGCGATGGGCGATGCCGCTCGCGAAGTGGCGGATGCGCTACCCAAGAGCGCACTCGTCAGCGATGTCGGATCGTGCAAGCAATCCATCGCCGCCGCCCTTAATGAGGCCCTGCCTGACCACACCGTTATTCCCGCACACCCCGTAGCGGGCACCGAACATTCAGGACCGGACGCTGGCTTTGCCACTCTGTTTCGCAATCGCTGGTGCATCATCACGCCGCCTGAACAGCCTGATGAGCAGAAGCTGGCCGCCCTGGTGGAGTTCTGGGAATCTCTGGGCGCCAACGTGGAAATCATGGGCACGGCCCACCACGATCTCGTGCTCGCCGTTACCAGCCACCTGCCACATCTTATCGCCTACACCATCGTCGGCACCGCGTCTGATCTGGAGGAGGTAACCGAAAGCGAAGTCATCAAGTATTCCGCCGGTGGCTTCCGCGATTTTACGCGCATCGCCGCGTCTGACCCCACCATGTGGCGCGACGTGTTCCTGTCGAACAAAGCTGCGGTGCTGACAATGTTGCAGCGCTTCACTGAGGATCTGACCGCGCTCCAGCGCGCGATCCGTGTGGGCGATGATCAGACCCTGTTCGAACACTTCACGCGCACGCGGGCCATTCGACGCTCAATTATTGAGGAAGGCCAGGACGATGACCGCGCCGATTTCGGACGCGGCGATCACGAGGCTTAATTTTTCCTAGATTTTCCCGGCAGGCACTTTCTCGTTTTCGCGAGTTGTAGGGGAGTGTCTGCAACACGCTTCCAAAGGCTGCCATGAAACTGACGATTGACGTTACGCTCGATTACTTTCTGCCGTCGGTCACTGACGTGCTCCTCCAGATCGAGGCGGCGATAATTCCGGAGCAGGTTGTGGAGCACGCCTTTATCGACCTGCCTCCAGCAGAGCACTTCGCTCGGCTTGCAGGGCATGGCGATATCGGAGATCGCATCTGGCTGCGGGCCGAAGGTTCGCTAGCGGTCGGGTATCAAGCAACGGTCGCGATCAATCGGCTGACCGCCGAGATTGCCGACCTTCCGGGTGTGCCCCCCCATATGCTCCCGGCAGAAACTGTCGAATACGTTCTTCCGTCGCGCTATTGCCCATCGGACGAGTTCCAGGCGCTTGTGTCTTCCGAATTCGGGCATCTGGAAGGCGGCGCTAGAGTAGCGGCCATGCGCGACTGGATCGGAGGGCATCTTTCCTACGTACCGGGCAGCAGCAACGCCGCGACCACAGCATTGGAAACCTATGTTTCTCGCGCGGGTGTCTGCCGCGACTATGCCCACCTTTTAATCGCCATGACGCGGGCCAGCGCGATCCCTGCCCGTTTCGTGAGTGTTTATGGCTTGGGCGTCGAACCCCAGGATTTTCACGCCGTCGCGGAAGTCTTTCTGGATAACACCTGGTATCTCGTCGATCCAACGGGGATGTCGACCAGCGACAGCATGGCCAAGATAGGCGTTGGCCGGGATGCTGCCGATGTGTCTTTTCTAACCAGCTTTGGGCCGGCCATATTCAACGCGCAGAGAGTGAACGTTACGCCGGGTTGAGGGCGTTGATCGCCTCGGTCACGCGTTGCTCCACTTCAGGGCGAGGAAGCCCGGCAGGGATAATCTCGCCCACTCGGTAGGTAATAGTACCTCGCCGCTTCCACCGGCGGTGATAGAGCGGCCCGCTATTTACCGCGATGGGAAGAACCGGCAGGCCGAGCATTTTGTAAATCCCGGAAAAACCCGCCTGCAGCTTCCCCTCAGCGCCGTGCGGAGTGCGCGTGCCTTCCGGAAAGATGGCCACTGGCCTGCCCGCTGCCTCGTATTTCCGAACAGCAGCGATCATGGCACGCAGGGCGGAGGCACCACCTTCCCGATCGACCGGGATCAGCCCGTAAGCTGCACCCAGCTTTCCCCACAGGGGGATGCGCAGCAGTTCGGCCTTCGCGAAGATGGCGGGATGCGAGAGAAGCGTTGGCAGGTCTATCGCTTCAAAAAAGCTTTCGTGCCTGATCGCAATGAGTATTGGGCCCGGCGGAATCTCTCCTTCCACCACGACCTTGATGCGCAAAATCCGTACGACGCAGAACCTGTGAAAGTGGGACCAGCTTTCACACAAGCGTTTCATACCCGACTTGCCGAAGAGCACGGATATTGTACAAAATGTGATGTAAATCGCTGATCCTAAATAGAAGATCAGATAGAACAACACGCTCCGCAGGACATTTCCAACTTCAATCAAGCGACAGATTCCCACACTTGAAGCAGCCAGCGCGCCAGCAGCTTATGGTATTCCAAAAACAAAATTTTGAATCGCGGCTGGGTTGAAACGCTATCGCGAACAACCGTCACCCCTTCGGGCTTGATGCGTTCAAGTTCCATCGCGGCCCGCCGCATGTGCCAGTCCGACGTGATCAGCCGAACGGATTTAATCTGATTGTCCGCCAGCCAACGGGAAGTTTCTCGCGCGTTCGCCCTGGTGTCGTACGATTCAAAGCCCAGAGTTACGCAACATTCCATCAGCGCAGGAGGGATCTTGAACTGAGCTTCAAACTCAGCCGGTTTCACTTCCCTATCCACGCCGGAAACAAGCAGACGCTTGGCCTGCTTGCGTTCCAGGACATCAAGCCCTCGTTGGATGCGGCCCTCTCCGCCGGTGAAGACTGCAACCGCATCGGTGCGAATGTCGCCAGCCGGAAGCGGCAGAAAAATGGCAAACCACAGGAAGCCCAACAGCCATGCCAGCACTAGCAATGATATAAATCTGCGAACCATGAGCGGCGCTATAGCATCTTGCGAAGCGCATGCATCACCGTGACGCGCGAAGTAACCATCGCCAATACCGTGGCAATGATGGGAACGGTGGCCAGAAGCAGCCAATCGGGCCAGCCAAAGGCTCCGCTATCCACCATGCCTGCTCCCAAATTAGAAAAACGCTGTCCCAGAAACAGGATTACAACAATCGCGAGTCCCAGTCCGACCAGCCCGCCCCCGGCAGCATCCATGCCGATCGAACGCTGGAACACCTTGGCAATCTGCCCGTCGGTTCCGCCCAGGAGGTGAACGATCTCGATCGTATCGCGATTAGTGCCCAGCGCCGTGCGGGATGCCATCAACACCGCCGCCGCAAGCGCCAGAGCCAGCAGCAGGACCAGAGCGATTGCCAGCCATTGCAGCGATTCAAGCGCCTCAAACACCGGTTCCAACCATCCCGACTGGGCATCAACACGGGCGGCCGGGGCAACACCACGCAGCGCGGCTTTGATATGGGCGATTCGCTGTTCCGTAGCTTCGCCGTTAAGCTGAACGTCGATTAGCGATGGAACCGGGATCGAGGCTGCATCCGCTGATCCAGCCACCGATCCCAACCATGGTTCGATCAGGCGGTCTATTTCCCCCTGCGGCACCTGTTTAACAGACCGGACAATGGGCAATGACTGCAACCGGGCGACCGCCTTGTAGCTCTGCGCTTCCCGCGCGTCCTCTCTGGCTTCCACGATCTGCACCGTCAGGCCGCCCTTCAACTCGTGCTGAGCGGAAAGAACGGTCTTGCGTAGCGTCAATCCGCCAGCCAGCGCGATCACCGTAAGCGCCACCATGATCGCGATAACCCACGGCATCGGGCCGGAAAGCCGCGCCTGCGGAATAAGCTTGGTATCGCCCGCATCGGATAGCGAAAGCAGCATTGCAGAAATTCGGCTTGCCCTCATGCGGGTGCCCCGGATCGTGCGGCATCCCTGCGCGGCGGAAAGCGCAACGCGCCTGTGGGGTCTGACAGCCTGCCCTTGTCGAGCCGCATAATCAGCGAATTCGACACTTTCTGAAGCAAATGAACGTCGTGGGTGGCGACGACGACCGTCGTACCAAGGCCGTTCAGAGCTTCAAACAGCCGCAGCAGTTTAACGGCCATATCCGGGTCCACGTTTCCTGTCGGTTCGTCAGCCACCAGCATTTCCGGCCGAGCAATGACGGCACGTGCAATTGCCACCCGCTGCTGCTCCCCGCCTGATAGCGTCGCTGGCCGCGCATTCATGCGATCAGCAAGCCCTACCCATTCCAGCATATCCGTAACGGGCCGTTTCAAATCCTTCTCATTCGCGCCCGCAACGCGCAGCGGCAAAGCGACATTGTCAAACGCCGACAAATGGTGAACCAACCGAAAATCCTGGAACACAACGCCGATGCGCCGACGCAGCGCCGGCAAGCGTTCGCGCGGCAGAGTGATGGCATCTGAACCGAACATCCGGATCATCCCCCGGGACGGACGCTGCGCCAGGTACAACAACTTCAGCAGCGAAGTTTTTCCTGCGCCGCTTGCCCCGGTCAAAAAGTAAAAACTCCCCGGATAGAGCGTAAACGAAAGATCGCTCAGCACTTCCCTGTCGGTGCCATAGCGTAGCCCGACATTGTCAAACTGAATAATTTCGGCCTCGGAAGCGTGATTCATGAATATTGCCCGGCCTGCGAACGAGTGGATAGTGCGGGCCATAGCGACCTATGAATGTGGAAAAAAGGCCCGGATGCTTGCTGGATGGGCATAGGGGGTGTTTAACGTGGTACATGATCATCGCTTGTCCCGCCTGTTCCACCCGCTATGTCGTTCCCGACACAGCCGTTGGCCCTGAAGGGCGTACGGTGCGCTGCGCAAAATGCCGTCATAGTTGGTTCCAGGAAGGACCGGTTATGGACATTGCGCAGCCACCTGTGACGGAGTCGGCAGAGCCGTCGCCCCCGCAACCGATGGCCCCTGCCTCAGCCGCCGCACCCGCCAGCGCCGCCGAAAGCGCGGCCAAGCCCATGTCAGACGCTTCAGCCGAGCGGGAGCAAGCGTTGGCAGGCGATTTCGCGGACCGCGACGAGGCCAAGCCAGGTTTTTCGATGCCAGGGTTGGGGGAAGCTGTGCCGGAATCCATCGCACCGCCGCTGCGGCGGCCGGATCGGCCCGTTTCGCGCCCCACTGTTTATACAGACGATTCTCTCACGGCGTTTCGCAATCCCGCAGGCACTTCATCAACCTTCACCCACGCCCCACCGTTTCGCCCGCGGCGCAACTTGCCCAAGATCCTTATGGTGACAGGGATCATCTTCGCCACTGTTGCGCTTATGATCACCGTCTACGTCTGGGCCTTTGGCCTGCCGAGCTGGGTGCCCGCCGCCCGGGCGACATTCGCGCGGGCACAACCCGAACTAGTGCTGGATTTTCCGCCCAACCGGCAAGACCGCCGCACGTTGCCGAACGGGACCGAATTTTTCGGAGCGAGCGGAACCGTTACCAATGTCGGCGGATCGGAACTCCCGGTTCCTCCGATTCTGATTGTCATGCGCGATTCGCGGGACCGCATCGTCTATAGCTGGGAAGTCATCCCCCCGAAAAAGCGGCTCGCCCCGGGTGAGAGCGTGAGCATCAACGAAGCGGTGACGGATGTACCCAAGTCTGCAGTCGCAGCGGAAATAGGCTGGAAGCCGAGTTAACCACAACTAGATGAGCAAGTTGCAGATATTTACTCGACAGCCGCTTGCAGCATTGAGATCCCTTTGCTAATGGCCCGCTCCTGCCAAGGGCTGCAACACATGGAGCCCTGTTGATTTAGCGGTCGTGGCGGAATTGGTAGACGCGCAACGTTGAGGTCGTTGTGGGCGAAAGCCCGTGGAAGTTCGAGTCTTCTCGACCGCACCAGGCATCCCAGGTAGAACTTGGGACGCCATCTGGAGAATCGGCCGACATCGGTCCCTTCTGGGGCCGGGACGGCGGGTTATCCGGTATCAGGCGTAAATGGCGCCGATGCCGGGATGCAGGCATCCCCTTCCCCGGCAGTAATTTTCTCTGGGAAGGTCTTCGGACAGAAATTCATGGCTCGCTTTAACGAACCCGGCTTCAACGACAGAAGAACAGCAGCTGAACAGGCCCGTGCCAAGGCGCTTGAAAAGCTCAAGGCCAAGCCTGCTCCCGATCCGGCGGTTCTTGCAGAACGCGCCGCCAAGGCAGCTGAGAAGGAAGCTGCGCTTGCAGCCAAGCGCGAAGCGGCCAAGGCTGCTCGCGAAGCCGAACGCGCAGAGCGAGAGGCAAAGAAGCGCGAAGCGGCTGAAGCTGCCGCGGCTGAAGAAGCACGCAAGACCAAGCCAGTCCTTTCCGATGAGGAAAAGAAGGCGATACGGGACGCCAAGTATGCGGCCCGCAAGGCCCGCAAGGGTAAGAAGTAGCCCTCATCGACCCTACCAACCCTATGGCCGGGCACGACTGGATCGGCACGGCCTTCGTTCCTGATGGAGAAGAACTCCGCCTGATGCGTTCGGGCGACGAGTTCACCATCCTGCTCAGCAATACCGAACTGATGAGCACGCGGGCCAGCACCTCTGAAAAGGCGCTGGCGACGCTGACCCATGCCCGCTTGGGAAAACGCCCTTCCGCTGAATGGCTGATCGGTGGCTATGGTCTGGGCTACACCCTGCGCGCCACGCTAGACGTGGTGAATAGCGATGCTCACGTAACCGTGGCCGAGATCGTGCCTGAAATCATCGACTGGGCACACGGGCCGATGCACCTACTCACCGCAGGCTGCCTAGACGACCCGCGCGTTACGCTCGTCGACCATGACGTCGCCCTGCTGATCAACACAGCAATTGGCGCCTACGACGCCATTCTGCTTGATGTCGACAATGGTCCCGAAGGGCTCACCAGCCTGCACAATGATCAGCTTTATGACCGGCAAGGCCTGGAGCAGGCCATGGCGGCGCTGCGCCCCAATGGCGTTCTCGCCATCTGGTCGGCCTACGCCGACCCGGCGTTCACCGCACTGCTGCAGTATGCCGGTTTCGAAGTGGAAGTGGTGACAGTGCAGGAAACCGCTGGCCGCCCTGACGAACACTATGTCATCTGGTTAGCTCAAAAGCCGTGAGGAATGGGGCTAACAGCCCTTCACACTCCTATTCCTAGCTTCGAATGGAATCGCTCCAGGTCCAGGCGCGAAAACAGCTCTTCTTGGCACTCGTTACGCAGTGCCTGCCGGCAGGCGAACTCTAAACATGCTGCCCTCCCCCGGCTGACTGGACGCCAATGCGATGCTTCCCCCGTGGAGCTCCACCAGCTGCTGGACCAGAGCCAAACCTATCCCAAGACCATAGTGTGAATGCCCGTGCCCGTTTTCGACTTGGGCGAACATCTCGAATATTTTCGGTTGCATCTCAGGCGGAATACCAACGCCTGTGTCTTTTACTTCGACCTCAACCTCCGCGTCCGTCCTCCGCACTGACAGCGTAATTTCCCCGCCCGGAGGTGTGTATTTCGCAGCGTTGCTTAAGAGATTGCCGAAAATCTGCGCTAGCCTTGCTTCGTCAGCATGTATCCAGATCGGATCTGCGGGGCTATCAACCCGCAGCCTATGCTCAGCAGCATCAATGAGGTGCTGAGTTCCTTCGATTGCGAACTGGACAACCTCCTGAAGTTGTATCCGCTTCTTGTTGAGCGAAATCTTGTTACGGTCGATCCTGGCGATATCGAGTAAATCTTCGATCAGACGGGTAAGCTGGCGAACTTGCCGTGCCATCTGCGCGTGTACCATGCCTGTAAATTCCGGATCTTTACGTCGCTGAGTAAGGCTTAATCCGGCCCCCAGGGCCATCGCTGGATTACGCAATTCGTGCGCCAGAACAGCCAGGAAGCGGTTCTTTTGCTGATCTGCGGCGCGTAGCTCCGCCGTCATCGCCGCCAGCGCGTCGCGTTGGGCCGTGATCTGGCGCTTCTGGTCGTGGAGATCAAAGAAAACGGAAGCCTTCGAACGGAGAATATCCGATTCGATCGGTTTCTGAAGGAAATCAACTGCACCCGCTTCGTATCCACGAAACCGTCTTTGTTGATCCGCGGTCCCCGCTGTAAGAAAAATGATCGGCACGTGACGGGTGCGTTCGCTGCCGCGCATAAACTCGGCAAGCTCGAAGCCGTCCATACCCGGCATCTGCACATCGAGAAGAGCAAGAGCGACCTCATGCGAAAGCAGAAGTTCTAGCGCCTCTTCTCCCGAACGGGCCTTCAGACAAGTTAGACCATCGCGAGCAAGCAGCGCCTCAAGCGTCACAAGATTCTCGTCCAGATCGTCGACAAGAAGGAAGTTGATGGTTTCCTGTGTGCTCATGCTACTGCCAGTTCCAGAAGGTAATCTGTTATGCCGTCCAGATTGCGGACCAGTGCGCTGGGGCAAATATCGAGGGCGGCCGCCGGCATGGTGGGGGTGGCAGCAGTGATAGGATCCTCCACGACCACGCCGCCTCCCGCTGCGCAGATAGCCTTGAGACCTGCGGCACCATCATGGTTCGCCCCTGTCATGACGATCCCGACAATTCGCGGTCCAAAACAGTCTGCTGCCGTTTCAAAAAGCACGTCGATCGCGGGCCTCGAATGATTCACGAGGTCATCCCGCGACAGAGCGAGTGTGCCACCCTTTTCGACGAGGAGATGATAATCCGAAGGGGCAAAATAAATAGTACCGGCCACTGCCCGTTCCTTGTCCTCAGCTTCCTTGACCATCAGCCGGCACTTGTCTTCGAAAAGCGACACCAGCGCGTTGCTGCGATCCGGGGGAACGTGAACGACCACTAGAATGACAATGGGATAATCGACCGGCAGCGCCGGCAAAATCTTGAGCAGCGCCTGCACAGCACCGGCGGATGCACCAATCACAACGGCCTCGATCAACGCGGCCCGATCCGACCTCTCGTTCATCGCCCGATCTTCTGATAAATTTTCTCTTCGCGAACAAAATCGACGAAACTGTCGGCGTGACTGGTGAAACGAAGACTTTCCTTGGCTCCCAAACCCAAAAAACCCTTCCAGGCAAGCGCATCGCGAAACAATCCGATCGCCCGATCCTGCAAGTGCCGGTCAAAATAGATCAGAACGTTCCTGCACGAAATGAGGTGCATTTCAGCGAAGACAGAATCGGTCGCCAGACTGTGATCAGAAAACACGACCCGCTCTCGCAATGACCGGTCGAACACCGCGCGGCCATAATCGGCAGTATAATAATCCGATAGAGAGGACTTGCCTCCCGATTTCTGGTGGTTTTCTGTATACTTCTTCACTTGGTCGAGGGGGTAAATCCCCGCTTCTGCCGCCTGAAGCGCTCCTGCATTGATGTCGGTGGCATAGAAGATCGTTCGCTGGTCCAGCCCTTCTTCACGAAAGAGGATCGAGAGGGAGTAAAGCTCCTCGCCATTGCTGCAACCAGCAACCCAGACCTTGAGCGATGGATAAGTGCGGAGATGGGGAATAACGTTCTCGCGCAGCGCCCGGTAGTACGAAGGGTCACGGAAGATCTCACTAACCTGGACGGTTAGATAATTCAGCAATTGAGGCAGCAACGACGCATCATGCAGCAAACGTTCCTGCATTACCGAGAAATTGTCGAAGCCCAATTGCTTGCGTGCTTGGGTCAAGCGGCGTTTGACAGATGCCCGCGCGTAATTGCGAAAGTCGTAATGATAATGCCGGCACAGCGCTTCTAGCAGCAGGTGGATTTCCAGATCCTCAAGCTCATCACCCACGTCGATACCTCATCGCGGCATCCACACACGCACGAGAGACAGGAGTTTGTCGACGTCGATTGGCTTGGCCATGTAATCGTTGGCACCTGCTTCCAGACAGCGCTGCTGATCGTCAGGCATGGCTTTGGCTGTGAGCATAAGTATGGGCAGCTTGGCCCAACGGGAATCGCGGCGAATTTCTTTCGTCGCCGTCAGGCCATCCTTTACGGGCATCATCACGTCCATCAGCACCAGGTCAATCGGGGCAGCTCCATCTTCAGACGCGGCGTTGAGTGCATCGATTGCCTCCTGACCGTTCCTGGCAATCTCCAGCACAGCGCCACGTGGTTCCAGAACGCTTGAAAGAGAGTAAACGTTGCGTACGTCGTCCTCGACAATCAGGATGCGTCGGCCTTCAAGTGCAGCATCGCGGTTTCGCGCCCTTTCAATCATCTTGCGCTGCTCAGGCGGGAGTTCGGAGACGACCTGATGCAGGAACAGCGACACCTCATCGAGCAGGCGTTCCGGCGATTTCGCGCCCTTGATAATGATGGAGCTTGAATAGCGGCGCAGTCGTTGCTCATCGTCCGCTGAAAGGTCGTGCCCAGTGTAAACGATTACCGGAGGAAAGCTGTGATCTCCTTCTTCGCTAAGCTGTTGTAGCAGGGCGAAGCCGGAGGCATCGGGCAAGGTCAGATCCAGCACCATGCAATCGAAGGTCTGCTGACGCAGCTGCGCAAGGCAATCCGCTGCGGTGCCTACGCCGATTGTCTCGACATCCTGTGAGTGAAGGAGCTTGATGACGGCATCACGCTGTACCGGATCGTCTTCGACGACCAGAATTCGGCGTACCCTTGCCTCCAGCTTTGCCTCGAGCCCGGAGAGAACTTCGGCAAGTTCGTCGCGCCGGATCGGCTTGAGGTGGTAGCCCACCGCACCGAGAGACAGCGCGGTTTGCGATTGATCGGCCGCCGAAACAACATGGATGGGGATGTGGCGTGTCCCATGATCATGCTTCAGCCTGTCGAGAACTGTGAGGCCGGATTGGTCGGGTAGTCCCAGGTCCAGAACGATCGCGCTCGGCTTGAAGCCTTGCGCCAGCTTGATCGCTTCTTCAGCCGTGCTGGCAATGATGCACTGAAAGCCCATTTCGCGAGAGAGATCGCAGACGATGGCGGCAAATGTCGGGTCATCTTCGATTACCAGGAGCACGCGGCGCCCCTCGACAACCAATTCCCGGTCATCTTCAACGGGCGACCTCCACTGGTCCGATGCGGGCGTTGACGGCACCGGTGACGGGGCCGAGGGCGTCTCGGGGACATGCTGTACGCGCGCCGCGACCGCACCAGGATCATAGACCAAGGGAAGATTGACGATGAAGGTGCTGCCTTTGCCAGGCTGGCTTTTAACCGTGATTTTTCCGCCCAGCAGGCGGGCCAGCTCTCGAGAGATCGACAGCCCCAGACCGGTGCCGCCATAGCGGCGACTGATAGTGCCATCAGCCTGATGAAATGCCTCGAAGATGGATTTTTGTTGGTCCGGCGACATTCCGATGCCGGTGTCTTCGACAGCGAAGGCTATCCGACCTTCCTCTGGGCTTGAAAGGACAAGCCGGACACCGCCTCGTTCGGTAAACTTGAATGCATTTGAAAGCAGGTTCTTCAGGATCTGTTCAAGCCGCATACGATCCGTCTCGATCATTTTCCCGCAATCGTCTTCAAAGACGATGTCGAACTGCAGCCCACGCGTTTGGGCGACTGGCTCAAACGTTTGACGGATATCCGCAGCAAGTCGCTGCAGCAGTACCACGTCGGGGCGGATCTCGATGTGCCCGGCCTCGATCTTGGACAGGTCAAGAATGTCGTTGATGAGCGTCAGCAGATCATTGCCGGACGATTGAATCGTCCGGGCATATTTGACCTGGTCGTCCGACAAGTTGCCTTGCGGGTTATCACCCAGCAGCTTGGAAAGGATCAGCAGCGAGTTAAGGGGCGTGCGCAATTCGTGCGACATGTTGGCCAGAAAGTCTGACTTGTACTGGCTTGCCTGTTCGAGCTCCCTCGCCCTCAGTTGCAGGGTGGCGCTCGCTCGTTCCAGCTCGTCGCGCTGATTTTCCAGTGCTTGGGCCTGCTCCTCAAGCTGGCTATTGGTTTGTTCCAGCTCGACCTGCTGCTGTTCCAGCCGGACCTGTGATTCCTTAAGCGCGCTCCCCTGCTCCTCAAGTTCCTCGTTGGAAACGCGCAGTTCCTCACTTTGAGCCTGAAGTTCGCTGGCTTGCCGCTGCGTCTCCTCAAGCGCGTCCTGAAGCTGAACTCGAAAAGTAGCTGATCGAAGAGCAATGCCGATCGCTTCAGACGCTTGATCCAGCAATGTTAACGTAAGGTCATCGATCGGCTTGAAGGATCCAAGTTCGATGACGGCATTTACCTGATCATCCGCCTTGACTGGCACGATTACCAGGTTTCTCGGCGTATCTCGGCCCAATGCCGATCCTATGGTGAGGTAGCCCTCTGGTACGTCCGGGAGCACCATTGCGCGAGCATCCGCCGCAGCCTGACCAAGTAAGCCTTCGCGCAGAGCAAAAGACGCCGGAATCTCAGCATCGGGTGGAACGCCCAGCATCGCCGTTCTCTGAAATCTTCCCCCCTTCGCCTTATATACCGCCCCGCCCTGGAAGCCGGCGTATTCAGCAAGGAACGCAAGAATATCGTGGCTGATTTGCTCCAAACCCTTGTCGCCGCGCATCGAAGCAGCCAGCCCGACCTGGCCTGATTGCAGCCACATCTGCCGCTGGCGCAAACGTCCGTTGCGCTGGAGCAGACCGAAAATGGCGATCGTCAGAATGATACCCAGAGCGCCGGAAACCAATCCGCTTGCAATCGCCGTTCGCGAAGCCTGCGCCATCTCGTCCAGCCTTATCTGACGATGACGCATCTCCTCCGCTCGCATATGGTCAAGCTGCGAACGAATGGTGTCCATTGCAACCTTGCCATTATCGCTTGCGATAATGGGCAAAGTTGCAGGCAGACCTTGGGCCCGCCGAACATCAATTGCATTTTGCAGTTCGCGCTGCTTCCCTGCGACGTGTCGCCGCAACGTAGCCAGGTTCGCCTGCTGTGCGGGATTGTCCCTCGTCAGTTGAGCAACAGTCTGCAAACTCTCCGGCAACGTTGAAACCGCGTCCGTGTAAGGCGTGAGATAACGATCGGCACCGGTCAGCAAATAACCTCTCTGCCCCGTTTCTGCGTCCTGCAGCGTCGAAAGCAGCTCATCCAGCGCCACGATAACCTCATGGGTCTGCCGAATGGAGACATCATTTTCACGCAGGGACATGATGTTCGAGTAAGCCACCAGAGTGCTGACAACGAAAAACATGAGCCCCAGCGTCAAGCCGGCGATGGACCAGAGGCCGCCCCGCGAAGCCTGATTGCCGTCTAATGTATTGCTCTTCATCTCTATCGAAATACTCGCATACGTCATGCCTAGGGAAAGGAAGGTTAGATAGGCAAGCTTTTGTTCGCGTTTCGATTTTTACCCCCTTGTGTATCGGCACTGCACCGAAAATGATGGCGCTCCAAATGGGGTTCATGTTGTCACCGGCGCTCACTGCAAAAAACAATCCCGGCTTCATAAAACGAGCACAACCGCACCAACTTCCCCTTCAAAGAACAGAAATTATTTGGAAGTAGTAAAAAATTACTTCATGCCGTTCTTATCAATAACTGACTTGCCATAATTTAACTCGCGCAATAACATCCATATTAATAAGAATAACAGTGGGGGAGATGGCCGTGGGCGGAATATTTCCAAATAGCTATTTGCTGATCGGGGTAAGCGTAATCGCACTGGGCACGACGCCTGCGATTGCTCAAGACAATCAGACAGGCCGAAACGTCTTCAATGATCGAGAGATCATCGTTTCTGCAAACAAGCGGGAACAGACGCTTCAGGATACCCCGATTGCCATCACAGCCGTGACTGCCCAACAAGTCGAACTGCGCGGCCTCAGTGAAACCAAGGATCTGTCTGCTATCGCGCCCAACGTGGTTGTAAGCGGCGGCACCACCAACGCCACTGCTGCTGTGGTAACAATTCGCGGCATCCCGACGCCCGGCGATGAAACGCAGGGATTTGATTCCCCGATTGGGCTCTACCTGGACGGCGTCTATCTGGCCCGTCAGTCCGCCGCCTCGTTTGAGGTGGCCGACATTGAACGCGTGGAAGTGCTGCGTGGCCCGCAAGGTACCTTGTTCGGCCGCAATACTACGGGCGGCGCCATCAACTACATCACCAGCCGGCCCAGCGAGGAATTCAGCGTCAGGGCGAAAATCGGCTACGGCAATTACGACCGAAAGCTCGCCCGCCTGATCGTCAACAGCGGCGACATTGGCGGCGTGCGCCTTAGCGGTGGTTACATTTACAAGGCCCGAGACGGCATAGTCGACAATCTGCTTGAGCCGCGCAAGAGCCGCGATCCCGGCGGGTTCGAGACAAACGGAGTTCGCTTCGCGATGGAAGCCGACCTCGGGAACTTCATGCTCACCAACATCTTCGACTGGACGCAGACCAAGGGCGTGCCCCCTGCAAACCAGCTTGCGGCAGTTGGCGATGGCACCTTCCGCCCGGACGTTACGATCAACGGGTACCAGTTTGCACAAGTTCAGCCGGCGAACGTCAGGGGCTACCTCGGCCTCGCGTCAGTGCTCGAACCGGTCTGCCCTAGCCCGCTCAACTCGATCAGCCTGAAGCGGCTGGATAAACTCTGTAATGAGGCAGACGGCGTCTCGACCGACAAAATCTACGGCAACATGACTCGCCTGGAATGGCAGGGCGATACGGTTCTCGTGCGTTCGACCACCGCCTTCCGCTGGTGGAAAAACCGCATCGAGGGCACTGATCTGGACGGGATGGGCACGCTTCGCGGTCCGCTCTTCACCCAGGCTTCGGTGTTGAATGGCATGCCTGCCAACCTCATCGCATTCACCCTGGCGCCCGAGCAGCAGGCTTTTGCGCCGTTCATCTCGGCCACACCCGTGCCGTACATCACCTATCCATTGTTCCAGGCTTTCAACCAGCGCCGACAAAGACAGTTCAGCCAGGAAATCGAAATTGTAGGCGGCACCGGAACGGCAATCGAATGGGTCGTTGGCGGCTTCTATTTCCGGGAGAGAGGTTACGAGCGCAATCCGCAGGATTTCGGTTTTGTGCTGGATACAAATCAGACGGTGTTTAACGCTACCAACTTCGCAGCTTTGGCCCCTCTGTTTGCTGCAGCCAACCCGGCACGGTTCCGGCTCGTCCCCCAGGAATCCATTTTGGAATACCGAGCATGGGGCAAGTCTTATGCCATATATGGTCAGGGAACCTATCGCCCAGGCGGCGCGGATGCTCCGGTTGGCATCACACTGGGCCTGCGTTACACGTGGGACAAGAAAAGGTTCGCTCGGTATCAGAACGGAGCGGTGCCCTTCACAAGCCCGATCGATCTGGAGCTGAATCGGCGTTCGGCGAAATTCTCACAGCCGACCGGCCACATTACTGTCGACTATCAGCCAGACAGTCGCTTCAACCTCTACGCCAAGGCAGCGCGTGGCTATCGCTCTGGCGGCTTCAACGCCCGGCAATCAACGCAGCAGGACAATCCGGCAACGCCAAACGTCAACGAGGAAGTCGCACTTATTCCTTTCGGCGCGGAGAAGATCGACGCCTTCGAAATTGGTGCGAAGATGGACCTGGGCCGTGCGCGCCTTAATCTGGCGGCGTTCCACAACATCTACAAGGATCAGCAAGTCACCGTACCAATCCCTATCGTAGGTGGTGGCAGCTTCGGCACGCAAGTGATCAACGCCGGCAAAACGAAGTTCACCGGGTTCGAGGCTGAAGCCACCGTGGACGTGTCGGACAACCTGCTGCTCGATGCATCGTTCGGTTATGTCGACATTGCCATCAAGCAGTTCCCATCTGCCGATATCAATGGCGACCTGCGCAACATCGCCAGCGTGCTGACGCCCGGCGTTGCGCCGGATACCACAGCATCGGCCGGCATCACCTTCACCAACGAGATCGGGTCTGGCGATGCGCGCCTCACTGCACGTCTTGGCTGGACATACACATCCAAGCAGGCATTCTTTCCCAATCCACTAACCGCGCCGTTTCAGAAAGAAACTTCCGGCAATGCGCGCAGTCTGTTCAACGCCCAGTTGAGGGTCGACAACATATCCTTCGGAAACGGCCCGGGGTTCTCTGTGCTGTTGTGGGGCAAGAACATCACCAACGAAAAGTATGTCTCCCGATCAGTCGATTTCGGCCAGCTTGGTTTCGCGACCGTCATATATGGCGACCCGGCAACATTCGGAATCGATATCGAATTCAGCTTCTGAGGATTAACCCGAACAGGTCCGCTTGGGCATGGAGGCAACAGCTCTCCCGCCCATGCGGACTTTTGCATTGAAGGACGGACGGACTTACGCTCTCTTCATGCCTCAAGTGAATCGGCAGGAAAACCGTAGTTTTCAGGATAGGCAATCCCATGACCTCGAACACTTTTCCCTATCTTCTCTCACCCGGTCGCATTGGCTCCATGGAACTGCGCAACCGCGTCGCCACGACCGCAATGGGAGTATCGATGGCCGAAGAAGACGGTACAGCGGGCGAACGGCTAATCGCCTATCACGAGGAACAGGCAAAGGGCGGTGTTGGCCTCATTATTCTCGGCGCGACTGGCGTCGCCTGGCCAGTCGGCTGTGTACAGTGGCAGCAGGCCGCAATCTCGGAGGACCGCTTCATTCCCGGCCTTGCCCGCTTGGCAGACCGGGTTCACGCTCACGGTGCAAAGATCGCGGCGCAGCTTCATCAAGGCGGCCTCAACGCCGGCTACGGGTTCCAGCAATGGGGCCACCCGATGTGGACCGCTTCACCCCCGCCGCCGCCTCGAGGCAACTTTACCGACTATTTCCTGCCCGAGGAATTGGCCGGAATGGCGGGCTACAAGATGGCCGAAATCAAGATTGTCGAGCAGGCTGACATCGATCTGTTGGTTCATCAGTTCGGACAAGGAGCACGGCGCGCGAAGGAAGCCGGGCTTGACGGCGTCGAAATCCACGGGGCCCATGGATACATCCTGTCCAACTTCCTTTCACCGGCAGCCAACAGCCGCACAGACGGTTATGGCGGCAGCCGGGAGAACCGCGCCCGCCTGCTCCGCGAAGTCATCTCCGAGGTTCGCGCTCAAGTTGGTCACGACTATCCGGTGTGGGTGAAGCTCGACCTGCGGGAAGAAGGCCGCGAAGGCGGGCTGACGATCGAGGATGCGGTGTTCAACGCGCTGGTCGCGCAAGAGGCAGGCGCGGATGCGATTACCGCCACCGCCTATCACGAAGTTGGCCAAGGCAAGCTACACACCCAATCGCACACCCCGCACGAAGAGGCGCTCAACCTGCCGGGGGTAGCCCAGCTGAAAAGCGCCCTTTCAATCCCGGTGATTGGATCCGGCCGGATCGAGCCGGAACGCGGCGACCGTGCGATTGGCAATGGCGAAACCGACTTTGTCTCGATGGGTCGGAAATTGCTGGCCGATCCCCATTTGCCCCGGAAACTGGCAGATGGCCGCGCCGAGGACGTGCGGCCTTGCATATACTGCTATACCTGCATCAGCGCGATCTACTTGGGTGTGGACACACGCTGCGCAGTCAATCCCGAGTGTGGGCGTGAATTTAAAGCGCCCGCCCCCTCCACGGAGCCAAAGCAGCGTCATGTCGTGGTGATCGGCGCAGGACCGGGCGGCATGGAAACGACGCGGCGGCTGCGCAGTGAGGGACATCGAGTAACCCTGATCGAGGCAAGCGATCGCCTAGGCGGCACCCTTCGATTTGCGGCACTTGCGTACGAGCCCAACGAGCGCTTGCTGAAATGGCTGGTGCGTGAAGTTGAGCAATCGGGAGCGGACATTCGCCTTGGCACTCAGGCGACGCCAACCTTGCTTCACTCGCTTTCGCCAGACGCCGTCATCGTCGCCACTGGTGCGCGTCGCGACATGCCCAATATTCCCGGGGCTGACCGCGATCACGTCCTCTCCGGGGACGATCTCCGGCATCTGATGTTTGGCGAAACGTCGGGCGACCTCAAGCGCAAGACCGGGCTGTTCACCCGCATGGCGACGAAGATCGGCGCGGCCACCGGGGCGAGCGCCAACATCGATCTGGTGCGCAAGGCGACGCACAGCTGGATGCCGCTGGGCGACAGGGTGGTCATCATCGGGGGCGAACTTGTGGGTCTGGAACTGGCTGAGTTCCTTCACGACCGCGGCCGCAAGGTCACGGTCGTAGACGATTTGCCTCGCTTCGGCGGCGGCCTGCAATTGCTACGACGCATGCGTCTGCTTCAGGAACTGGCAGAGCATGGAGTACGCCTTGCGCCCGGCGCACAGGGAATAACGATCGGCGACAGCGCCGTGCCCTGGAAAGATAGCGAAGGCACCAATCAGCAGGCGGAATGCGATACGGTGATTGTTGCCAAGGGGGCCCACGGAGACACTGCGCTTGCCGAAGAACTGCGTGCGGCGGGCTTCGACGTGGAAGTGATCGGCGACGCTGGCGGCGTTGGCTACATTGAAGGCGCGATGTGGGGCGCAGCGCGCGCGGCTGCCGCAGTAAACCAAGACAACGGCGAACGGATGGAGAGAGCATGATCCTTAAGGACAAGGTCGTAATTATTACTGGCGCCGGGCCAGGCATGGGCCAGGCAATGTGCCGGGGCGCGGCGGCGGAAGGCGCCAAGGTCGTCGTCACCGCCCGTTCGCAGGAACGTATCGACGAGATCGTTGCCGATATAACCAGCAAAGGGGGCGAAGCCATCGCGGTCCGCCTCGATGTCACCCGGATGGAAGATTGCCAGGCTGCAGCCAAAGCAGCGCTCGACAAGTGGGGCCGGATCGACGGGCTGGTAAACTCCGCCTATTACCATCCCGATTGGGAGCCATTGGAAAAGCACTCGATCGAGCAGCTCACCATGGTATTCGATGTGATCGCCACAGGTGCGTTACGCATGGCGCAGAGCGTTATCCCGGCGATGCGAGCACAAGGCAGCGGTTCGATCGTCAACGTATCCACCCTCGCCTCACGCAAGCCGTACCCTTCCGAAGGCGGTTACGCGATGGCCAAGTCCGCCCTCAACCACATGACAAGGCACATGGCGGTCGAACTGAACGGCAGTGGCATCCGCATCAATACGGCTCTGATGGGCTGGCTGATGGGTGCCCCATTGCAGTCGATGTTCGATCGGATGGGAGAAGCTGGCGAGGCGTTCCAGAAACAGCGCGCCTCCGAAATTCCGATCGGCCACATCCCGCCAGAGGAAGATTGCGCGAAGGCGATCTACTTCCTTCTGTCGGACTATGCGTCAGAGATCACAGGTGCATCGCTTGACGTCAACGGGGGTGACTGGGTAGCCCCATAACCCGCGACATAAGCCGCGCGACTTGGGTTAGCCCCCCGGTCGGGCGATTTGTTTGTCATGTCGCGATGAGGTCGCTGAGGTTCGGCTCCAAAAATGCCAAACACGATCAGAACGTGTCTGGCCGCAGGATCGCGTCCGTACCGCCGTCCATGAAGATCACCTGCCCAGTCAGATAATGACTTTCCAAGGTAGCAAGAAATACGATCAGCTCGGCAATTTCCTCCGGTTCCGCGTGGCCCTTCACGGCTATTGGATTAGACTGTGTCATAGCGTCCATCATGGCAGGGTCATCAAACAAGCCGGCGGTTATGGGTGTTTTGACGACTCCGGGCGCCACGCCGTTCAGGAGTATGCCGGAGCCGCCCCATTCCTCTGTCACAGCCGCACGACGAACCCATAGCGAGAGGGCCTTTTTGGAGGTCATATAAGCTAAATACGGATTGTCCTTGATCGCAGTCACAGCCGCTGCGCGATCACCGCTCAGGCACGCTGCCAGCGTAGTCTCGTCAACCGGCAGAAGGGCTGAAGTTGAGCAAATCGCCACTGCGCGAGGCCGCGGCGATTGAGACAACAGCGGCCGCAGTCCTTCCAGCGTCCCTACGGCGCCGAAATAGTTGACAGCGATCGTCTCGGGCGCCCTGTCCGTGTCATACGGAGCAGATATCCCCGCCGCGGCGACGACGCCGTCCAGTCCTTCAGGACATAGCCGCGTGGCTTCTTCCACCATCTGCTGCAAACCGTCTGACGTGCCAAGGTTCGCCTGAATTTCCACGTTGGACGAAACATCAACGCCCACAACGCGATCGCCGCGACTTTCCAAAAGCATTCTGGTGGCCCGACCGATACCCGATCCCGCTCCGGTTACAAGAAAGGTGTTCGTCACATTCCCCCCCAATCCCCCGCTTTACACAGCAGAGCGCAATTTTTTGATGCATAGACACAACACAACACAAAGTATCAAGTCTTTAAGCTTCTTAATTTGCAGTTATTAGGACTATATTGAGAAAAGCATGGTACTATTATTTTGTTATCAAGAAAAATATTATTGAGAATAGATTTCTACAACGCCCGTTTCTCTGCGGACCCTAAACGCCGTTGCAGAAACGCCAGAACTACTGCCTCCTCCGGGCGCAGTTTGGCAACCTCGCCCCGCAGCTCCGCTTCCACTTTTGCAAGCGCCTCTGAGGTCAGAGATTGGCTAAGATAACTGTCTAATACCTCCGGGTGGATATAACACTTGCGACATATCGTCGGAGTGTTGCCGAGCCGCGCGGCGACGTTTTCAATCGCCGAGCGAATATTGCGCTTGGCCGCTGCCTGACTATCGACCTTTTCGTATTCCGCCAGGGCAAGCGCAGCAAGAACAGTGCCGTTCCACGTCCGGAAATCCTTCGCCGTTATCTCACGGCCTGAAATTTCCTTGAGATAAGCATTGATATCTCCTGACGAGACTTCCCGCTGCCCACCGTCATCGTCGATATATTGAAACAGATGTTGCCCCGGCAGTTCCTGACTTTCCCTGACGATGCGGGCCACCCGCCTGTCCTTCACCCTCAATCGCCAGATTTTGCCACTTTTACCCTTGAACTGAAAGCGCAGCTCAGCACCTTCCACTTTAACATGCTGGTTCTTAAGCGTGGTGAGGCCGTAACTCTTGTTCTGCTTGGCGTAGCCGGAATTGCCAATGCGGATCATCGTAGATTCCAGCAGGTGGACTACGGTTGCCAGAACTTTCTCTCGCGGCAGACCACGACGGCGCATGTCTGCATCCACCCTGGTGCGAATATCCGGGAGAGCTGCGGCAAATTCCAGCATGTGATCATACTTCGTACTGTCCCGGATTTCGCGAAAGCGGTCGTGATAGCGATATTGCTTGCGTCCCTTGGCGTCCCTGCCCGTCGCCTGAATGTGGCCATTCGCGCTCTTGCATATCCAGACGTCGCTCCATGCGGGCGGAATGACCAGTTTGCGGATGCGCTCCAGCGCCTTGGGATCGGTGATGGCCTCTCCATTAGCGGAGAGATATCGAAAGCCCTTGCCCCGCTTCTGTCGCTTGATCCCCGGTTGGCCATCGTTGACGTAGCGCAATCCCACGGTCTCTGCCGCTTCTCGGGGGTCAACAATCATGAGCGGATGAGGCTGTTGCTTATCCGCCGTTTTTCCGATCATCCGCCAACTTCTTTTGCATTGGCGCATAAGCGCCGGCCGTTAGGAAATTGAGTAACCCTTGGCCCGGCAGATAGTTCTAAGTGATATCGGAATTACCGGGCTGTCGGTGAGGGGCAGCTAGGCAGCCCTTCCCCCCGTCCGGTTCAGGCGGTGCAGGCGATGAGCTTGGGCCGTGCGAAAGATCGAATCCAGATCCTGAGGCGTTACGTCAAACGTTTCCCCCAGATCGTACAAAGCTGCCCGAATGTCGTCCGGGTGCAACAGATCCTGGTCTTCTCGCTCGGCAACGGATTTGGCCGCACGGTGTGGGTAAGAACGACCTCCCAGCCGATGAAAGACAACAGCCACTGCCGCCAGCACTACGGAATTGATCGCCAGGCTAACGAGCATGCCATTCAGTAATCCAGGATGTTCATGAAAGGCCAGCACAACAACCAGCGCACAGGCGCCCCCCGGAGGATGCAATGAGCGCGTTAGGGTCATCACCAGGATCGCACTTGCGACGGCCAGTGCACCAGCAACACCCATCCAGGGGACGGCATGTGCAATCAAAGCTCCGGTGACGGCCGATATGCAATTGCCGCCAATGATCGACCATGGCTGCGCCAATGGGCTTGATGGTACAGCGAAAGCCAGGACGGCTGAGGCACCGATCGGCGCGATCAGAATATATGCGCCTCCCACCATACCATTGCAGGCGAAGGTGGCCATCGCCGCTGCGTAGATCCCCGCGAAAGCCCCAAAGCAACAAACCATCCGTCCGCTAAGAGTGGCTCCGGCCATCTTGAGCTTGAGGGGGATGGAGGTGTCAATCAGCTTTGAAACGTAGGATTGTCTCATCCGGTCGCTCTTCAGAAGAGCCACGACAATTGCCACACACAATTTTTGCACTCGGTCAAAGCCGAGCTGTCATTCCACCCTATGCGCTGAGGTCGGGACTGAGCCGCCTGCCGAACTCGGTGGCCCAACTGGGCAGAGAGAAGTGAGCACGTTTGCAGGGTAAAACCCGGTGTTCCGGGGGTGGATGAACCGCGCTCTCTCTTGATCGAGGAGGGCGGTGGTGGACAGGGACGGATTCGAACCATCGTACGCTTGCGCGGGCAGATTTACAGTCTGCTGCCTTTAACCACTCGGCCACCTGTCCACACCATCATGCCGGTTACGGCGATAGTCACCGCTTGAGTTCCGAAGAACTCTGTCCGGCCGAGAGGTGGCGCTATTGGCCAAGGCAGCCTTTCCTGTCAATGGGGTCCCGAACATTGATTTCCACATCATCGGATTGAGAAGGCATTTTTATGACTAAAAGGGGCGAAAGCGGATCGAAGCGCGCCTTGCGAGGCCGCGCAGGACGCATGCAGGGCGGTCGCGGCAGCGGCCGGGCCGGTGCCGGTGCCGTGCGCTTGTGGGGACGTCATGCGGTGGAAGCCGCGCTGTTGAACCCGGAGCGTCGCCACAGAAAGCTGTGGGCGACTCGCGAAGCCGTGGATTCGCTGTCTGGAGAGCTACCTGCAGATTTCCCGGTGGAATGGGCGGAAGCGCAAGATCTTGCGCGACTGGTCGCCCGCGATGCCCCACATCAAGGGCTGGTGCTCGAATGCGATTCGCTGGAAGACATCTTTCTTTCGGACGTTTTGAACGGGGATCCCGCCCGCCCGCTAGTGGTGCTCGACCAAGTAACTGATCCGCAGAACGTTGGCGCGATCATGCGCTCAGCAGCCGCATTCAATGCCTGTGCCATTCTGACTCAGGACCGACATGCTCCACCGGAAACGGGGACCTTGGCAAAGGCAGCTTCCGGTGCGCTTGAGGTCGTTCCCTGGATTCGCGTCGTCAATCTGGCGCGAGCGCTGGAGGAAGTGGCAGAGGCTGGTTACTGGCGCATCGGCCTTGCAGGCGAGGCAGAGACTACTCTGGCCGATGCCCTACCGACCGGCCCCGTCGCCCTCGTGTTAGGTGCTGAAGGCGAAGGCTTGCGCCACAATATCGGGCAACACTGCGATGCACTGGCGCGGCTGCCGATTAGTGATGCGATGGAAAGCCTGAACGTCAGCAATGCGGCGGCTGTCGCACTCTACGCCGTGGCAGCACGGCACAGCGGATAGCGTCTGGATGGTTTGAAGCCGCGTGCACTGCACTGGCTGCACTATAGGCAAAGAAAAAGCCGCCCCCATTGGAGGGCGGCTTTTTTTCTACTGGCTGGTTCCGCTAGGCAGAACCTGGGGCAGCCGTATTAGTTGACTGAGTCCTTCAGACCCTTGCCAGGCTTGAACTTGGGCTGTGTGGACGCCTTGATTTCCATCGGCTCGCCGGTACGCGGATTGCGGCCCGTCGAAGCCTTGCGCTTAGCGACGGAGAACGTGCCGAAACCAACCAGGCGAACTTCATCACCCTTTTTCAGCGCATCCGTGATTGCGTCGAAAACGCCTTCAACGGCTTTCGTGGCATCGCTGCGGGTCAAACCGCTCGAATCCGCGACTGCGCCGATGAGATCATTCTTGTTCATTACGGTAACCCCCTAACTTCTCTGTTGAACCCGGAATATGAAAAATGCCTCATGAACGGGGCAAGCATGAGCGCGTTTTTCGCGCAGTGTCAAAGCCAAATCCGGCTTTGGATGCTGAATTAACCCTGATTTTCGGTGAATCTTGCGCCCTGTTCCGATTCGCATCACAATCGGCCAGAACGGGATGCCACCGATCAAAAATCCACACAGTAGTCAATCGACTTACCGACAAACGGGGAGCGCCCATTGGCGAACGCTCCCTCGATTCGGCTTATCGCTTACATCTTGGCCTTCAATGAGCCGTGGCAGAAGAGGCCGAGCCAAGCGACGGAGCGGTCGACTGGCTGGCAAGTTCGTCCGCCTCGGTCCACTCGATAGGCTCCAGCTTTTCGGTCAGCGCCCGAGCCAATACTTCATCGACATGCCCAACAGGGATGATCTCAAGATTTTCCTTCACGTTGGCCGGGATCTCAGCAAGATCCTTCTCATTCTCTTCGGGAATCAGAACGGTCGTGAGCCCCCCGCGAAGCGCAGCGAGCAGCTTTTCCTTCAAGCCGCCAATAGGCAGCACGCGACCACGCAGAGTCACCTCGCCAGTCATGGCGATATCCTTGCGAACCGGAATACCGGTCAGCGTGGAAACGATGGAAGTGACCATGCCGACGCCCGCGCTCGGCCCATCCTTTGGCACTGCCCCCTCGGGCAAGTGGATGTGGATGTCCTTGCGATTGAATACCGAAGGCTTGATCCCATAGGCGGGGCTGCGGGCCTTCACAAAGCTGAAGGCCGCCTGGATCGACTCGCTCATCACCTCGCCCAGCTTGCCGGTCGATTTGATCTGGCCCTTGCCGGGCACGGTTACGCTTTCGATCGTCAGCAGTTCACCGCCCACTTCAGTCCAGGCAAGGCCGGTAACTGCGCCGACCTGATGCTCCTCTTCGGAAACACCGTGACGGAACTTGCGCACGCCGGAAAACTCTCCGAGATTTTCAGGCGTGATGGTGATCTGCTTGGCTTCACCTTCAAGGATCTTGCGCAAGCTCTTGCGCGCCAGCCGGGCGATTTCCCGCTCCAGCGTACGCACACCCGCTTCACGCGTGTAATAGCGGATCAGATCCCGCAGGGCGTCGGTCGTCAGCGTGAATTCGCCCGCCTTCAACCCATGCGCCTCAACCTGCTTATCGATCAGGTGACGTTCCGCGATCTCGACTTTTTCGTCCTCAGTGTAGCCTTCCAGCCGGATGATCTCCATCCGGTCCAGCAAAGCCTGCGGGAGGTTGAGGCTATTCGCCGTGCATACGAACATCACGTCGGACAGATCGAAATCCAGCTCCAGATAGTGATCCTGGAACTTCGCGTTCTGTTCGGGGTCCAGCACCTCAAGCAGTGCCGAAGCTGGATCACCCCGGAAATCCTGACCAAGCTTGTCGATCTCATCGAGCAGGAACAACGGGTTTGATGTGCCCGCCTTGCGCAGATTGGTCACAATCTTGCCCGGCAGTGAGCCGATGTAGGTCCGCCGGTGGCCGCGAATCTCCGCCTCGTCGCGCACGCCGCCCAGCGACTGACGGATGAATTCCCGCCCCGTAGCTTTGGCAATGGACTTGCCAAGCGAAGTTTTGCCGACGCCCGGAGGGCCAACGAGGCACAGGATCGGCCCCTTCAACTTGTTGGTCCGTGCCTGAACGGCCAGATACTCAATGATCCGGTCTTTCACCTTCTCAAGAGCATAATGGTCGTCATCGAGGATGGCCTGCGCCTTTGAGATGTCCTTCTTGACCTTGCTCTTCTTGCCCCAAGGCAACCCAAGCAGAACGTCCAGATAATTGCGGATCACGGTGGCTTCCGCGCTCATCGGCTGCATAGATTTGAGCTTTTTCAGCTCCGCCTGAGCCTTGGCCCGCGCTTCTTTGGAGAGCTTGAGCTTCTCAATCTTCTCTTGCAGCTCGGCCAGTTCATTAGCTTCGTCGCCATCCTGGCCGCCCAGCTCAGACTGAATCGCCTTGAGTTGTTCGTTCAGGTAATATTCGCGCTGGGTCTTCTCCATCTGGCGCTTCACGCGGCCGCGGATCTTGCGCTCCACCTGGAGCACGCCAAGCTCGCCTTCCATAAAGCTGTAGACCATTTCCAGCCGCTTCATGGGGTCGGATTCGGCAAGCAGCGCCTGCTTCTCAGCCACCTTGCCAGCAAGCTGTGCAGCGATGGCATCGGAAAGCCGCGCGGCATCGTCGATATCGCCAATCTGCTCACCCGCATCCTGCGAAAGCTTCTTGTTGAGCTTGGCGTACTCGCCGAATTGCTCAACCACCGAGCGCATCATCGCAGAAACTTCGGTTCCCGATACACTGACCGGCTCAATCGCTTCGACCTCAGCCACCAGCATTTCGTTCGAACCTGACATTTCAGGCCGCAGAGCCTGCAAGCGCGCACGCTGCTGCCCTTCAACGAGCACCCGCACGGTGCCGTCAGGCAGCTTCAGCAGTTGCAGGACGCTGGCGATAACGCCGATATCATAAAGGTCTTCACCCTCTGGATCATCGCAACCGGGATCCAGCTGCGCGAGCAGGAATATATCCTTATCACCCGCCATTGCCGCTTCCAGCGCCGCAACAGATTTTTCGCGCCCTACGAACAGCGGCACGACCATCCCGGGAAAAACAACGATGTCACGTAATGGCAAAAGGGGAAGTGAATTCACGGTAAAATCCATATTCAATGGGTCCTTCCAGCGAAAAATCCGCGGATCGACAGGTCTTGATCGGAATATGGGGACACCATCAAGGCTGCGCAATGGCAAGGTTCAGACAGCCTGTGGATCGTTATACCGCGAAATCTAACAGTTGAGGCGGTTCAAGTGCGAAGCGCCTTGAAGCCATCGGGCTGGCTCAGCGCGACGTAAGCGCGCCGATCATTAGCGTGGCCAAGCGCTCATTTTCTTCCTGAAGCATATCGATCGCGGGCCGCTGCCCCGGCAACCAGTCCGGAGTGAGCAGCATTGCAAGCTCAGTCGCCCGCGTAAGGCATCGCCACGTGACCTGTTCGCCATAAGTCAGGGTTACGCGCGTGATCTTCTCGAACGTCAAATCGACAAAACGGAGCCGATCCGAATAGGCACGCTCTGTCGGCATTTGATGAGGCACGTTGGCCCCATCATATATGGAGACACGCCAATAACGCTTTTCCTCAAGGTTCCGCTCGGTCAAACCGGGCAGATTGACCACGGTGATCGGCTCAAGGCTTTCCTCGTCATGAATGACGACGCGCATTGCGTGTCCTCACGTCCTCGTCACCAATTTAGGCCGTCACACAGACGGCTTCCAACTGGTGTGAATCGAAAGCAACCGATCAGAACGGCAGCTTGAAACCCGGGGGCAGCTGGATGGAGTTGCGAACCTTGCGCATCTCCTCTTCCGCAGCCGCGTCAGCCTTGGCGCGCGCATCGTTAAAAGCAGCGGCGATCAAGTCTTCAAGGATCGTCTTTTCCTCAGCGTTCAGCAGGCTGTCGTCGATCGACGTACCCTTGACCTTGCCCTTGGCGGTGCAACGAATCTTCACCAGACCGCCGCCGGCAACGCCTTCGACTTCGATGGCATCCAGCTTGTGCTGCGCCTCTTCCATCTGCTTGTTGATGATGTCGCTGGCCTGCTGGGCCGCTTTCATCATATCTTCAATCGAGTTCATCGAACCATCTTCCTTTCTCAAACTGCTAATAGCTGGCACCGCCAGCACGCCGAGGCAGATCACTCTGCTCCACGAAATGCGCTTCGGGGAAGGCTGCGAATGTCGCGGCGACGAGCGGGTCCGTTCGCCTTTCCTCCTCGGCGGATTTTTCAGCAGCGGCCTGCTGTTCGTAGAGCGTGGGTGCCCCTTGTCCCGTAACTTTTTCAACCTGCCAGCGGTCGCCTGTCAATTTGGCCAGGCCAGCGCGCAGTTCAGCGGCGATATCCTCGCGAAATTCCGCGGGTTGCGAATAAAGCAGCTTGCCCGAAGACAATTCCACGACCCGCACCTGAAGGCGCATCTTGTTCGCCAGATGCACCTCGCCATCCGCCTCAATCTGCGTAACCAATTCGTCCCAGCGCAGCTGAGGAACAGGAACACCAACTGCGGAAGCGTTCTCAGACGAGGGTGCGCCCCCAACCGCTGCAGGTGCCACGGTTACAGGACGCGATGCCAGTTCCTCCAGCTTTCTCGCCAAAGTCCCCGGATCCGGCATATCAACCGCGTGCATACAGCGCAGCAGCGCCATCTGCGCCGCGATCAGCGGATCAGGCGCGGCACGCACCTCATCATGGCCCTTCAGCAGCAATTGCCATAGACGATGCAACTGCCCCGCCTTAAGCGAACCGCGCCAAGCCTCGATTGCATCACGCTCTTCTTCTGAGGCAGCTTCGACCGGCCCGCCACCGACTTGCGCGACAGTGATGTGATGAACCATCTCCATCAGACCGCGCAGCATCGCCAGAGGTTCGACCCCAAGCGCAAATTGGTGATCCACAATTTCAAGCAACGCCCTGCCGTCTCCGGCCAGCAGCATACTAAGAAGATTGCGCTGGGCGCTCTTGTCAGAAAGCCCGAGCATATCCCGCACTTGCGCGGCGCGAACCGTTCCGTCCGTATCCAGATCGGCATGGGCAATCGCCTGATCGAGGATGGAAAGGCCATCGCGCACCGAACCCTCGGCAGCCGACGCGATCATCGCCAGTGCTTCCAGCTCTGCCGCAATTCCTTCTTGCGTGCAGATCGAGGCAAAGTGGTCAACCAACAGCCTGGGCGAAATGCGCTTCAGGTCAAAACGCTGACAACGTGACAGAACTGTTACCGGCAGCTTGTTCACCTCCGTGGTGGCGAACAGGAACTTCACGTGCGCAGGCGGTTCTTCCAGCGTTTTCAGCAACGCATTGAAAGCGTTGCGGGACAGCATGTGAACTTCGTCAATAATGTAGATCTTGTAGCGCGCCGAAACCGCCGCATAGCGCACCGCCTCGATGATATCGCGCACATCGTCGACACCCGTGTGCGATGCCGCATCCATCTCGATGACGTCGATATGACGGCCCTCGGCGATTGCCACGCATGGTTCGCAACGGCCGCACGGATCGATAGTCGGGCCGCCCTGCCCGTCCAGACCGATACAGTTGAGCGCTTTGGCGATCAGACGCGCGGTCGAGGTCTTGCCCACCCCGCGCACGCCCGTCATCAGAAAGGCATGAGCCAGCCGATCGCGCTTGATCGCGTTCCCCAAGGTCTGGACCATTGCATCCTGCCCGATCAGTTCGGAGAACGTCTGCGGGCGATATTTGCGGGCGAGCACGCGATACGGCTGCGCTGCGGGCGCCGTCGGCGCAGGTACCGCAGCAGCAGCAGCAGCAGCAGCAGCAGACACCGCAGCCGTGGGCGCGGCAGGCGTAGTCTCGCTGGACGCCGGAGCGACCATCGGAGTCGCAACAGGAGCAAGCGCTTCTACAGGAGGGGGTGCTGGCTGGGGATCTTGTGCCCAAGGCGGTGTATCCGCGGCAGCCTGCTCTGGTTCGGCAATAGGCATTTCGGCCTTGGGGGCAGCAGGCTCATCGAATCCGAACAGAGCGGATTGCCCCGCAGCCTCAAGCTCGGCGGCGCTGGGCTTCGGCTCGTCCTCGTCGCGGTGCTGATCGCCAAATATGTCGGGTGAATCGTCCATCGCTTCCGAAGGTACGGTGTCTCACCGCGAATGTCAGGGGAAAAGGAGAATGAAAAAGGAGCCGAGCGACCCGTCGCGATCCGTTGTGGCTGCTTCCTTCCGGACCTGACCAAGTTGGCGAATGCAAACGTCCACCCGACTCCCGGTGGCGCATATGGCGTTCACAATCTGTCTTGTCCAGCCCGACCGCAGAAAACGCAATTAACGAAAATTATCCGCGTATGTCTGGAGCTTCAAACGGCGCGGCGGTGACGGGTGAACCCGCGCGTCAATGCCGTAACGCTCTGCATAAGCTTGCGCTTCTTCACAAGTCGGAAACTTGAGGTGAACCTGCTGCTTCATGTCGCCGGAGCCGGCCCAACCCATCAATGGGTCAGGCTTCTTGGCCTCCTCCGGCACGAATTCGAGAATCCAGTCATCAATGCGCGCCTTGCCTGACTGCATTACATTCTTGGGGCGCTGAAAGATACGAGCGGTCATGCACGCTCCCATAAGTCACCCTTGCGTCCGTGAAAAGGCGTTCTTGGTCTTGAGGCTGGGTTTTTCTGCCCATGGCTCATCCGGCCAGCGATGCCTGGGATAGCGGCCCTTCATATCGCGCACCACATCACGCCACGATCCGCGCCAGAAACCGGGAAGATCGCGGGTAGTCTGGATCGGCCTGCCCGCAGGCGAGGTCAGCTTCAGCAGCAGCGGCACGGGTGGCTGACCGATCTGTGGATGGATATCCAGCCCGAACAGAGCCTGCACCCGCACCTCGACCGATGGCCCGCCCGGATCGGCATAGTCAATCTCATGGCTCGTCCCGGCAGGGCTACCGAACTGCGAGGGCGCAAGGCGATCCAGCCGCTGGCGGCTATCCCAATCAAGCAAGTTCAGCAGCGCATCGCGAATGCGCCCGGGGGAAATCTCCAGATCGCGCCGTCCCGCGAGCAAAGGGCCGAGCCAGTCAGCCGCACTTTCCGCCAGATGCTTTGCATCGAGCGCCTCAATCCCCGCATAGCGCGCCCTCGCCATCAGGGCAGGCGGCAGAAGATCCGGCAGATAGCCCCGTGCAGCTTCAAGCAAGCATTCGGCAACAGCGTCAGGGTTAGGAGCGGAATCTGGCCCGATGGCCAGCACAACCGCGCCCAGCCGCCGTTCCAACCGCGCCTCAACCCGTCCTTCAGCGGCATTCCATCGCACCAGCGAGCGACGCTCAATCTGGTTTGCCAGATGCGTTTCCACCTCATCCGTTGTCAGAGCGGCAGCGGCCGTGATGCGCGCGCCCTTGGCCTGCCCCTGTGCATCACCAATCACCAGCCATTCGGATCGGGCGAGCGGCGATGCGGGATCGAGCATGTATCCACGCCCCCCAACGGACAGCCACGCCTCGCCGCCAGAATCACGCCGCCGCGCCACCATGTCTGGCCGGGAACGCGCAAGAAACACCGCAGGGCTGATCCCGTGCTGCGCCGTGGCTGAACCCACCAGCGCACTCGCCCGTTTAGCCCAACCCTGCGCCAACTTGCGTGCAGCCTCGGCCCGGGATCCGCGATCTGCATTCCAGCGGTCCAGCCGATGCAACAGATCATCACCGCGCCCGCCCAGCCCGCGTTCTTGCAGTAACAGCGCCATTCTTGCCGCCGGAGTCGCTTGCCCTGCTCGTGCGCCCATAAGCACCGTCGCCGCCTGATGGGGCTGCATCGGCAATTGTGCCACCTGCCTGCCGAATGGGGTAATTGCGCCGTCAGCGTCGATCGCACCGAGTGCCTGCAAGCGAGAGCGCGCGGCTTCAACCGACGGCTGCGGCGGCACATCCAGCCAGGCCATCTGATCGGGATCTCGCGCGCCCCATCCCGCAAGCGACAACACCAATGCGGACAAGTCAGAGGTTTCGATTTCCGGTGCATCGAACGCCGGTCGACCTGCGTGGGCCGCTTCCTCCCACAGCCGATAGGCAACCCCCGGCCCTTGTCGCGCCGCTCGCCCAGCACGCTGATCAGCCGATGCGCGGCTGGCGCGATGAGTCACCAGGCGGGTGACGCCCGCGGCGCGATCGAACTCGGCTCGTCGCGACAGGCCGGAATCGACTACGACAGAAACGCCGTCCAGCGTCAGCGAGGTTTCAGCAATCGAGGTGGCCAGTACTACGCGGCGGCGGCCATCGGGATCGCGGCGAATCGCGGCCCGCTGCGCCGCAGGTTCACACTGACCATGCAACGGAAGGATCAGAGCTTCGGGCAAACGTTCGGCCAATCGTTCGCGCGTGCGTTCAATTTCGCCAACGCCGGGCAGGAAGGCGAGCACATCCCCCTCTTCCACACGCCACGCAACAAGAATCGCCGAAGCGATCGCGTCCTCAATCCGCAATTCCGGACGGGCACCGATCCATCGCAGTCTGAGCGGATGGGCCTTGCCCTCGCTCGTAATCACCGGCGCGCCGTCCAGCAGGCTGGCAAAGCGTTCACCGTCGATAGTTGCGGACATGACGACCAGCCGCAGGTCTTCACGCAGAATCTGCTGGCACTCGATCGCCAACGCCAGGCCTAAGTCGCTGTCGAGATGGCGTTCATGCGCCTCGTCGAAGAGGACAGCCGATACGCCCGCAAGTTCGGGATCGGAGAGGATTGTGGACACGAAAATTGCTTCGGTCATCACCAGCACCCGCGTTTTTGCAGAACGCTTGCTGTCCATCCGGGTGATGTAGCCAATCGTTTCGCCCGCACTCTCACCCAGCATTTGCGCCATGCGTTCCGCCGCCGCGCGCGCCGCCACGCGCCGTGGGCTGAGCAGGATTACAGTGCCGGTGCACCAATCCTCGTGCAACAATGCGGGAGCAACCGCCGTGGTTTTGCCCGCCCCCGGCGGTGCGATCAGCACGGCTCGGCCAGATTGCCGAAGAGCATTCAGCAGGTCCGGTAATACGGAATGGATTGGCAAAAGCTCGTTCACAAGCGCGAGTTATAGGCAAAAGCGCACCGACGCTATGCCGAAGGCACGCAGCCATCTTCAGACAGTGAGGCGCTTACCCATGCTAATGCGTTCTTCCACATTGTAACCATGACAACGATAGAAGGCTACCACGGCGTCATTGCCTGCACGAATCTGCAAATTGACCTTACCACATCCCATGGCAGCTAATTTTCGTTCCGCTTCAAAGAGCAAGCCTGAACCGATGCCTTTGCGCTGGAGATCAGGCGCGACTGCGATCGTATAGAGCCAGCCCCTATGGCCATCGTATCCGGCCATCACGGTGCCGACCACCCGATCGCCATCCTCCGCGACAAGGAAAAGATCAGGCTGAATGGCAAGCTTTTCGGGAATAGCGATGGCAGCACGGTTCCATGGCGGATCGTTCGGGAACACAGCCTGCCAAAGTGCATCGACGCCAGCGAAGTGCCTATCAGCATAAGGTGTGATCAGCATTATCCGCCCCAGAACAGAAACACAGAACCCCCGACTGTCCGCTGAGATCAGGGACAACCGAGGGCTCCATTTCACCAAATTCGATGAATCAGGCTACAACGCTTTCCTTTGCGCCCATCTTCTTAATCTCGGGGAGTGCAAACTCACCGAACAGACGGATGCTTTCGCTTGCGTCTTCGAACGACTGGTGCGCGTTCTGGCCCATGTTGAGGAAATGACCGAAGCCGCCAACCATTTCGCGGAAAGCCGCAATCTGATCGACCACGCGCTCCGGCTCACCCCAGAACATGATGCCGGCCTTGGCAAGATCTTCGTCGGTCGCGCCGCCAGCAGCGAACGGACCACCGCTACCACCAGCAGGCGGCTGAGACATCATACCAGCATTCGCCTGCACCGGCGAATAGCCCGGAGGATTGACGTGCGCCGGACGCATACGCGCCACACTGGCGAGGTATGCCCGCATGGCCGCTATGTTACGCTCGGTTGTCGCCTTGTCGCGTGAGCAGGAAACCATGCCCAGATAGGCCAGACGGTCTTCATCCGGCTGCTTGCCGAAGGTGTCCTGATAGGTTTCGCGATAGGCATCGAAGGTTGCCTTGGCGCCGGGCCCCGTAAGGAATGCAGCGTTCACATAGCCCTTCGTGGCAGACATCTTGGCACTGCCCGGGCTATTGCCGGTGAACCAGATCGGCGGATGATCCTGCTGCACCGGACGCGGCCAGAGGTTCACAGTGCGATAATCGAAGTACTTGCCTTCCCAGCTGAACGGTTCGCGCCGCGTCATGGCTGCAAGGATCAAGTCATGCGCTTCCCAGAAGCGATCCATGCCTCCAACGGGGTTTGCGTTGGAAGCGTACAACTCCCAGCCTGCACCCTTGACGAGCCCCATTTCGAGGCGGCCGCCCGAGATGCTGTCAACCACAGCATATTCCTCGGCTACGCGGATCGGATCAGGCCGGTTGGTGATGATCGATCCGAGCCCCAGTAAACGAGCATTCTTGGTGATGCGCGCCAGAACGGAAAGCGTCAGCGTGATCGACACGTTCATGCAGGTCGAGGCGATGTGATGTTCGTTGACCATGCAGTTCATGCCGACTTCGTCAGCCAACTGATACAGATCAAGGTATCCGTTCAGCAGATGCGAAGACGTGCCAGGATCACCAAACTTGTTGGGAATATCTCCGCGAAGCATGCCGTCGAACTTGTCCCAAGCGGGATAGTGCGATTGTTCGGAAAAGAAATAGACGTCCATGATAACCTCTCACGCGTTCTGTGGCTGACCCGCGAATTCCAGCACGGCGCTGGCCACGGCATCAGGCTGGTCATGGAAGGCAAAGTGCCCGGCTCCGGCGATGATCTTCAATTCGCCATTCGGCAGCGCATCAGCATAGCTTTGCGCATATTCGCGCGATGCGAACGTGTCCTGATCGCCCCAAAGCACGAGTGCGGGAACCGTGGCGCGATGAATGCGCCCGCCCAGCTTCGGGTTGTTCATATAGGGCGACCACGCCAGCTTCACGAATGCTTCGCGATTACGTGCAGCGCGCAGGCGGGTGTCATCGTCAACCGTATGCCACTCGCGCGGGTCGGCAGGCGATCCGGCAAGGAAATAGGCGCCCCACTGGCTGGGAAGATCCTGGAACAGGTCCGGGAACTGCCGCTCTGTGGCTTCTGTGCGGAAGCGCAGACCCAGCGGGTTGTCCAGCACCAGCCGGGCAATCCGGTCCGAAGCCTTGGTGGCCAGTTCTGCCGCAAGCCAGCCGCCCAGCGAACTGCCCACGACGGTAACGTCGCGAAGGTCCAGCGCCTCAAGCAGATCGAGACAAGCATAGGACAGGTCGTCCACCGTCCTCATGTGGAACGCGGTTTCACTGAGACCAAACCCCGGAAGGGCCGGCATCACGACCCGGTGCGTTTTCGCAAGTGTGCGGACCAGTTCAAGATCGCTATTCGCGCCTTCGCTGGAATGGAGGTAAAGGATCGTCGATCCCTGCCCCTCGTCCAGATACTCGAGCTTTAAACCGCCCAGAGTAATCTGCTTAGGCAATGCGCCTGGATAATACATCGCTGTAGCTCTCCCATATCCCGAAACATCGCCGACATGAGCGTTCGGAACCCTGATGGCCCGGATCATCCCGGCACGTTATCTGCGATCTAAGTGCCGCAGTTTGGGTGTTCGAACAATAGAACCACCCCGATTGGATCATAATCCATATATACAGATACCGCACGCAAGGCGCAAACGGGATCACTTGCGATCAGAAACGCACTGAGCAAACCGTGACGTCTGGTAATGGAGGAAGGCTCCGCCGGGAATTAGTAACGGCGTGAAACCGCGAACTCGGCTGCTTCAACCAGCGCGGAACGGGCCTCGCTCGCCGGGAAACCGGCAATCGCATCAATCGCCCTCTGGCCGAAATAGCGAGCCCGTTCCCGAGTGGCCGACAAGGCATCGCGCCGATTGATCAGCTCAATCGCATGGGCCAGGTCCTCGTCCTCAATCCGGAAGCCCGCGATAGCATCACGCCAGAAGCTACGCTCATCCTCGGATCCACGAGCATAAGCGAGGATTACTGGCAGGGTCATCTTCCCTTCGCGGAAATCGTCACCCTTGTCCTTACCAGACTCGCCGGCTTCTGAATCATAATCGATCGCATCGTCGACAAGCTGGAACGCGATGCCGAGATAGCGGCCATAAGCTTCCAGAGCGCGCTCCTCCGCATCGCTGCATTCGGCAACCACGGCCGGGATGCGCGTTGCGGCGGCAAACAGAGCCGCAGTCTTCGCGCCGATGATAGAGAGATAGCGTTCCTCACTCGTCTCAATCTGACGCTGGGCTGTCAGTTGGTCCACCTCGCCCTCGGCAATCACTGCCGAAGCATTGCTCAGGATCTTCAACACGCGCAGCGAGCCATCCTCCACCATCAGCTCAAACGCACGGCTGAAAAGGAAATCGCCAACCAGAACCGTGGCCGGATTGCCGAACACGATATTCGCGCTGGCCTTGCCGCGCCGCAGGTCCGACCCGTCCACCACATCATCATGCAGCAGCGTAGCCGTGTGAATGAACTCGACGGCCGCAGCCAGCTTGTGATGGCGCGTGCCGTGATAATTGCAGAGTTCCGCCCCCGCGATCGTCAGCATCGGACGCATCCGCTTGCCCCCACCGGAAATAAGGTGTCCGGCCAGCGCAGGGATAAGCGGGATCTGGCTCTGCATGCGATCGAGGATCACCGCATTCACCGCATTCATGCCATTTGCAGTAAGCGACAGCATGGGTTGTAGCGACGGGGCTTTGCCACCCGGGCGAAGAGGTACGATCTCGGCAGTCATTGCATGGTCGCATTGCGCTTCAAACGCCCAATGGCAAGCACAAAGGTGCGGTCAGGCTTCATAGGGTGGTTGGCAACGCGCATTGCTGTCTGCTAGCGGAGCGCACAAATGAGTGAAGACACCGCCATCGATCCGGTTCTGGCCGGTTACCGCTCGAGCATCGACAATATCGATGCCGCTCTGATTCACATGCTTGCGGAACGCTTCCGCATCACAAAAGCAGTGGGCGCCTATAAGGCAAAGATGAAGCTGCCGCCGTCAGATCCCGGCCGTGAAGACAAGCAGATCGCCCGGATGCGTAAGCTGGCGGAAGATGCGCACCTCGATCCGGAATTTTCGGAAACGTTCCTGCGCTTCATCATCCGCGAAGTGATTCGCCATCATGAGCAGGCTCAGGACGGCGCGGAAAGCTGAATCTTATACAAAATTTCAACCGCTGACGCGCGGAAGGCGGAGCTGGACCAGCAGCCCGCCCAGATCCTCACTCTCAAGAAGTTTCACCGAGCCGCCGTAGATTTCCACGACGTCGCGCACGATCGCCAAACCCAACCCGGTTCCCGGTTTTTCTGTATCTAGCCGGGAACCGCGATCAAAACTACGGATGCGGTCAGCAGGCGGAATCCCCTCCCCATCATCCTCAACCCAGATTTCGCAGAAATCAGGGTCATCCTGCGCATCGATCGTAACGAACACGCTGCCGCCGCCGTACTTGGCGGCATTCTCGATCAGGTTGCCCAGGATCTCCTCAAGATCCTGCTTTTCAAGTGCGACCATGGCCTCACGATTGCCATCCAGATCGAAGCGGACCTGTTCATAAAGCCGCTCCACCGCACGAAGCACAGCCTGCGCACATTGATAGGGATTAGCCCGCGCCAAACCGGCAGCCCGACGGCCCACCGCCCGTGCTCGTGCCAGATGGTGATCCACCTGCCTGCGCATTACTGCCGTTTCCCGGATAACTGCATCGCCAAGGTCAGGCGCTTTGGCCGTCGCAGCATTCATCAGCACCGTCAGCGGGGTTTTGAGCGCGTGGGCGAGATTGCCTGCATGCGTCCGTGCCTCCTCCGCCTGCCGATCCGTATGGGCGAGCAGCGCGTTCAGTTCTTCCACCAGCGGCTGCACTTCCTGTGGCAAAGGCTCGGTCATACGATTGGCGCCTGTCGCACGCATTTTCTGAATGCCGCGGCGCACATGGCGAAGGGGGAACAGGCCATACCATGTCTGAATCCCGGCCATCAGCAGCAGGCCAATGCCCAGAACCACGAAGCTGTAGGTGAGGATGGAACGGGTGCTGGCAATCTGCTCATCCAGCGAATCCCGGCTTGCCGCGACAGTAAACCGCCACTGTGTATCGCTGCCGGGCAGAATGATGGACCGCTCCATGATCCGCAGCGGCTCTCCAGGAAACTGGTCGCTATCAAAGACGTGGGGCGCAGCGTCAAAATGGTCTGCGCCCGTATTCAGACTGCGGTCCCAAAGTGAGCGGGAAGGAAAATCCTCGTGTCCCTTGCCGGTGATTTGCCAATAGAGGCCACTGTTCGGCTCAAGGAAACGCTGGTCCCCCAGCGGGCGGTTGAAGAACACCTCACCATCCGGGCCGATTTCAGCCGAACCGATCATGCCGGTCAGCATATAGCCCAATTGCTCATCGAAATTGCGGGTGATAGTGTTGGTCAGAGTCCTGTCCAACGCAACACCGCCCAGCAGCAGCAAGACAATAATCCAGCCTGCCGCGATCAGCATCATGCGCTGCGCAAGCGACCCCGTATGGGGCTGTGCGCCCGCCCTCGCCTCGCCCTGGTTGGGCGCGGTGAGGGCCGGTTCAGCCGCGGGGGGCGTCTGCGGGATCGTCGAGGCTGTAGCCGAGTCCGCGGATCGTGGTGATGACATCGGCGCCAAGCTTTTTACGGATACGGGTTACGAAAACTTCGATCGTGTTCGAATCGCGATCAAAATCCTGATCGTAGATATGTTCGATCAGTTCGGTGCGGCTGATAACCTTGCCCTTGTGGTGCATGAGGTAAGACAGCAACTTGTATTCCTGCGCAGTCAACTTCACCGGCTCTCCAGCCAGCGTCACGCGACCTGAACGCGTATCCAGCCGAACATCGCCAGCAGTCAGCTCGGAAGAGGTATTGCCCGAAGCGCGGCGGATCAGTGCCCGCAGGCGGGCGATAAGTTCCTCGGATTGAAAGGGTTTGGCGAGGTAATCATCGGCCCCGGCGTCGAGACCTGCCACCTTGTCCGACCAACTGTCCCGCGCGGTCAGCACCAGAACGGGGAAATCGCGCCCCTCCTTGCGCCACATGCCCAGCACTGTCAGGCCATCGATTTCCGGCAACCCAAGGTCCAGGATAACAGCGTCGTAATCTTCTGTAGTGCCGAGAAAATGGCCGTCTTCGCCATCCTGCGAAAGATCGACCGCATACCCAGTTTGCTCAAGCGTAGTCTTGAGCTGATTGCCCAACGTGGGCTCATCCTCAACGATTAGGATGCGCAAATCGGATCTCCCATATCAACCGCCCTCGAAATGGGACGAAACCGTGCAAGCGTCAAGCAATGCGGCCTTTAGGGGCATCAGCGGCTTCTTGATATAATTTCTCCACTTCGGGCATCGACATCGACGAAAAACACTCTGCCGTTCTGAATAAATTTGAGGCGATATGCCATTGCAGTGGGATCATATTCTGGACCCAGATACTGCATGTTTCGCATTTGCGGCAAAATCCGCTGCTCAATCTGACGTAGCGACCAGACGTGGCCCGCCCTGCGCTGTTCGCGCACCTGTCCTTGCGCATCGCCAGGATGGGCACTTGCGGGCACAGCCGAAATGGCGAATGCAAAAAGGATTGCGGCAACCACGGGTTTCATAGTGCGGCTATCGCTAGACGAGACGCTTTGAACAAGCGGTGAATACATTTGGCATGTTGATCGGGCGGCTCCGCAACCGCAAGCGTGCTTCACGAACGGTTGTGCAGCCCCTGCCGCAAGGCTAGGGCGCGGGCATGGCAATCGCACCAATTCTAAGCTGGGAAGGCTTGGGCCTGCACCAAGGCACCGGCTGGCTTTTCCGGGATCTTGATATTCACATCGGCCCGCGTGACCGGCTGGCGCTGATCGGCCGCAACGGTGCGGGCAAAACCACGATGTTGCGGCTTATCGCGGGAGAGATCGAAGGCGACCGCGGTGTTCGCTCCGTCCAACCGGGTACGCGCATCGTAATTCTGGAGCAGGACCCGTTCTTCACCGGGTACAAGACGCTGCTCGATTTCGCGATTGGCGGAGACGACGCGCCGCCCCGCCACGAGGTGGAAGCCATCGCGGATCAGATTGGGATAGACCTTTCGCGGGACGCGGAAAGCGCCTCGGGCGGCGAACGGCGCCGTGCCGCACTTTGCCGGGCACTGGCGTCCGAGCCTGACCTATTGCTGCTGGACGAGCCGACCAACCACCTGGACCTTGCTGCGATCGACTGGCTGGAAAGCTGGCTGTCCCGCTACAAGGGTGCATTCGTCGCTATCAGCCACGACCGTACGTTCCTGACTCGGCTCACCAATGCAACGCTGTGGCTGGATCGCGGATCTTTGCGCCGCAAGGACGTGGGCTTCGGCGGGTATGAGGCTTGGGAAGAACAGGTCTATGCCGAAGAGGCCCGCGCTGCAGATAAGCTTGACGCCAAGCTGAAGATCGAGGCGCACTGGCTGGAACGCGGAGTGACCGCGCGCCGCAAGCGCAATCAGGGCCGCCTGGCAAAACTGTGGGACATGCGCGCCCAACGCGCCGCGATGCTAAGTCCTCAAGGCACGGCAAAGCTGAATATCGCGGCCAATGACACCAAGACGAAATCCGTCATCGTGGCCGATCACGTGACCAAGACTTTTGGCGATCGCACCATCATTCGCGACTTTTCGCTCCGCATCCAGCGTGGGGACCGGATCGGCATCGTCGGTTCCAACGGCTCCGGAAAGACCACGCTGCTACGGCTGCTGACGGGTGAACTTGAGCCGGATTCTGGCGAAATTACGCTGGCCAACACTCTGCAGGGTACTGTGATCGACCAGCAGCGCAGCTTGCTTACCCCCGAAAAGCGCCTCCGCGACGTCATTGCCGAAGGCGGTGACTGGGTGGACGTGCGCGGTGTGCGCAAGCACGTTCAGGGATACATGAAGGACTTCCTGTTTGATCCGGGGCTGATCGATGCAAAAGTCGGCACGCTTTCAGGTGGTGAGCGATCGCGCCTCCTTTTGGCGCGTGAATTTGCACGCATGTCCAATCTGCTCGTGCTGGACGAACCGACCAACGATCTCGATCTGGAAACGCTCGATCTCCTGCAGGAAGTCATCGCCGATTACGATGGCACGGTGCTGATCGTCAGCCACGATCGCGACTTTCTGGACCGTACCGTTACGCTGACGCTGGGGCTGGATGGATCGGGCCATATCGACATAATCGCGGGCGGCTATGCAGACTGGGAAGCCAAGCGCAAAGGTTCGTCCCCGTCGTCGCGGGATGATAAAGTCCGGCGAGATGCCAGCGCGCCTCCGGCCCCGCCCAAGCCCAAGTCCAAGAAGCTCACCTACAAGGACCAGCGCGACTACGATCTTCTCCCTGTCAGGATCGAAGAGCTCGACGCCGCCATCGCCCGCGACGAAGCTGCGCTTGCCGATCCCGCTCTCTACACCCGCGATCCGGCACGCTTTCAGGCACTCACCACCGCGCTGGAAAAGGCACGCGAGGAAAAGGACACTGCTGAAATGCGCTGGCTGGAGCTTGCGGAAATGGTCGAAGCGGCCGACGCAGATGACGCCGCTTCATAAGGAAATTGCTGGCTGTCGCGCCTGTGCAGCACACTTGCCGCACGGGCCGCGTCCAGTCGTGCAATTTTCCCGCACAGCGCGCCTGGCTATAATCGGTCAGGCACCCGGCACTAAAGTTCATGCCAGCGGTGTGCCGTGGGACGATGCCAGCGGCAATCGCCTTTGCGAATGGACCGGACTTTCTCGCGAAGATCTGCACGATCCGGCAAGGGTAGCCATCGTGCCCATGGGGTTCTGCTATCCCGGTAAAGCCAGCGGGGGAGACTTGCCTCCGCGTAGGGAATGCGCCCCGCTTTGGCATAACCGTGTTTGGGCAGAACTGCCCGACGTTCGGCTGACGCTGCTCGTCGGAACCTATGCCCAAATGAACTACCTCCCCGAAACAAAGGGACAGCGCATGGCGGATCGCGTTGCGAACTTCCGCAGCTTCCTGCCCCGCTATTTCCCGCTGCCCCACCCTTCTTGGCGCAGCACCATGTTCATGCGCGCCAATCCATGGTTTGAGGCGGAGGTTCTGCCTGAATTGCGAAAGGCCGTTGCAGAGGCACTGGCCTAGTCACTTTATCGATCACGGGACTCGATAAAAATCGGCCACTCGGTCCAACGCTATTTTTAGCACCAGCTTGCCGCTGCGGGTCGGCCACCCCAATCCTTTTTCGGCCTCCGTAAGTGCGTCCCCTCCACACACGACACGCCAGAGAATATCAGCAAGTCCCGATCCGGCTGAGGTGATTGCTCCATCGAAGCGTGCCTTTGCCGCAATCTGGCGCTCAGTCGGGTCGAGATCGGCATCCCGTCCGCCGCGGACCCGCACCGCATCCCAGCGCATCGTGATGGACGGTGAAAGCTGCGCCCGCTCCCAATCGGCACGCAACTGCTCCCCGGCCTGAAACTGACGGTCGCAGATATGACCGCGTGCGTGAAGCCAAGTCAGCGGCGATTCGGCCACGTTAACACGGGCGCTTCGCCCGCCGCGCCTTGCCTTGCGGTGGGTTGGCCCTTCGTTCGTCAATTCCCGTTCAACCAGTACTCTCGCCATGCCGGCCCTCTCCATCTGCTGGCAGGGTCATTGCCAAATTCATTCAGATGTAGGACAGTTAAAAACCAATATGGTTATTCAAGAAGTTCGACGATGATCAACCGCATTCGCGATATTCGGAAGGAAAAGCGGCTTACACTGGCCGAAGTGGCAGAGCGTTGCTCTCCTCCCACCACCGCCCAAACAATCGGCAGGCTGGAAACCGGGATGCGCAACCTTTCGTTGGATTGGATGAACCGGATCGCTGCAGCTTTGGAAGTCGAACCGGAAATGCTGGTGCGGAGCGCCGAAACCCAGGTTCCGCAAGTGGTGGCACGGCTGGCCGAGTCAGGCGCGGAAGCCCTCAACCGCCCGCGTGAAGCGGTGTTGCCTGCCGTATTTTCCACATCCAGTTCGTTCATGGCAGTAACCGTTGAAGCAAGCGCGGGGGAATATCGCTCAGGCGACCAGATCTGGCTGCGCGAAGTGCCGGAAGATGCGCAGGGTCAGTTGCTCAATCGTGACGTCCTTGCCCCACGCCCCGGCGGACGCTTTGCATTCGGACGGTTGATCGACCGTGATGACAAGCGCATCGTAATATTCCCACTCGGCAGCGGCCAGCGGCAGATCGTGATCGAACAACCAGCATGGCTCGCTGTTGCCGAGATGCTGGTACGAAAACTTTGATGCGAACTCAGCCCGCCATGCGCATCCTGGCGATCAGCACCCTTTTTCCCAATCCGGTGCGCCCGGCATTCGGCAATTTCGTGGGCAACCAGATGCGGGCCGCTGCAGCAGTCGATGACGTTGATCTGACGATGATCAGCCCAATCGGCATACCTCCATGGCCGCTTTGCCTGAAACCACCCTATCGACAGTTGCAGACGATGCCGCCTGCCAGCCAAGTATCAGGCATTACTGCGCACTACCCGCACTTTACGCTGATCCCGAGAATTGGCGGAGACACCAATCCAAGCCGGATCGTGAAGGCTGTCTTGCCGCTTGTGCGCAAGCTACACGCGCAGCAGCCATTCGATCTCGTGGACGCCTCGTTCTTCTTTCCAGATGGTCCGGCAGCTGCGCGAATCGCGGCGGAGTTGGACCTGCCGCTGACGATCAAATCCCGTGGCGCAGACATTCATTACTGGGGCCAACGCCCTGCCGCACTTCGCCAGATGCTGGCCGCTGCCAATCAGGCAGTAGGACTGCTCGCCGTATCGGCAGCGTTGAAAGCTGACATGATCGCGTTGGGGATGCCGGCGGAGAAGATCGTTGTCCACTATACCGGCCTTGATCGAGATCGGTTTCATCCGTTCGAGCGGAGCACCGCTCGCGCCGCCCTGGCAACGGGTGTGCCCGCTCTGCGCGATCTGGGGGACGCTCCCCTGATTGTGACACCCGGCGCGTTGATTGCCCGTAAGGGGCAGGCTTTCGCCATAGAGGCACTGTCACAGCTGCCGGAGGTGCATCTGGCTCTTGCAGGAACCGGCCCAGACGAAGCTTCACTACGCAGCCTAGCTGCGTCCAAAGCGCTCACCCACCGGGTCCATTTTCTCGGGCAGGTAAGCCATGACACGCTGCCGCTTCTACTATGCTCGGCAAACGCGATGGTGCTGCCATCCCAAAGCGAGGGGCTGGCCAATGCTTGGGTCGAGGCCCTCGCCTGCGGAACGCCCATCGTCATTCCGAATATCGGCGGCGCTCGCGAACTCCTGAAAGATCCCGCCGCGGGTCGCCTCGTTGCCCGCGATTCGAGTGCAATTGCCGGAGCAGTTAAAGAATTGCTCGCCGCGCCGCCCTCTCAGGAACAAGTAGCCGAAACGGTCAGCCACTTCAGCTGGGAACAGAACGGCGCACGAATCGCTGAATTCTGGCGGCGCATCGTCGCCGCGCGATGACTTTCGCCGTCAGGCCACCGGCTCAAGGTATTCCGGACGCGGCAGTTTCTCCTGCCAGTATGCGACCTCGTTCATCGTGTTGCCATTGGCAAAGTGGATGTCGGAAGGTTGGCCAGCACGGAAATTGATGAAGCGCATGCCATCAGGACCGGCAGTGAAGGAGTAAAGCGTGTCCGCCGCAATGGCGATGGCAGTTCCTGCCGGATAGAGCTTGCGGCCCAGCCTGATCTCACCAGAGACCACAAAGATGATCTCATCCTCAGAGTGAGAGTGAACTCCCACGGATTGCTCCTCGGGCGTGGCCGGTTCAGGCGCACCAGGAAAGCCGTTTTCATGCAGCCAGACGCTGCAAGTTGGGCACTGCGAATCTGCGTGCATGCCGCCGCTCAGACCGCTCTCCGTCAGGGCGTCATCACGCGGCACATGCTTGTTGGGCAGAAGATGAACATGCCCGCCTTTACGCGATGATTCGGACGGCTCTGACGCAGCGAATAACAGAATGTCGCAGTGCTCGCTCTCTCCCGAAATCACGAGCTGCTCTCGTCGCTCCACCACAAAGCTGGACCCCTGCGCCAGCTTGTGCCCGCCAGCCGTAGCATTGCCGTGCCAGATGTAGCCGATCGTTTCGATTTCCACCGGACCCACGGTAATCTTATCACCAGCAGGCAGTTGCACTTCATTGCAACGCAGCGGAAACTTTTCTCCCGCAACGTAAGTGCGAATTTCGGCGCGACCGGACCAATCGGCCGGCAGATCGCCGACCGTGGTCTTTTCAGGTGGAACAACTAGGATCCTCGCCTTTGCCATACATCTCTCCTCTTTGGTCTTGAGAACGCATGGCATCGGCTATCGTCAGCCACCGCGTTCCCGTGCCAGACGTTCCTGGCGGTCAATTTCCGATTCTTTGCTTACGAAACTGTCAGCCGTGACATTGAGCCAAATCAGGATCGGCGTCGACATGTAGATCGAACTATATGTGCCGATGAAAATGCCAATCGTGATTGCGACGGTAAACCCGAATATCACATCAGGCCCAAACACCAGCAATGCGACGAGAGTGATCAGCAGCGACAGCGAAGTTACGACGGTGCGGGACAAGGTTTCATTCACCGACAGGTCCAGCAATTCGTTAATCGGCATGCGGCGGAACTTTTTCAAGTTCTCACGCACACGGTCATAAACGACGATGTTGTCGTTCAAGGAATAACCGATCAGTGTCAGCAATGCCGCGACAATGTTCAGATCGAACTCCATCTGCGTGAGCGCGAAGAAGCCGACCGTCAACGTCACATCATGCAACAACGCGAACAGTGCGCCAACGCCGAACTGCCACTCAAACCGCACCCAGATGTAGATCGAGATGGCCAGCATCGCGAGACCGAGCGCCTTCATACCGGTTCCGAACAGCTCGCTCGAAACCTTGCCTGAAACCGAATCAACGCCGTCCAGCCGCGCATCGGGATGGTTTTGCTGAATAGTCGAGGTGATCGTCCTGGCCATTGCTTCGGCAAGCTCAGGTTTGTCTTCCGCGCCGTCCGGCAGCTTCATGCGGATCGAAACTTCATTCGGCTTGCCATAGCGTTGGATGATCGGTTCACCAAAACCAAGCGCATCGACATTCTCTCGAAGCTCGGCGACCGGCGCTTCGGCGCTTTCAGTAAAGGTAACCCGGATCATCTGACCGCCGACAAAATCGACGCCCAGATTCAGCCCCTTGGTCGCCACCAACGCAAGGGACGCAATCATCAGCGTTATACTGACGATGTAGAACGGCCACCGCCACCGCAGGAAGTGGATGTTGGTGTTGTCGGGAACGAGCTTCAGCAGTCTCATGAGCCTGTTCCTCCTAGATCGTGATGTCCGACGGCCGCGTCCTGCGCAGCCAGCCTGCGACCCACATGCGGGTCAATGTAACGGCGGTGAATACAGAGGTGACGATACCAATCATCAGCACCACGGCAAAGCCGCGTACCGGTCCTGAGCCGAACAGGAACATCAGCACGGCCGCGATTGCGTTGGTGATGTTGGCATCAAAGATCGCCCTGCTGGCTTCCTTGTACCCCATTTCCACCGCCTGAACGACACGGCGCCCCTTTTTCCGTTCTTCCCGGATACGCTCGTTGATCAGCACGTTGGCGTCCACGGCCGCACCGATCGTCAACACGAAACCGGCGATGCCTGGCAGGGTCAACGTGGAGTTGAAGATGGCCATTACGCCAAGCAGCATCGTCACGTTAATGAACAGTGCCACACAGGCATAAACGCCGAACCGGCCATACGTAGCGATAATGAACGCGACCAGGGCGATCGAGCCAACCATCATCGCGATGAGGCCCTTCTTGATCGAATCGGCACCCAGATCCGGGCCAACCGTGCGTTCCTCAATCACTTTGAGGTCCACGGGCAATGCACCCGAGCGCAGGGAAATCGCCAGCTGGTTTGCCTGATCCACCGTGAAGCCACCCGAAATCTGGGCGCTGCCGCCAAGGATCGGCTCATTGATATTCGGCGCGGAAAGCACCTTGCCATCAAGGATGATGGCGAAGGGACGATTGACGTTCTCGGAAGTCAGCCGTGCAAACTTTTCGCCGCCCTGCTGATCGAATGTAATGGATACGACCGGAGCATTGGTCTGCTGATCAAAGCTCTGCCGCGCATCGGTGAGGTTATCGCCCTTGATGCCGCCCAGCCGCTTGACCGCAATGGCAGCAACGCCGCCGTTATTGGCAGCGTCAGCATAAGGCACGATTTCGCTACCTGGAGGTGCGATTCCCGCAGCAATGTCAGATGGGGACGCGGTAACGTCTACCAGCTTGAATTCCAGCTTGGCTGTCTGCCCCAGCAGGGCCTTCAGCGCTTTCGGATCGTCCAACCCCGGCACCTGCACAACGATGCGCTGGGCGCCCTGCCGGATAATCGTTGGTTCGCGGGTGCCCAGTTCGTCGATGCGCTTCCGCACCACTTCCGTTGCCGAATCCATCGCAAGCGTTACAGCCTGCGCGATGCCTTCGGAAGTTGGAGTGAGGATGAAGCGATTTTCATCCTCCACCTCAATATTCCAGTCCCGCTGGCCAGTCAGGCCTGCGCCGGACGTCAGCGGCACAATCAATTCGCGCGCGGCATCCACCTGGCCGACGTTCCGTACCGTGAAGGCTAGTTTGCCTCCGCTGCTGGAAATGTCGCCGATGGCAATGCTTGGCTTGGCCGACTTGAACCGAGCACGAATGGATTCTTCCATGTTCTCGAGCCGCTGCGCACGGACCTGAGAGGTATTCGCCTCAAGCAGAATGTGGCTTCCGCCAGCAAGGTCCAACCCCAGATTGACTACTGGGGAAGGCAGGAACTTCGGCCATGGCAAGTTGGCGATTGAAAACAGCGAGGGCAGCGCCGCCGCCATCAACAATAGCGTGATGCCCCAAAGCCAAACACGCTTCCAAACCGGAAAATCAAGCATTCGCTAACCCCTCGCAGCGCGTGAGAGACCTGGTTGCAGGTCAGTCATTCGCGGCTGACGAGCCCGGCGGGATGATGTCGGTGATCGTGCTTTTTACCGCCTTCACCTTCACGCCCTGGGCAAGTTCGACATCGACGTAGTGATCGTCAACTCGAACGATCTTGCCGACAAAACCGCCGCCTGTGAGGACCTGATCGCCCTTCTTGAGCGCGCTAATCTTGGTCTGGTGTTCCTTTTGGCGGCGCATTTGAGGCCGGATGATGAGGAACCAGAAGATAACACCCATGGCGACGAGCGGGAGAAACTGAAGCCACGCAGGCGGTGCGCCTGCAGATCCAGCAGCCAGAATCGTGAGAATTGAGCTGTTCATCGTGTGGAGACCGCTTCCTCTCTAGTCGTGACGACCGCGCTGCACAGGCAAGCGCGGCAAGGCTCCGCACCGGATGGGACGGAAGAATAGAGCGCGCGCCTAGCAACAAAGCGAAAGGATGGCAACGCGCTGGGCCGGGCAAGGGTCATAACAAATTCCATGCTCAATGCGCTTGAAAACGAAATCTGGCCCGCCTATAGGCCGCGCCTCGGTCGGGACGTAGCGCAGCCTGGTAGCGCATCACACTGGGGGTGTGGGGGTCGGAGGTTCGAATCCTCTCGTCCCGACCAA
>JAZQRJ010000027.1:0-11813 GCA_045629505.1 Novosphingobium sp.
CCGCAATTGTCCATCTGCTTTTGCGCCAATTCCTTCTGCGGGTGACTATCCAGCCACGGGTGAAGGATGACAGGCACCCGGCCTTCCAGAAACTTGCCAACTTTCAGCGCGCTCTCGCTTTGGCGATTGATCCGCAGATCCAGCGTTTCCAGCCCCTTAAGCACCACCCAGGCATTGAAGGGCGAACAGTTCGGCCCTGTATTGCGCTGGAAGGGCAGCAGCACGTCGTTCATGAACTCTTGGCTGGCACAGACTGCACCTGCGAGCACGCGGCCCTGACCGTCCATCATCTTGGTGGCGGAATAGGCAACGACATCCGCGCCCCATTCCAACGGCCGCTGCAACACTGGTGTGCAGAAAGCGTTATCGACGACCGTGCGGATGCCGTGCGCTTTAGCCAGCCCGCAAATGTGCTCCATATCCGCGATGTCCATCGTCGGATTGGCGGGTGTTTCAAAGAAGAAAACCTTGGTATTCGGCCGGATCGCGGCTTCCCATGCAGCGTTGTCACGCGCATCGACGATCGTTCCTTCGATACCGAAGCGGGGCAAAAGGGTATCGACCAGCCAGCGGCACGAACCGAACGCGGCACGCCCCGCAACAATATGGTCACCCGCGCTAAGCTGGCAGAGCAGTGCAGTCGTCATGGCGGCCATGCCAGATGCCTGAACTCGGCAGGCTTCAGCACCTTCCATCAGGGCAATGCGTTCTTCCAGCATCTCCACCGTGGGGTTCTGCAGGCGGGAATACGTCATCCCGGTCTGTTCACCGGCAAAACGCGCTGCCGCCGTACCGGCATCATCGTAGCAATAGCCAGAAGTGAGGAACAAAGCCTCACTCGTCTCGCCTTGCTCAGAACGCCAGGTTCCACCGCGGATCGCACGGGTTTCCGGCCGCCACTTACGCGTGATCGCTCGGTTCTGTCCGCTGGTTCTCTTCATACGCTGGGCTCTACGATTGCCCGTCCTCTTGCGCAAGGCTGCAGAGGATCATCCGGTGCTTTTGCGATTGCGACGCAGCCTTGCCGAATCTATGGCGGGAGCGATGGCGACACCCCAAAAACGGCATGATGAGGCGTTGACGTGGTGCTGGGCAATTGCACTGGCCTTCCTTGCTTTCACACTGCACCGGCTGACTATCCCGTCGAGAATGTACTTCGACGAGATTCACTATGTGAAAGCCGCAAGAGAACTGCTCACCCTGACACCTGCCAATCGCGAACACCCCATGTTCGCCAAGGAGTTGATCGCCGCATCCATCGCTTTGCTGGGCGACCGGCCGCTGGCATGGAGACTGCCCTCAGCTCTGTTTGGCGCCCTGGGCATCTTCGCTTTCGGGCGGTTAGTCTGGATCGCCAGCAAGCAGCGCATGGCTACCATTCTTGCAATGGTACTGATGGCGACAAGCTTCATGTGGTTCATCGCTTCCCGCATCGCCATGCTGGACATGGTCTGCGCAAGCCTTGCCCTGGTGGGGCTCTGGCAATTTGCCGCCGCACTCGAAAGTGAGCGGCCGCGCCGTCGCCTGCTGATTGCGGGCGTCGCGCTGGGGCTTTCACTGGGTTCGAAATGGAGCGCCGCCCCTGTGGCCATGCTGCCGGGGCTTTACGTTCTCTGGTTGCGAGCTACGAAACAGGGACATCATGACACTTTGCGCGGCGTCAGTCTGTTTGAAGCCGCCTTGTGGCTCGGTCTCCTGCCGCTGCTGGTTTATTGGGCAACGTACGCGCCCGCGCTGTTTTATGAAGGCAAGCATCAGCTGCAACCGCTCGACTTCATCAGACAGCACAAGGAAATGTTTGCGCTGCAAGACAGCGTGAAGAAGCCCCACACCTATCAAAGCTATTGGTGGCAATGGGTCTTCAACATCCGGCCGATCTGGTTTCTCTACGAACCCGTGGACGGCGCGCAGCGCGGCATCCTTATGCTCGGAAATCCATTCTCGATGCTGGTGGGCCTGCCCGCGCTGGCCTGGGCGTTGTGGGCGGGCGTGATGCGGCAACGGCGCGATGCACTTGCGATGGCGCTTCTCTACATCGCCAGCCTTGCCATGTGGCCGGTGTCCGGAAAGCCGGTGCAGTTCTATTTCCATTATCTGCTGCCGGGCACGTTTCTTATGGGCTGTCTGGCGCTAGCCATCAGTGAAATGCTGACCCGCGGCCGCACATATCGCATCGCCGCCGTCACGATGTTGATCATCACCATCGCGGTATTCGCGTGGTTCTATCCCATCATATCTGCAGCAGAACTGCACAACGGCAGGAAGTCTTTTGAAACGTGGATGTGGCTGGCAAGCTGGCGCTAACAAGCAGCGCCAGCCGCCAAACAATAATCAGAGCCGTGCGAGAATAGCATCGCCGACTTCGCGGGTTCCGGCGTTACCGCCCAGATCGCCACCGCGAATGCCTGCTGAAAGGGTCGAGGCAACAGCCGCCTCGATCCGCACTGCCGGCTCTTCCATGTTGAAGCTGTGACGCAGCATCATCGCAACCGACAGGACAGTGGCCATCGGGTTTGCAATGCCCTTGCCCGCGATATCCGGCGCGCTGCCATGGATGGGTTCGTAAAGGCCGAAGCTGCCTTCGCCTAGCGCAGCCGATGCGAGCAGACCGATTGAGCCAACGCACATGCTGGCCTGGTCGGAAAGGATATCGCCGAACAGGTTGCCGGTGACGATAACGTCAAACTGGCCCGGATCGCGAACCAATTGCATCGCAGCGTTATCGACATAGAGGTGGCTCAGCTCGACTTCCGGATATTCCTTCGCAACCTCGAGCACGACATCGCGCCAAAGTTGCGACGTTTCCAGAACGTTGGCCTTGTCGACCGAGCAAAGCTTACCGCGACGCTTCTTGGCCGCTTCAAAGCCAACCCGCGCAATGCGGCGCACTTCGTCCTCGGCGTAAGACATCATGTCCCAGCCCTGACGGCGGCCGTCTTCCAGCGTACGCACACCCTTTTCGCCGAAGTACACATCGCCGTTCAGTTCGCGGATGATCAGCATGTCGATCTTGCGAGCAACTTCGGGACGCAGCGAGGTCAGTTCCTCAAGCCCTTCGAACACGCGTGCCGGGCGCAAGTTGGCAAACAGGCTCAATTCCTTGCGCAGACCAAGGATTGCCTGTTCCGGCCGCAGATGGCGCTCCAGATTGTCGCACTCAAAATCGCCAACCGCGCCAAACAGGATGGCATCGGCCGAACGCGCAGTTTCCAGCGTCTGAGGCGGAAGCGGGTGGCCGTGTTTGCGATAGGCCATTCCGCCAACATCGCCCTCGACCAGTTCCAGACCGGAAAGGTTGAGCGCTTCAAGCACCCGAACCGCCTGTTCCGTAACCTCAGGGCCGATTCCGTCGCCCGCGAAAACTGCAATACGCATCGCTAAACCTACCTGTTTATCCGTTGATAATCCGTGCTAGCCGCTCTCGCAGCAGCGTTCGCGCCGCCATAACATCGCCGCGCCGATCAGCAAGCGGATAGCGTGCAAGCTGCTTGCCGATTAAATCAAACGTCCGAAGTATCGTATCCCAGTCATCGTCTTCGGGCCTGCGGACGGGCACACCGTAACCCAATTCACGCAGCAACAGCACTTCATAGGACAGCAACGGCAAGGCCCAGCGACGCGCCGAGGGGGAGAGACAGATCACATCAAGCAGCGCGCTGAGAGCATCGTAAAGCGCCGGATAGGCTTGCCGCTCAGGCAAGGTGGAGGCGGTGAGCGCCGTGGTCCAGTTGATCGCGGCGGCAGGAAGCGGTTCTGTTAGCCAGGGACCGCGACTGCGCGACAGTTCGACTCGAGCAAACGGCAACTGGCTTGCCGAACGGCTTTTGATTTCTGCCTGCACGAGATTTCCGGGAATCAGCACGGGCCGCAGCAGCCTGCCCCGTCCGCCCGCAACATATCCTGCTACCAATCCGTGCTCGGCAGTAAGCATGCGTACGATTGCACCCGTTTCTGCATGCGCGCGCACGGCGCAAATAATCGCAGGCGCGCTCAGTTCCATCAGGTACTAGTGGGGATTTGCCCATCGGCAGGCAAGGGGCCCATCAACAGGCGATTGTTCAGTGCTCCCTGACGATGAGCGGGCTTGCCACAGCGTCGCCCACCATATGCCGATCGCCGGTGGCGTTCAGATAATACTGGAACCCTGCCCGGAAATCTTTGCCTCAAGAGCGTCCAGCCGCACCTTCAAAGCATCAGCTTCTTCACGGGCCTTCGCGGCCAGATCCTTAACCGCGTCAAACTCTTCACGGCTGACGAAGTCCAGTCCACCAAGCGTTTGTTTAAGCTGCTCACGCGCGGAATCGCGGGCCTCGCGGCCAACACCAGCCAGTGTACCGGCGGCGCTGTTCATCAGTTTGACGAAATCGGCGATAAGAGGGTTTTCGCTCTGCATCGTTCTCAAATGGGATGACGCTCGACACCTTGCAAGAGTGAAATCGCTAAAACTCAACCCTCTGCACAGCACCAGATACTTCGCCGCCGTCCAGATTATGGTTGGCGCGATATATCTCCACCGTCAGATACGTCGCAAAAGCGAGCCATGCGACATAAGGCAACAGCAGGATGCCCGCGATCGGCCTGATCTTCCAAAAGAGGATCAGAGTAACCACCACGGCAATATCCAGCGCGACGATAAGGCCAACCGCTCCTGCAATGCTGTGAGCACCAAAGAACACCGGCGACCATGCAAGGTTAAGAGCGAGTTGCACCGCAAACACCACGGCTGCCAACCCGCGTCCTCTTGCCCCGCGCGCTGATGCGATCACCGCCACGGAAAGACCCATCAGAGCATAGAGAATTGTCCAGGCTACGCCGAATAGCCAACCAGGGGGATAGACTGCCGGCTTTTCCAGCGTGTCGAACCAGAGGTTATTCTCACCGTTCCCGGCGAGTTGACCGGACAGCGCGCCAAGCAGCACAATCGCAGGGACCAGAAACAAAGCCCAGCGTATATAACTGGCACGCAACTGACCCGAAGACGCGATCATACTCATAGGCAGGTTAAGCTCCCGAATCATGGTCTTGCCGAGTTGTGCAGTGAAGCAGGCCAGCTGGCAATCATCAGAGTTAACGATATGCCGAAATGAGAAACTCTGTATTTCCTTCTGGCCCTTTAATAGGACTTTCTACTATGCCCTGAACAATCCATCCTTCGCTTTCCAGCCAAGCACGGACCTCTTCACAGACGCGAGCATGTAATTCGGGATCGCGCACTACGCCGCCCTTCCCGACTTCCGCCCTTCCCACTTCGAACTGCGGCTTTATCAGGGCGACAAGGCGGCAATGCGGCGCGGCCAGTTGCAGCGGCACTTCCAGAACTTTTGCCAGCCCGATGAAGCTGGCATCACATACCACCCAGTTGCAAGGGAGCGTGATCATATCCGGCGTAAGGACGCGGGCGCTCGTCTGCTCTAAGACGGTAACACGCTCATCCTGCCGCAGCTTCCAGGCAAGCTGGTTAGTACCCGAATCGACCGCGAAGACATGCTCCGCACCGCGGCTCAACAGAACGTCCGTAAAACCGCCTGTAGAACTGCCGATATCCATGGCATTGCAACCCGCCGGATCGAGATCGAAATGATCGAGAGCATGGGCCAGCTTTATGCCGCCACGCGACACCCAGGGATGATCGCGACCGCGCACTTCGACAGCTACGTCGCTGCGCACCTGCTGCCCCGGCTTGGCGATCTTCGTCTCTCCGGCATAGACCAGCCCTGCCAGCACGAGAGCCTGCGCACGGGTGCGGCTTTCAGCGTGACCAAGGTCAACCAGAAGCTGGTCAATACGCACCTTGGCGGCGGGGCGAGGTTTGGGCGCGGCAGTCAATGGTCAGGAGGCCTTGTTACGACGGCGTCTCCATTCCATAGTGCACGGATGAAGGCAAATTTTTCCCGGAACTTGGCACTTGTCCTTGGGCTGCCCGCCGTGATGGCCCTGGCATCGTGCTCCTCGTCGCGCGTAATACCTGCCCCAGCCACGCCATCCACATCCCCGCTTCCGCCTCGCGCGCCGCTTCCCACTGCCACGCCAGCAGCAAACTGGATGGATGCGCCAATCACGCCGGGGGACTGGACGTGGAGCATGGCAGGCGGTCAATCGGTCGCGACATTTGCAAATGGCTTGCTGCAACTGCGTTGTGACAAAGCAAACGGGTACGTGATTCTAGACCGCCGCGTTGCCGCGCCCAGCAGTGCCAGTGTGACGATAACTACCTCTGCCACTACCCGGGCTTTGGCCGGAACGGGCGTCAATTCTCCCGCCCCCGCGATCCGCGTTGCCTTGCCCGCACGAGATCCCTTGCTGGATGCGATGGCATTCAGCCGCGGCCGTTTTGCGCTGAATACTACTGGCCAGCCCCCTCTCTTCGTCCCGAGTTGGCCAGAGGTAAGCCGCGTGATCGAAGATTGCAGGTAGAAGGAGCTTCGCAACAGTAGATAACTAGAGCGAAGATTGATTCTGACGGCAAAAAAAATGTTTGCAAGACTTGTTGTGCAGCGCGGAATCAGTCAAACATTGTAACAAGGCAGGACGGACACCGATCCGCCGCCCCAGCCGGGGAACCGGTAACTTGGCTCAACAGCGCGAAAGGAGGTGATCCGATGTCTCATGGTTCAGCAGAGAGGTCGGCTATTTCCGTCGCGGAGCATTATTGCTGAATAATTCAAAGTAAGCAGTAAAGGCTTCGCTGGCGGCACTTCCGGCCGCTGACCATGTGAAGGGCCGTGCCGTTTTTCGGTGCGGCCCTTCTCATATGTGCAACCGTGGCAGCAACCCTTGCATTTGCGTCCTCACGACAACGTGCTAGGAAGGGGCCTGTAAACACTTTAATTTCATTTCCGCTGCGTTTGACGTAATTAAAATTCAATGCCGCACGGTTTGTATTGAGGATCAAGCAATCATGGCGACCGTCGCCGACAACAAGATCGAATTCATCCACGACCTGAATCCCGCCCCTGCGTCTGCCGAGGATCGCGCAGCCATTCTCGCTAATCCGGGGTTCGGCGTGCGCTTTTCCGATCACATGGTGACGATAGAATGGACCGAGGACAAAGGCTGGCACAATGCCAAGGTGGAAGCATATGGCCCGATCACGCTCGATCCCGCGACGGCCGTCCTGCACTATGCACAGGAAATCTTCGAAGGGTTGAAGGCCTATCGGCAAGCTGACGGCAGCATTGCCCTGTTCCGCCCCGAAGCCAACGCAGAGCGTTTCAATGCCTCTGCACGCCGCCTCGCCATGCCCGAACTGCCGGAAGATATTTTCATCGAGTCGGTTCGCCAACTTGTTCTTACGGATCGCGACTGGTTCCCCACGGTCGAAGGCGGCTCGCTCTATCTGCGCCCCTTCATGTTCGCGTCAGAAGCATTTCTCGGCGTCCGCCCGGCCAAGCAGTACCGCTATATGGTCATTGCCAGCCCGGCGGGGAATTACTTCAAATCCGGCGCGCCTGCTGTTTCAATCTGGGTGAGCAAATATTCACGTGCTGCACCCGGCGGCACTGGCGCTGCCAAATGCGGCGGCAACTATGCAGCCAGCCTCGTCCCGCAGGCCGAAGCGATTGAACGCGGCCACGATCAGGTCGTGTTCCTCGATGCAGAGGAACACAAGTGGATCGAGGAATTGGGAGGCATGAACCTTTATTTCGTGTTCGATGACGGCACGCTGCTGACCCCGCCGCTAACCGGCACGATCCTGCCCGGCATCACCCGCCACAGCCTGATGACACTGGCCCGCGATGAAGGGCTAACCGTGCGGGAAGAACGCTACAGCATCGATCAGTGGAAAGCAGACGCCACGTCCGGCAAGCTGGTAGAATGTTTCGCCTGCGGCACCGCCGCCGTGGTCACGCCGGTCGGCAAGGTGGTAGGCCACGATGTGGATTTCACCATTGGTTCGGGCGGACCGGGCCAGCTGACCATGCGGTTGAAGGACAAGCTGGTAGCGATCCAGCGCGGCACCGCCGCGGATGAGCAAGGCTGGGTCCGCAAGATCGGCTGATCGCCATCGGACGAAGCCTGGGAATGCTAGGCTTCGTCCAGACTGTATTCGTCGGCCAGACTGGCAATCGGATGAGTATGTCCATGCTCGTCCGTAAAGCCATACTCCGCGCCAATCTCGGCCGCCCAGAAATGCTGGCCGCTGCGGGCAATCAGGTCCGGTTCACTCAACAGCGCGACCACCGCACGGCCATTGTAGCGGGGCGTTTCGGGCTTGCTCGGATCAGCGGCATGCCCGTTCGGCCAGATCGAAAATGTCGCGACGCCAAGCTCCTTCAAGTCCAGCGCCATGTCACGCGTCAGCCTTTCGCCAGCAGCTTTACCCACTCCGTAAATCACGTTGTAGCGATAACGTAGCGCCGCCCGACCTGTAACGTTTACGATAGCTGGCGTACCGCCATGCTTTGCCGCAGTTTCCATCAGCACCGGTGCGGCACGGCGACTGGCGATGTAGGCGGAGCGAACGCCCACCTCTACGATGTCGTCCCAATGTTCGGCAGGGGTCTCCCAGAACCGCTTGCCAATATACGGGCCAAGCTTTTGCGGGAGGAACACGCTGTTCACCAGCACATCCAATCGCGATTGTTCTTGCGCCACACGAGCAAACACTTCGCCAAGCGCGGCATCGTCAGTCGCATCGCAGGCAATTGCCGTGCCCCGCCCGCCCAGCGCCTCTATCTGTGCGATCGTTTCCTCAAGCGAGCCGCGCTGCCCCTCAGCGGCACGGAGCGTGCGCCCCAGAGCATAGACATGCGCGCCTGCCGCCCCCAGTTCCACGGCTATGCCCATACCGATGCCCTTGCTGGCACCGGCCACGATTGCCACCTTACCGCCGAGCTGTTCTGTCATCCCTCAATCCCTTTATTTAATGTTTTAGCGCGCCGCGGTAAGTAAACGCCTGCGCACAAGTGGCAATTGGTCATTGCCGAAATACATGTGCTCGCGATCGACAAAGATCGACGGCGAGCCAAAGCCTCCCCGGTCAATCGCCTCCTGCGTGTTGGCGCGCAGTCGGTCCTTCACTTCCTGGGTCTGGGCCATATCAGCCAACGCCGCGCCTTCCAGCCCGCAGGCTTCGGCGACCGCCACCACTTCGGCCATATCATCCAGATTGCGCTGATCGCGGAAATAAGCCTCGAACGCAGCGCGGGAAAACCGCTCCAGCGTCGGCTGATCCTGCTCGATCGCGCAACAAAAACGCATCAAGTTGACGGAGCGCAAGGGATGATGCGGAGAGGGAAAGTTCATCGGCACCCCGGCAAATTCCGCCCATTCCTTCAGCCAGCGGCCAGTCGCCCGGCTCTTGGCTGAATCGGTGTTCGCCCGGTTCGCATAAAGCGCCTTGTTCGCCGCATTGAATACGCCGCCAACAAGAAACGGACGCCACACGATCCCGGCTTGCGTTTCCTGCAGGATGGGCTGGATCGCCTCAAACGCCATGTAGGTCCATGGCGAGGAGAGATCATAGAAAAATTCGATACGATTCATTCCGGCTTCCCTCCGATGCCGAACAGGATGCGGCGCGTCTCGTTTGTGAATTGCGGGTTACGCACCACACCGCCGCGCATCAGGTCCATCCCCCGGCGCAGGGCCGGCCGCTGTTTCAGGCGATCATACCACGCCTTCACATTCGGAAATTCCTCCAGCGGAATTTCTTGCGCTTTCCAAGTCTGCACCCACGGGAAACAGGCCATGTCTGCAATGGTGTACTGATCCCCCGCCAAGTAGTCGCGCCCGTCCAGTCGGCGATCCAAAACGCCATAAAGCCGCAGCGCTTCGGTGCGATAGCGGTCAATGGCGTACGGCAGCTTCTCTGGTGCATAGAGCTTGAAATGCCCATGCTGCCCCAGCATCGGCCCCAGCCCTGCGACCTGCCATGTGAGCCACTGGATCACTTCCGTCCGCCCCCGCAGATCTTGAGGCAGGAACAGGCCAGACTTTTCCGCCAGATAGATCAGGATTGCCGCCGTTTCGAACACCGGCACCGGCGGGCCGCCGCCTTCGGGATCGCGGTCAAGAATCGCAGGAATACGCCCGTTTGGACTTAGTGCCAGGAACGCTGGCAGATGCTGTTCTCCCTTGCCGAGCGAGACTTCATGCGCCTCGTAAGCAAGGCCACATTCCTCCAGCATGATGGAGATTTTCCAGCCGTTCGGCGTGGGCGCAGTATGCAGTTCGATCATCGGGTGTGGCCGCCTAGATTGCGCACGCGTTCAACAACGGCGTTGGCGGTTGCGAAATATACCTGAACTCTTCGCCCACAGCGCTCTCCCATATATTGCTTGGATCACATTGCAGGAGGCGTGCCAGCGGCTCAACCGGAAATTGACAACCTCTTCACGCACCTTGCGGTTCGCGCGTGTGATGCACATAGAAGATCGATCGACAGGAGACAGCGCAATGGCCGAAGCAGACTACACACCGCCTAAGGTATGGAAATGGGACAAGGAAAACGGCGGACGCTTCGCCGGTCTTAATCGGCCCGTCGCAGGTGCAACGCATGACCAGGAACTGCCGCGCGGCACGCACCCGCTCCAACTCTATTCGATGGGCACGCCAAACGGCATCAAAGTGACGATCCTGTTGGAAGAACTGCTGGCCGCCGGGCACACCGGTGCTGAATACGACGCATGGCTCATCAACATCATGGATGGAGATCAGTTCGGCTCCGGATTCGTCTCAATCAACCCGAACTCGAAAATTCCGGCTCTACTCGATTGCTCGGTGCCCACGCCGATCCGCGTGTTCGAATCGGGTGCAATACTGCTTTACCTTGCGGAAAAGTTCGGCGCCTTCGTTCCCACCGACCCAGCCAAGCGCGCAGAGTGCCTTTCATGGCTGATGTGGCAGATGTCCACCGCGCCGGTACTGGGCGGAGGCTTCGGGCATTTCTATGCCTATGCACCAGAAAAGTACGAATATCCGATCAATCGCTATTCCATGGAAACCAAGCGGATCTTTGATGTCGCGGATCGCAGGCTGGCCGAAGTACCGTATCTGGGCGGCGATGATTACACGATTGCTGACATCGCGAACTACGCGTGGCTGTCAAACTTCGTGCTTGGTCAGGCCTATGGCGATGCGCGGGAATTCCTTGAAATTGACGGCTATACGAATGTGGCCCGCTGGGTGAACGAGATCACCAAGCGCGTGCCGGTTCAACGCGGATCGAAGGTTAATCGAGATGGCGAAGGCTTCGCGAAAGAGCGCCACTCTGCCGCAGATATCGACGCCGTTCTGAAATGAACAACTGATCGGTCTTTTCAAATCGGATTTGAGCGGCTAAGCGCGCCGCACAGTTGGGGTGTAGCCAAGCGGTAAGGCACCGGTTTTTGGTACCGGCATGCGCAGGTTCGAATCCTGCCGCCCCAGCCAGACAATCCCGAGAGCCTCGGAAAGCGCGGATGTCTGTGGGTGTGTCCCTGCCGAGTCCCAGCGTGCCCCAACCGGCTGCCCAGACAGGATGGCAGCGACTTCAGGAAGGTTGGGCCCCGGGCTCATACACGCTTTAAGGACACCAAACGCGGCGGTGGCGTCCACTTGTCGAGCGGGGCCGTATCGCTGTGGTGTTTGGCACTTCCAAGCAGATTAGGCATAAGTTTGGAGTTCTGCCTCTTTACCAGGGACGCGGAGAGCTCTCGCGGCGTGCCGGCAGCGGATGAGCGTTTGATTTGAGAGACTGAAAACGCAGGCCAGCCGTTCCTGACGGTGTTCAACGACGGCCGCCCCATGGTTCTGTCGTGCGCTCCACCACCATCAGGTCGGGATAGGGACGGCAGAGAAGGCCCGCTGCATCGGCCGGGCCGCGGAGCCAA
>JAZQRJ010000028.1:0-15864 GCA_045629505.1 Novosphingobium sp.
GGAGCTGCTGCGCACGCTGGCGGTGGGAAATGCTCCGATCGATCCGCATTGGCCCATCCACAATTTGTGGACCGAATACATGAAGCCGGGGCTGGGTGAACAGATTTCGGATGCCCTGGCAGCCAACAACATAATGAAGCCCGCTCTGGTAAAAATGGGCTTCCCGGAGGATGACGCAGATCACAACGCGTTCGTCCAGCCGGGCAATGCGCACCGGATCATGAACCTCTATCGCTCCGCAGCGCATATCGGCTTGGAATGGGCGGAAGATCTGGCGCGGATCGTCATCCCCACAGAATTCATCTGGGGTGAGCTCGACATGGTGGTTCCCCGCGAAACCGGGCGGCGCATGGCGGCAAGGATCGGTGCGGGATTTAACCTGATCCATGCCGATCACTTCTGGCCTTATCAGGCTCCGGACGAGGCTGTGGCGATCCTCAACAAGTTATGGGAACGCGGGAAACTGCGCCCTTATACGATCCTGACACAGCCGCCCTACGGCCAGCGTTAAGCCGGTAGCGGGGTGGAAGCGTAGGCGACTATCTTCCAGCCCGCCGCATCAGGCTCTCACACAGACAGGAACAGGGTGCGGAATTCTCCGGTGGCGGCGACGATCACAGACTTGCCGGTCAACAAAGCATAACCATCGCGCTGGGTGACGGACAGGTCACTCGCGCTGGTGGAAGAAATCACGGTTGTCGCATCACCTCGCAATCGGGTGAAGTATTCCTCTCGCGTTTCAACCAGTCCGTTGATGTGGGCATAATGGAATTGATCCGCGGTCATCGCCTCCAAAACATCGAAATCGCCATTCTCAATAGCCTTACGGCGGGAGTGCTCGGTGTCGATCACAGACTGCGCATTGTGGCCCATCGCGGCTTTCTTCCATTCTGTCTCAATATTTATTCCTGGTTTTAAGCGGAGTGGACAGTGGCTGTCGAGTGCTGCAAGCTGCAATAGTTATATAATTAAAAGGGGAGAGTGGGATGACTGGGGACAGCAAAGTGCGCGTAGAACGCAATGGCTCGGTTTCGGTCATCGCGTTCAACAGTCCTGAGGTTCTCAACGCCTTCACCCCGGACATGGCGATTGAAATTGCCGCCGCGATTAATGGCGAAGCGCACGGTGGCGCGCGGGCGCTGATTGTCACCGGCACGGGACGGGGTTTTTGCGCCGGTGCGAACCTGGCCGGCGTCGCGGGCAATGGGACGGCTGACGTGATCGGCATGATGGAGGAATTCTACAAACCGCTGGCCCGTGCATTTGCCGATTGCCCGGTGCCAATTGTGAACGCGGTGAACGGCATTGCCGCTGGCGCGGGTGCGTCGCTGGCATTTTCCGGAGACATCATCATCGCCGCTCGGTCCGCCAATTTCGTGTTCACCTTCGCCAATCTGGGGCTGGCCCCTGATGTCGGCGGGACATGGCTGGTCGCACGCGCCGCAGGCCGGGTTCGGGCGCTGGAAATGGCGCTGCTGGCCGAGAAAATGAGTGCGGATAAGGCTGAACGCTACAATCTGATAACCGAGGTTGTGGACGATGATCGCCTGATGGACCGGGCGATGGAAGTGGCACAAAAGCTGGCTTCGATGCCCACGAAGACGTTGGGTCTGATCCGGGAACAGGTTCGCGCCGCGCTGGAAAGCAGTTTCGAGGCTTCGCTGGATGTGGAGGCGCGCAGCCAGCAGGCGGCCACTGCAACGGAAGATTTCCGCGAAGGAATGAAGGCATTTGCCGAACGTCGTCCGCCGCAGTTCACGGGGCGCTGACTGACATCAAGAAAGGGCGAAAGCCATGGCGCTGACGGACAATACGCCGGTTCCCGATTACGCGGGGATGTTGGACCTCACGGGGCGCGGCGTGGTCGTACTGGGTGCAGGGCAGGGTATTGGCCGACAATCTGCCCATGCCGCTGCGGCCGTAGGTGCGAAAGTCGCCTGCGTGGACGTGGATATCGCGCGGTCGCGCAGCGTGGCCGAAGAGCTGGGCGGGACCGCCTACGCGGGTGACGTGACCAAGCCCGAGGATATGCGCCGGCTTGCGGCGGAAGTGCGCGGGTCCCTTGGACGGGTGGATGCGCTGATAGACATAATCGGGATGCCGCGGTTCGGTCCGATCCTAGACATGAGTGACGAGGATTGGGACTTCCAGCAGGACATCAATCTGCGGCAGGCGTTTCTGGCCATGCGGGAATTTGGTCGCCTGATGAAAGCGGATGGCGGTGGCGCGATGGCGTTCGTGTCTTCCATTTCAGGCGGGCGCAGTTCCCCCGGCCACGCCGGTTATGGGGCGGCGAAAGCGGGATTGATCTCATTGATCGCTTCCGCAGCAAATGAAATGGGGCCGCACAATATTCGCGTGAATGGCGTTGCGCCGGGCACAACCCTGACGCCAAGAATGAGCATCAACCTTCCGGAAGAGGAGCGGGAGGGGGCCGCGCGCCGCATTCCAATGCAGCGACTGGGGCAGCCGTCAGACATTGCCTCTGCGCTACTGTTTCTGATTTCGGACCTTTCCGCCTATGTCAGCGGCGAAGTTATCCGGGTGGATGGCGCGGCAACAACAACGCATCCGGTGACGATGAACGCAACGCGGATACGCCCCAGTTAAGCCGACTTTCCGTTCTTTTCGATCAGCGTGCGCAGTGCCGCCTTGTCGATCTTGCCCGAAGTCTTGCGCGGCAGATCATCCGGGGAGTTGAGCAGGAGCCACAGCTTTGGCACTTTGAACGCGCTCAGCGCCCGTTGCGCTGCTGCGGTCAAAGCTGCAAGGTCAGGCGCGCCGTGGGCCACTACAGCCGCGCCAAAGCGCGTTTCGCCACCGGTGTCGACAGCGCAAACTGCCGCAGCGCGTATTTCTGGAAGGGAAGCGAGCGCTCTCTCTGCTTCGGCGGGGTATGCCGATGCGCCGGCGATCTTGACCATCTCGTCACGCCGTCCGCTGAAGTAGAGATAGCCGTCAGCGTCCAGATAGCCCATGTCTCCGGTATCGAACCAGCCATCGATGGTGAACACGTCCTCTCGCTCTCGCCCGCAGATGCCCTTGAGGATGTTCGGCCCGCCGATCTGGATCGAACCCTCTACATCTGCATCGAGGATGGCCCCGCTTTCCGGATCGACGATGCGCAAGCGGACACCTTCCAGCGGTTGCCCGCAGCTTCCCCATTTGTCCTGTGGCAATGCGCGATCGAGCCGACAGCCGCAGTAGGGACCGAAGGTTTCAGTCATACCGATAAGGTTGGCGCGGGCGCCCGGGGGAGGTGATTTTCCGGGCAGTACCGCGTCCAGACTGCCCGGCATAAGTGATGAAAGATCGGTCTGCGCAAAATCGGGATGGGCGGCAAGACGCTCGCCCTGATCCGGCCAGCCTCTGAACAGCGTGGCCTTTTCCTGCGCAAGAAAGCGCAGGGTTGCCGCCGGTTCAGGAATTGCTTCGGTGAGAAGCGTGCAGCCCGCGTTGAGCGCGGATATCAGCCCTGTGGCAAAGCCGCCCGCCCAGAACAGTGGCATCGGCAGGTAAAGCCGTGAATCTGCACTCACGCGGCGGACCGGCTGACCAGCGCGGTTGGCGCGCAGCGCAGCGCCGTGGGTTTGGATCACGCCCTTGGCATCGCCGCTGCTGCCAGACGTAAAAATCACTGCCATGTCGTCTGCGGGCTTCACCGATGCTGCCAGTGCGGCAGCGACGTTTTGTGCAGCTTCGCTTGGTGCAGGTAGCGGTTCATCGCTCCACCACAGGTTCGTCAGGCTGGGCAACGCAGAGTGGTCAATCGCGTTCATCTCTGCCCGATAGTCCCGTCCCCGAATTTCAGGCGCGGCAATCAGGTGGCGAACGCCGCTGATGCGCAATTGCGCATCCAGCTCGGGCATGCGCAGCATGGTGCTGAGCGGTACAAGCACTGCGCCAATGCGCATGATCGCATAAGCCTGTACTGCCCATTCGACGGCGTTGGACATCATCAGGCCGACGCGGTGGCCCTTGTTGACCCCTGCTTCGATAAGCGCGGCGGCACGGATGGCAGTCTCCCGCTCCAGCTCCGCATATGAGATGCGACCCGCAGGATCGACCACTGCATCCTTGCGCGGAAAAGCCTCTGCGTGGGCGGCAAGCAGAGCGGGGATGGTATCAACGCTCACTGGCGATCTCCACCAGTCGCTTCAGGTCAATCTTGCCGCTGGAAAGCGTGGGCAGGTCCTTCTCTTCCATCGTCAAGAAGCGGCGCGGCACCTTGTAGGGAGACAGGCGTTCGCGCAAACCGGCGGTAAGCGTGCCCTCATCAACCGGATCGCTGCCCACCAGCACTGCCGTTACAAGTTGCCCACGGGCGGGATCAGGTACGCCGATGACAATGGCCGTGCGTCCGGCAGTGAGATCACTCAGGACGCCTTCCACTTCGCGCGGAGAAACTTGCGCGCCTGATGTGCGGATGATGTCTCCGGTCCGGCCCCTGAAGAAATAGTCGCCGTCCGCGTCGACGCGGAACATGTCGCCGGTGTGATACCAGCCTTGATCGTCGAAGGTTTCGTGACGTTCCCGACCGTAATAGCCCTGCATCACATTGGGGCCGCGCAGCCAGAGTTCCCCGGTGTCACTGTCGTTGCCAGTTTCAGGATCGACTACCCGCGTTTCCACTCCGGCAACCGGCTTGCCGAAAGCGCCTCGCTTTTGCTCTGGCAGATCATCTTCGGTATCGCCCACCAGGCAGACGCTTCCTGCCTCTGTCATGCCGAGCAGATTGTACCGCAGTTCAGGATCGCGGGGGCGGACGTCCTCCGGCATGATCGGATAGAGATTGCCCCGGCGCAGGAATGAGAGATCTCGGCGGAGAAAGCCGGGATCTTGCGCCAATGCCAGCATCGTGGAGGCAACTCCGTTGCACATCGTGGGGCGTTCGGCTTCGATAAAATCCAGCATTTCTGCCGGGCGAGCGGATGAGCAGATCAGGCGGGCGCCCGCGATCAATGTGGCAAGAAAACTGTAAGCCAGTCCGCCAACCCAAAACCACGGCGAATTGGAGAACAGCACTTCGCTTTCCGTAAGGCCGCGGGTGTGATTTTGGCGGCGCATGTTGCGGATTACTTGCCCGTGCGTGTGGATCACGCCTTTGGGTGCGCTGGTTGATCCCGATGTATGCACCAGCACAAGAGTATCGGCGGGCGTCACCTGCTCCTGCGCGGCATTGACGGCCGGATCATTGGAGTGACCTTGCGCTTCAATGGCATCAATGCCGAACCAGACGCGGCGCAATGTGGGTATGCCGCTCAACATCAGGCGGCCGTCCGGTTCAGCGCCGAGGGCTTCGCGCAGCACATCGCGGAATGAACGGCCGCGATAACCCTGCATGGAGATCAGAAACTCTGAATCCGAATTTGCGAGAAGGCTCTTGATCTCTGCGGGCGTCGACATCGTGCTGAAGGGCAGGGCAACCGCGCCGATGCGGGTGATGGCCAGAAATGAGAGCGCGAAATCCACGCTGTTGCCCATCAGCATGGCCACCCGGCTGCCGCGCGCAACTCCATTGGCCATGAGCGCGGATGCTATCCGGCGTGACCGGGCCTCAATGTCTGCATAGCTGATCCTGTCTGCATCTATGGCAAGGAAGGCCTTGTCTCCCAGCGCCTCACGTTCATGCAGAAGGTTGGCAATCGTATCGCTAATCACGATTTTGCCTGAAACAGAGCTTCCAGTTCGACTTTGCGGATCTTGCCGGACACCGTCATCGGCATGGCTTCCACCACTCGCCAATGACGCGGCACTTTGAAGTGAGCGATGTGCTGCGATGCGTGGGCTTCAAACGCAGCAAAGTCCGCCTCTGCACCGTTTGCGAGCGTGATTACGGCGCCCACTTCATGGCCCAGACGGCCGTGCGGAACCTTCACCGCCGCCGCTGAAGCAATGGACGGGTGCGAGGTGAGGGCCTCCTCCACTTCGGCGGGATAAATGTTCTCACCGCCCCGGATGATGACTTCCCGCAAGCGCCCGCTGAAGCGGATGTATCCATCGGCGTCCATTGCGCCCAGATCACCGGTTTTCAGAAAACCGTCTGGCCGGATGGTCTTTGCCGTAGCGTCTTCGTCGCCCCAATATCCGATCATGTTACCGGGGCTGCGCGCGCAGATTTCGCCGACCTGCCCCAAGGGGAGAGCTTCTCCCGTTTCCGGATCGGCGATCAGAACTTCGGTGTGCGGGGATGGACGACCAATCGTTTCGCAGAGGATTTCGATCGGATCGTCGGGCGATGTTCCTGTCACAGCGCCGGTTTCGGATTGGCCATAGCCAATCGCGCAAAGTGCCCCGGTCATTTCTCCCACCTGCCGTACAAGGCTGGGCGGCACGCTGGCCCCGCCAAGGGTGACGATCTTCACCGCGCGGTCCGACGGCAGATCGGGGGAGGCGAGGATGTCGTGCCACATGGTCGGCACGCCGCCCATGCGGGAAGGCCGCAGTTCGCGCATGAATTGCACGATCTGATCCCTGTCGTAGCGCTCAAGCACTACGACCGCGCTTGCCGTTGCCAGTGCACCCAGCAGAATTGCGATGGAGCCGCCGATATGGTGATACGGAACCGCGTTCAGCCAGATGTCCTGATCGTTGCCGCCGTAAATTGCGGGGCGAATCCATCCCCCGTAGAACGCGGCGCGCTGCGATACGAGCGCGCCCTTGGCCTTGCCCGTGGTTCCGCTGGTAAATTGGATCAGATAGGGCGTGTGCGGGCCTGGAGCAGGCAATTCGCCGGGCTGAGGCCGCGCGGCAATCTCTGCCACAAGGCTGAGCGGCTCGACCGGAAAATCGGCTATGGCCTTGAGCCGCGGGCCCAAGTCCATGCCCTTGTGCCCGTAACCGGCAAACCCGATGGCGGGTTGGACCGTTTGGGCAGCGTGCCCAGCTTCGGCGTCCGTCCAGCCCGTGTTGAAGTGCACCACGATCAGCCCGGCCAGCGCGCACGCATGCTGCACGAAGATCGATTCCAGCGCGTTGTTCGACCAGATGACGACGCGATCGCCAAACTGGGTTCGCCCCACTAGCCAGCGGGCTACGTTTGCGGAATGGTCGTAGAGCTGGGCATAAGTGATTGGCCGAACACCGCTATCCTCCGGCACCAGCAGAGCCGGTCGGTCACCGTGCCGTGCAGCGTTAAGACGCAGCAGATCGGCAAGCGATTCTGGCGGGAGTGGAGGCTGATCGCCGCCATGGCGGATCGAAAGTCCCTCCGCCAAAGGGACCTTCATTGTGGCACCTGCAGTCATGAAGGCCAGTTCGTGATCTTGGCGCGGGCGGCGGGAAGCGCGGGGAAGCGCAGCGGCCGTTTTTCACGGAAGGCCGCGATACCTTCTTTCACGTCTTCTCCGCGCAGCATTTCTTCCAGATAGCGTTCCGACCGGTCAAAGCTGGGCGTGAACCCATCCATCAGATCGTGGTAGAGCTGCTCCTTCACCACTCGCATCGCCATGGGGGAGCAGTTCTGCGCGAGATCGCGGCAATAGGCGAAAGCGCGGTCGAATAGCTCGGCTTCTTCCACCAGCGTATTCACGAGGCCGATTTCCTTCGCCTCAGTGCCGGAAAGTGTGCGGCCTGAAAGCATGATGTCATTCGCTGCGGCGATACCGCAGATGCGCGAAAGCATCCATGTGATGCCCATCTCACCCACGATACCGCGCCGCACATAAGGTGCACCGATCTTTGCATTCGGCGTCGCAAAGCGAATGTCGCAGAACATCGCCTGTTGCAGTCCGATGCCAAGGCAGGGTCCGTGGATCGCCGCAACAATCGGTTTGCCGATAGAAAGCGGGAACCAGTATTCACGCGGGTCTGCACTACGCAGGGCTTCGCTTTCGGCGGTCGGCGCCTTGATCATGGAAATGTCCGCACCGGCGCAGAAACCGCGTCCGGCGCCGTGTACCAGAATGGCGCGTACCTCTCCATCGCCCGCAAAAGCCTCCAGCGCGTCGAAGTAGGCGAGCCGCATGGCCGGGCTCCACGCATTCAGCTTATCCGGCCGGTTGAGAGTGACGACGCCTACGCCCTCTACTACTTCGGAGAGGACCAAGGTTTCCTCTTGCACAGGTGCGGTGCTCATACGTTGGCCGTCGCGGTTAGTTCAGCGGTGTTGTCCCGCATAATCTTGCGCTTGTCCGCTTCGTTGAAGTTGGCGAGGTTTTCCGCGAAATCGAGGGGCTGCTCAACACCTTCTGTATGCGGCCAGTCGCTGCCGAAGATGATGCGCTCAATCGGAATGTCCTTCGCCAGATCATCCAGGTTGTCTTCCCAGAATGGCGTGACCCAGATGTGCTCCTGAAACTGATCGACCGGGTTCTTCTTGTAGTAGCCCTGGGTCTGCGCATGGCCGCGCCACAAGCGGACCAGCAGTGGTTTCACCCATGAGGCTCCGTTTTCGACGGAGGCGACGCGCAGCCGGGGGAAGCGTTCGAACACCTTGTGACAGATGAGAGCGCCGAAGAAATCCGGCACCGCGCGCTGCGATGTCACAACCTTGTTCATGGGCGTGACGTTGAAAGCGCCATAGCCGCCCCACGGCTCCCACATCTTGCCAAGGAAATCGTACCCGTCGTTGCCGGCATGGGGGGCTACGATCAAGTTGGCTTCCTCGCACCGGGCCCAGAAGGGATCGAATTCCGGCGCACCGGGAGAAGTGGTGCCAGAACGGGTATAGACCGGGCCGTTGCGAATGGAGATGACCTTCGCTCCGCGAGCAATTGCCCACTCCACTTCTTCTACCGCCCAATCAGGATCGGAGAGTGACAGTACGGGAGCGCCGAAGATGCGATCCTTGTAAGCAAAGCCCCAGTCTTCCTCCAGCCAGCGGTTGAACGCGCGCAGCGTTGCCAGCGCCGCTTCAAAATCAGGTTGGAATGGCACCTCCAGTGTGACGCCCAGCGTTGGGAACAACCACGTTGCGCCCACGCCCTGCTGATCCATCACGGCCAGGCGCGCGTCGCGGTTGCGGTATTCGGCGCGGATCGGTTCCAGATCGCCCATCGCTGCCTTCAAATCTACGCCATCGGTCTTGGCAGCGAAGTAATCGTGCAGACAGCCAGGCTTGGCGATGGGATCAAATGTCGGGTTGGGAATGAACGTGTAGAGCTTGTCGCCAAGCATCAGCCGTTTGCGGCCATTCATCTCGATCCACTTTGGACCGCGAATGCGCCATTCCCGCGGCAGGTGGCGGGTCAGCGCGTCTTCCGCCTCGTAATAATGGTTGTCCGCATCGAACACGGCATAGCCGAGCGCCGAATCAACCGACACTCCGCCAAGCTGGTCCGGGAACTTTTCGAGCGTGGCTGCAGCGTTCACTTCTTGTCTCCCAATCGCGCTGTTTTGCGAAAAGGCTGAACCTGCAGCCCGGCCGCGTCAATGGCGATTTCACTTAGTTGTTTTCAATTGTCTAACCATTAGGATTGCCCATGGCAATTGTCTATCACCCGCACATGGGCTGATCGACCTTCGCAAGGTGCATTTGACAAATTGGCGCAGTTCCCGAATAGCGGCATCGTGAAATAGTTAGATAATTGAATTTTGGCGGGAGCAGCGAATGTCAGATCAACCGGGCCAAGTCGGAGATGCGTATGAGCATGAAGACCTATCTCAAAGCGTGCTTTACGAAGTGGTGGAAGATCACATCTGCCTCATCACGCTGAACAGACCGGATCGCCGCAACGCCATCGCCATTCCCGGCATGAATGACTTGCTGGATGAAATGCTCCAACGGGCGCAGGACGATGATCTCGTGAAGGTGATCGTGTTCCGGGCGAACGGTCCGGATTTCTGCTCAGGCGAGGATACGCGAAAAACCCCGATCGAAGCCTTCGGCCTAAAAAAGGATTCAGGGCGCCTGCCGCAATCGATCCGGATGCGCAACATGCGCAAAACCTACGCTTCAATCCAGAACGGCCTGATCTGGAGCGACAAGGTGGTGATCGGCGCCTGCCAAGGTAACGTCATGGGTCTCGGCTTTTCGCTGGCCTTTGCTTGCGACATGCTGATCGTGGCGGACAATGCGCGCTTTGCCCGGCGGCAATCGCGGATCGGTTTTGCCGCGTTCGACGGACAGATGCCGATGGCGCTGCTGAAGATGGGGCTGAACCGCGGCATGGAAGTGCTGCTGACGGGTCGCTCCGTAACGCCGGACGAGCTGAAGGAATGGGGCATTGCCAATTCCGTTGTTCCGGAAGATCAGCTTTTCGATGAAGCGATGCGTTATGCCCGCGCTGTTGCTGCACTATCGACCGATGGCCTGATGCTGGGTAAGCGGGCCATGCACCAGTATCTGCACGGGTTGGGGCTGGCCTCTTTCCAGAACTTCGCAAGCATTGGCCATCCGTTATTCACCAACATCGTCTGGCGTGAGGATGAGTTCAACTTCCTGAACGAGCGCAACAAGGAAGGCAGCAACAAAGGCGTTTGGAAGAAGCTCAACAAGATCTTCAAGGATCTAGGCTTCGATTGATCGGCTGCCCAGCATGCGATAGCGGTTTGGATATGACTGAAGTGATCGATCCTGAAAACACGCCCGGTTATCGCCGCCGTATTGCAATCGAACCGGCGCCGGGCTCGGTGACGGCCGAACTGGAGGACGATTATCACCGGATGGTCGTCACCCTTTCGCATAAGGATGGCGTGATCACCGCCATTTCCAGCGAGATGAAACGATCGCCTTGGACCACCTGCGAAGGGGCGATGGCTGTGTTGCAGGATACCTTTGTCGGCAAGCGACTGGATGATCCTTCAGTGAAGCGGGTGAAGTCTCTCAACTGCACGCATCTCTATGATCTGGCGTCGTTCTGTGTGGCCCATGCTAGTATGCCGGATCGCCTGACCTTTGACATATTCACCAGCGATCCGGTGGACGGCGTTGTTTGCACCCGCCTTTATCGCAATGGTGAGCGCCTGCTGGACTGGCGGCTGGAAAGCGGAAAGTTTGCCAAGCCGGAGGAAGTAGCTGGCAAGGGATTGCTCGAAATCAATGGTTGGCTGGCCGAACTTGATGTTCAAGATCCAGCACTTGGAGAAGCCGCGCGGATTCTGCGCTGGGCAAGTATGATCGCGGGCGGCCGTGCTATCAGCATGCCTGCTGGTATGTCGGGTTCGGCCATTGGGATGGTTGGGACCTGCCACACGTTCCAACCGGAAACGGCCAAACTCGCGCGGCGCAAGCCGGGGGCCGATCTCGACTTCAGTGGTGACGAGATTGCCGGCCCCATGGCCGATCGCGAGGATCTGTTCGCCGGGTTCTAACCCCGCCTAGATTATTTCGCGTTTCTTGAGACCGGCGAGGGCGGCTTCGTCGTACCCGATCTCTGCGTAGATTTCCGCGTTATGCTCTCCCAGCATCGGCGCGCGGCGTGCAATCTGGCCGGGAGTCGCGGACATTTCAAAGGGCGTCTGGATCAGGGGAGCGGGTTCCGGCAGGCCGGGATAATCCACTGGCTTCAGATATCCCATCGCCTTGATGTGTTCCTGTTCCAGCACCTGCTGCGGTGAAAGCACTTCGGCAGCCGGAATGCGGTTCTCTTCCAGAATGGCCATCGCTTCGTCGAAGGTCCTGGTGTCGCACCATTCCTGCATGCGTGGATTGATGATATTGCCGTTGGCTGCTCGCTGTTCATCACGGGCAAAGCGGGGGTCCGTGATCCATCCATCTTCGCCCACCATCTTGCACCAGCGGTGAAACAGCGGGGTGCCCGTGACCTGCACCAGCACGAAGCGGTCTTCCAATTGGAAGATTTCGCATGGGCTAACGGCGAGGCCGGCATTGCCGATGCGGCCATGGTTCTGCTTGAGGATGGCCTGATCGATCAGCAGGGCATCTGAAATCGCCAGCGCGCTAAGCAGCAGAGAGGCTTCTACATGTTGGCCTTCGCCGGTTCTGTCACGATGGATGATCGCTGCCATCGTGGCGATGGCAAGGTTCTGCGCGGTCGCATAGTCCACATAGGGCACCATGAAGCGATAGGGCTTTTCCTCCGGCCCAGTGCGATAGACGGCGCCGGACATGACCTGGCCGATCCCGTCAAACCCGATGCGCTTGGAATAGGGGCCGCCGCGGCCATAAGCGGTTGCACTGGCGAGAATGATGTCAGGCTTGATGGCCTTCAGGCTTTCATAGTCCAGACCGTGCGCTTCCATCACGCGATCCGGCATGTTCACAATCACCACATCGGCAGTGGCGATCAGCTTGCGGGCAACTTCGCGCCCTTCTTCCTTGCTGGTGTCGAGCGTGATGCCGCGCTTGTTGCGGTTGTTGGGCAAGTATCCTGCGCCGGTTCCATCGGGAACGTCCAGCGGCTGCACGAACCGGTCTTCACCGCCTTCGCGCCGTTCCACGCGGATAACATCTGCTCCCAGATCGGCAAAGATCGCGCCGCACCATGGCGCAGCGATAAAACGACCAAAATCGAGGACGCGAAGTCCCTTGAATACCTGCTGCAATGTCTTCTCCTAAGGGCGATCAGCCTGCTTTCCAGACGGGATCGCGTTTTTCGATGAATGCGTTGGGGCCTTCCTTCGCGTCGTCGGTGCGGGCGCAGCGGACGCGATAGCTTTCTGCCAGAAGCTCGGCCTCATAGATCGGCAAGGATAGTCCCTTGCGGATTGCCATGCGGGTGCCGCGCACTGCCAAAGGTGCATTGCTGTTGACGATCTCCGCGATCTCCCACGCGCGGTCCATCAGCTTGTCGGCAGCTACGACCTCGGTAATAAGACCAAGCTGATAGGCGCGTTCTGCGCTCATGCGTTCGTGCTTGCCCATCAGTGCCATGCGCATCGTGACGTTGAGCGGCAGAACCCGCGCCATGCGGACCATTTCGCGCCCGGATACGACGCCGATCGAAACATGTGGGTCGAAGAACGAGGCGTGATCGGCGGCGATCGCGATGTCGGACGTCGTGATCAGGTCCAGACCGGCCCCGCAGGCGATGCCGTTGACCGCGCATATGATCGGTTTGGTCATTTCCAGATACGGTGGCGTTGCCTCCTGCGGTACTTCCCACTGGCGCCGGTTGGAAAGGATGGGCTCGCCCCACATGTCGATGCCGGTGGGCTGGCCATCCTTGAAGGTCTTTTTAAACACAGCCATGTCCGCGCCGGTGCAAAGCGCCTTCCGGCCCGCACCCGTGATGATGAGCGTCCAGACGTCGTCATCGGCTTCTACTTCGCGGTAGACCGCAGCCAGTTCCTTCATCATCTCGATGGAGATGGAATTGAGAACGTCCGGCCGGTTCAACGTGACGCACGCGGTATGGCCGCGCTTTTCGTAAAGGATCGTGTTCCAGGTCATGGGTTGTCTTTCTCCGCCTCCTCGCGGTCGGCAATTCGCCGGTTCCCATCGAGGATGAGGGGGGTGTTAGCGATGCGTTCCAGCGCGCGGCCGCCGCTGCGGTCCAGATCCTTGCACAGATCAATCGCCAGCTTGGCCACGCCCACGGCATCAATCGGTTTGCGTGCCAGACGGTGGCAGAAATCCATCGCCTTCTCGTCAAATTCCTCCGGCTCCCACACGGCTTGTACCAGCCCGGCGGATAGCGCAGTCTGCGCATCGATGTGTTCACCCGCCATGCCGAGCCATTTGGCCCAGCCCACGCCGCATAGTCGGACGATCCGGCTGGTGCCGCCGCTCCCCGCGATGATACCCATGTCCACTTCGGGAAGGGCAAATCGCGCACTGGTGGAGGCGAGGCGAAAATCCACCGCGCCTGACATTTCCACGCCCAGCCCAAGGCACGGTCCATTGATCGCCATGACGATGGGTTTTTCCACCGCCTCCATCTCGTCAAGAAAGCGATGGATGTTCCGGCGATAGTCGCGCCGGAACTCCTGCATTCCCCGGCTGGGCGGATAGAGTGCATAATGTTCCTTCACGTCGATGCCCGCCGTGAAAAACGGGCCATCGGCGCGAATGAGCAGTACGCGCAGATCATCATTATCGCGAAGGTCATCGACCGCGCGGAAGATTGTGTCACGCATGGCGATCGTCATCGCATTGCGCTTTTCCGGTCGGTTCAGCGTCACGATGATCACGCCATCGCGATCTTCACGAATGATGTCTGCCTTCATGGTCTGTCCCGGAAAGCTGGCAGTCAGGACTTCTGCGCAAATTCAAACAGCAGGCCGAAGTTGGCCGACGGTTCGATAGCGAAGCTGCCCGGCATGGTTCCCTCGATAATCGGGAAGCCCAGTCCTTCAAAGTGGCTGCGCGCTTTGGCCACGTCTGCCACCCCAAACACGGTGGAACGGATGCCTTCGCCGGTACGCATCATTTCGCGCATGAGCGGTCCATCGCCTGTTGGGCAAAGCAGCTCCACCATATGGTCCGCTATGGGATAGCCCCAGGCCTTTGCGCCAAGCGCCGGGCGATCGGCTTCGTAGGCGCGCTCACAGCCGAACAAGTTGGTCAGCAATTCGCCAACCGGGTCAAGCTTTGCAACAGCCTGAGTATAGCCGACCGGGCCGGTAAATCCGGCCGGGTGCTCATTGCGCCAGTATTCCGCAGGGCGAGCATAGCTGGTGACGGCCATCGCATTGGGACCGAAGAAGGTTCCCTCAAACAGTTCGTAATCGACACCAAAGCCGTCGGCCGGATCAGTGTGAAAAGCGATATCCAGATCGCGGAAAATGCGGATGTTGTTGGCGGCAACGGCTGCGCGCGATTCCTTCATCGGCGCTTCCATTTCCACGCCCAGCCAGTGCGGTCCATGGCGCGAATTCAGCATGAAATTGAACGGGGCAAAGAATTCAACGATCACGCCCCCGATCTCGATCAGGCAAGCGTTCCAGTTGGGACCCGGCAGATCGAGCATGAAATTGCCATCAAACTTTTCGGTGAAATGTGCCACGCAAGCCGGCAAATCATCGATTACCGCATTCATGTGGCTGAGCCGCCCGGGCTTAACAACGGTCGTCAAAACTGACTCTCCCCCCATCTTTTGATTCTCTGCCATTGCTGATTATGAAATGGCTTGAAGCACTTCAATTTCACCGCCAAGCATGGCTGTCAACGTATTCATCCGGCAGATCTGCCGGACTTGCGGATAGAGAGCGGGCAGGGACTTCAGCGGTCCTACCAAGACAAGCCCGCCGATGGGGAGAGACTGCCGATGATTCCTGCGCGTGATCAGGATTTCTTTTGGGATGGCATAGATCAGGGGCAACTGCTCGCACAGAAATGCAGCGATTGCAGCACGTTGCGCCATCCGCCGATGCCACGGTGCCCCCAATGCGGATCAGGAGCATGGGAGGCGCAGGAACTTTCGGGGAAAGGGCACATCCTCACTTTCATCGAAGCAGTGCATCCAAGTCGCCGGGATGAAGAGCCGCGCTGCGTCTGCCTGATCGATCTGGATGAAGGCGTGCGCATCGTATCCAATATTGTCGATGCGGATAATGCCGTTAACGGCGCTGCAGTCGAGCTTGAGATTACGGAGGTTGATGGGCGCCTTCTGCCGCTGTTCCGCACTTCGGAGGTCGGGCAATGAGCGCGGGGGGGCAATGCGCGATCACCGGGATCGCCCAGACGACTTTCACCAAGGAATCGGGACGCACTGTGCTTTCGCTCTGCGCGGAAGCCAGCGTCAATGCGATGGCTGATGCCGGGCTGGAACCGGGCGACATCGACGGGCTGATCACCTTCACGATGGATGAAACCGCCGAGCATGAATTGCAGAACACGCTCGGCCTGCGGGCAATGCGATGGGTGTCGCGCATCCCGTTCGGCGGGGAGGGCGCATATGCCACATTTCAGGCAGCTGTTGCCGCGATTGAAAGCGGCGCTGCGACCAATATCCTGATTTATCGTGCCTTTAACGAGCGTTCCGAACGGCGCTTTGGCCAACCGCAGGCCAAGCCGGAAGA
>JAZQRJ010000029.1:0-25200 GCA_045629505.1 Novosphingobium sp.
CATGTAGTAAAGGTTGGGATACTTCAGCATCAGCTTGACGCACAGTTCTTCCCAAGGTTCACCGCCATGACGCATCACGAACTTCAGTTCGGGGAAGAACCAGCAGACATCATCCACCAATTCCACCTTCTGCGTGCGCAGAGGCATGCGCGGCCCCGGCACACCAACATTGGCGACAAAGGGAATGTCCAGCTCAATCGCTTCGGCGTAGAACGGGTACAGCTCACGCTCATTCAAAGCCACCTGCGGGAATGACGCAGCCGGGAAATAGGTGATCGCCTTTGATCCCTGTTCTTTCACAGCGCGGCGAACGCGGCGGACTTCCTCCATGCCAAGGAACGGATTGATCGTGACCGACGTGAAGAAGCGATCAGAATAAGTCGTCAGCACTTCCGGATAAAAATCAGCATTGCCCAGCGGGATCATCGCCCGTTCGATGTTATACTTATCGAGCTCGGCAACCATGTTCTGCACGAAAAACGCGGGATCGCTGCCAATGCTGGGGACGTTGCGGAACATGTAACCGGCAGGCATTACCGTGCTGGGCCCCGGCGGGTCGCGCTGCATTGAAGCCATAGCCTCATAGCCAGCCTGATTATGTTCATCGGTGGGGATGTTCATCATCAGATCGATGACGGGGATGTTCCTTGGATATGCCATTCGTGCTCTCTGCCTTTCACATCATTGCCAAGGGCCGATAACCGCTTGATGCGCCTCTGCATAGAAGCACAATCGACGTCCATAAACTGGCGCAAAGGGATCCGGAATCCATTGGGCGTTACAACCCCATAAGGCGCTAGCGACCCATTATGCAACGCGTGATGTGCAATATTCGCAGCCAGCGAGGGGGGCGCGCTCAAATAATTGCACCCTTGCCAAGCAGGGCAAAGCGCGAAACAATCCAATCAATAATTATGCGCGCTCGCATCGCCCAAAACAACGAATAGCCGCACACAGACGGACGGAGAGGATTATCGCTATGAGCGGTCTGGATACAGTCATTCGCAATGGTCTTGTCATCGATGGCACGGGCGCAGAGGGATTTGTTGCAGATATCGGCATCGCGGGCGGAAAGATCGCAGAGATTGGCAAGATCGCTACGGGCGGTGATCGCGAGATCGACGCAGAAGGGCATGCCGTCACCCCCGGCTTCATTGACGGTCACACCCATATGGACGCGCAGATCAACTGGGATCCACTCGGTCGCAACTCGTGTTGGCATGGCATCACCACAGTGGTCATGGGCAACTGCGGCTTTTCGGTGGCGCCGGTTCGATCGGGTGAGGAAGCTTACGTGGTTCGCAATCTGGAGAGGGCGGAAGACATCTCTCCCGATGCCATGGCAGCAGGCATGGACTGGAAATGGCAGAGCTTTGAAGAATACCTCGATGTCGTCGATGCCCTGCCCAAAGGCATAAACTATTCCGCATATGTCGGGCACTCTGCCCTGCGTACTTGGGCGATGGGTGAGCGGGCGTTCGAGGAGGAAGCGAACCAGAACGATCTTGCCGCGATGAAGGGTGAATTGCGGCGTGCGCTCGACGCCGGTGCTATGGGCTTTTCAACCTCGCGCACCAATGCACACCTGACAGCAGACGGCCGCCCGGTTGCCTCTCGCCTGGCCACTCGGCAGGAAGTGGAGGAACTTGTCCGGCTGTTGCAGGGCAGACGCGGCGCGGCCTTTGAGCTGGCGCAGGAAAGGCATGCGCCTGATTCCCCCGGGTTTGATGACTTCTACCAATGGCTCAGCAATCTCGCGATCGAAACGAAAGTCATGACCACGTTCGGCGTCATGGGGACATTGTGGCGCAAGCAGATCGACTATATGGAGCAGGTCGCCAACGCCGGTGGCCGGATGATCGGCCAAACGCACAGCCGCGGCGTCACGACGTTGACCTCGTCCCGTTCAGCCACCCCGTTCGATGGACTGCCTGTCTGGAAGGAATTTCGCCAGAAGCCTCTGGAAGTGCAGCTGGCCGGGCTGAAAGACCCGGCCACGCGCGCCGCGCTGATCGAAGCAATCAAGGAAGGGAAGTATCCCTTCGCAGCCGGGGCGGAAGCGCCGCCGCCAGATTGGAACAAGTTCTACATCTACGACAAAGTTACGCCGCCCTGGCGCAATCTGGCTGACGTCGCAGCGGGCATTGGCAAGCATCCAGCGGAAGTCGTTCTGGATATCGTGATCGAAAGCGGGCTGGACGCCATGTTCATGCAACCGATCACGACTGCCACCGAGGAAGACCTCGTGGAAATGATGCGCCACCCAAGCACGGCGATGACGTTCTCCGATTCCGGCGCGCATGTTAGCCAGATTGCGGACTCTTCGATCCAGAGCCACCTGATCGCCTATTTCTGGCGCGAAAAGGGCCTGATTCCATTGCCCGAATGCGTGCAGATGATCACCAGCCGCCCGGCGCAGGCATGGGGCTTTGCAGATCGCGGCGTGTTGCGCGAAGGCATGGTTGCCGACATCAACATATTCGATCCGCAGACATTCGGCCCACAAATGCCGGAAATTGTGCACGATCTGCCGATGGGGGCGCGCCGCCTTTCGCAGAAGGCAAACGGCATGAAGGCGACCCTAGTGGCTGGCGATGTCCTGATCGAAGACGGCGAGCACACCGGCGCACTGCCGGGCCAGCTTTTGCGCCGTCGTGACGCCTGAAATACATAACACCGGAGGATTATTGATGAGTACTGTTGCCAAACCGCTTGCTGGAAAAAACGCGGTCGTGACCGGAGCCAGCCGCGGAATCGGCAAGGCGATCGCCACCCGGCTCGCTTCGGCAGGCGCGCATGTCGTTCTGGCGGCCCGCAGCGTGGACAAGCCGACGGCGGGCTTCAGCGGCACCATTCATGATGTTGCCGAAACGATCCGCGCATTCGGCGGCACTGCAACGCCCATCAAGCTGGACGTTGCCGATCGCGGTAGTCGTGAGGAGTTCGTGAAAGCCTGCGCGGATAGCGTCGGCAACATTGACATCCTCGTCAATAACGCCGGAACCCCAGTGTACAAATTCATTGATGAATACAGCTATGATGAGATCCATCAGACCATCGGCATGTATTATGAAAGCATGGTCCACTTGTGCAACTTGCTGGTGCCTGGGATGAAGGCGAAGGGTGAAGGATGGATTCTCAACCTCGGTTCAAGCTCGGTCGTCAAATTGCCGACGCAGCCTTATGACAAGCACCTGGGCTACTTCGGCCATGACGCGCTCTACGCATCGCTGAAAGCTGGCGTGCACCGTTTTACTCAGGGGCTGGCGGCGGAACTTTACGGCCATAACATTGCGGTCAATCTCGTGGCTCCGGTCGGCGCAGTCTACACGCCCGGTCTCGACAATCTCGGGCTTGATTTCGCCCCCAATCACCCCGCGGTGGAGATAGAGGAACAGATTGCCGAGGCCGCACTCGCGCTCGTGTCCGAGCCCCCGCAGGAAGTCACGGCGATGATCGCATGGTCATACAAGTACCTTGATGAGATCGGCCGTTCGACCATGTCGCTCGACGGGACGAAGGTTCTGATCGAACGCAAGATCGACGCTGAGGTCGTCTAAACGGACTGGCATCCGCAAAAGAGGGAGCAGGCGAACATGACTACGCAACTGCAGATCCAGGCATCTGGCCGGCTCGCACGGGCCAGCAAACTGTTCTCCGGCCATGTCCGCTTCAGCGAGCCGTTTCCTGGCTCCCCACCTCTCTGGATCGAGCCAGCGGATGATAAGCTGCGCACAGATATGGGTGCAGTCACCGCTTGGATGGCAGACAATCACGACGCGATTGAGCAAGCGCTACTTTTGTTCGGCGCGATTGTCTGGCGCGGTTTTCCCGTGGCCGACACCGACGAATTCCTCGCCATGATGCGCGACTTTGAACCTTATGCAGCGGGGTATGCAGGCGGCACCTCCAATCGCAAGGCGATCAAGGGCAATGCGATGGAGGCGACCCGCACGCCGCCGGAAGTCTATATCCAGCTGCATCAGGAAATGTCCTACATGCCGGCAAACCCGCGCGCGCTGGCCTTTTTCTGTAAGGTTGCACCGGATGAGGGCGGCGAAACTGTGATCTGCGACATGCGCGGATTTCTGGAAGAATTGCCAGACGACCTGCGCCGGAAGTTTGAGGAAGAGGACGCGGAATATGTCCGTAATCTGCGTTCTCAGGACGTGGACGACTGGCGCGCATTGCCCGAACTGCGCCACGCAAGCTGGCAATACTGGTTTGACAGCGAAGATCGGGCAGCAGTCTCTGCTCAGTTGGAGGAACGCGGCACCGGGTATCAATGGAATGATGACGGCAGCCTAACCTTCTGGAACCGTACGCCCGCTGTCACCGTACATCCTGAGACCGGCGACAAGCTCTATTTCAACCAACTGAACTCTCAGATCCAGAACGCCGCGAACATTGGTGAAGAGCGATACAACCTGCTGTTCCAGCACTACGGCAACCACACCCCGTGGCCCTACTCGGTGCGGTTCGGCAATGGCCATCCGGTCACCGACGAGGATTATCGCATCCTCCGCGAAAGGCTGGAAACGCGCAAGATCGCCTTCGCCTGGCAACCGGGTGACGTAATGCTGCTGGACAACAAGCTGACCGCACATGGCCGCCATCCATACAGGGGAGATCGCGACGTTCAGGTCATGCTGTTCCAATAACTGCCGCAAGAGCACACCCAGGGACCAATGAGGAAGCCGAACCGCAATGCATCCACGACTCCATGCCGAAAGCACGCCGGATAAACCCGCCCTGATCCTTGCTGAAACGGGCGAGACAATCACTTATCGGGACATGGAGGAACGCGCCAATCGCGCCGCCCATGCCCTGCGTTCGCTGGGAATGGGCAACCGCCGCACGATCGCTCTCGTATGCGAAAACCGGCTGGAGTATTTCGACGTGGTCTGGGCCGCGCAGCGCACGGGGCTGGAACTGGTGCTCGTTTCGTCCCGCCTGAAGGCAGACGAGATCGCCTATATCGTCAACGATAGCGGTGCGGCGCTGCTTTTGATCGGCGAAGCACTGGCAGATACGGCAAAAGACCTTTCCGCAAAATCCGCGGAATTGCCCGGGCTCGAGCGGATTGTCGCGATCGGCAGGCTTCCCGGCCTGCAATCGTGGAACGCCTTGTGCGAAGGTGCGCCCTCCACGCCGGTGGCTGATGAGGAATTGGGCACGCGCATGTTCTATTCCTCCGGCACAACGGGGCGGCCAAAGGGCATCCGCCTTCCAAGCCCGGGCGGCCCGCCGGTTCAAGTAAACCCCGGTGCAACTATGTTTCAGGCGTTCTTCCGATTTGATCAGGACACTGTCTATCTCTCACCCGCGCCGCTCTATCATTCGGCACCGCTCGGCTTTTCGGTCACCGTCCACTGCCTGGGCGGGACTGTGGTGATTATGAGGAAGTTCGATCCGGAAAAACTGCTCGCCACAATCGAGCAATACCGCGTCAGCTCAACGCAGATGGTGCCAACGATGTTCATCCGCCTGCTTCGCCTGCCTGATGAAGCGCGCGGGCGTTACGACCTTTCCTCCCTTTCCCAAGTCATTCATGCGGCTGCGCCTTGCCCGGTTCCGGTCAAGCATCAGATGATTGAATGGCTGGGGCCAGTGGTCGAGGAATTCTACGCCGGTTCGGAAGGCAACCTCTTCGTGAAGCTGAGCAGCGAGGAATGGCTTGCCCATCCGGGATCGGTCGGCCGTCCTGTCATCGGTAATATCCGCATCTGCGACGACCAGGGCGACGAATTGCCCGTTGGCGAAGTGGGCACGATCTACGTAAGCGAAGGGCGCGCCTTCGAATACCATAACGATCCGGCCAAGACGGCTTCATCCCGCAATCCCCAGCATCCGGATTGGACGACAATGGGCGATGTCGGGCGGCTGGATGAGGATGGCTATCTTTATCTGGCGGATCGCAAGGACTTCATGATTATTTCCGGCGGCGTGAATATCTATCCGCAGGAGATCGAAGACCTGCTGCTGATGCACCCGGCTGTGCACGATGCGGCCGTGTTTGGCGTTCCCCATCCCGAATTCGGGGAGGAAGTTAAGGCCGTGATCCAGCCCAGCCGATGGGATGAAGTCGGCACAGGCATGGAGGCCGAGCTTATCGCATGGTGCCGAGAACGCTTGGCCGATGTGAAGTGCCCGCGAAGCATCGACTTTGAACGGGAACTTCCGCGCGCGGAAACCGGCAAGCTCTACAAGAAGGAACTGCGCGCTCGTTACTGGGGCTGAGGCCGTCGCACTGGTGCCCACAATAAAGAGAGGAATCTGCACTTGCCTTACGATTTGCTGGAAGGCGTGAAGGTCATTGAACTGTCGATGTATGCCTTCGCCCCGGCGTGCGCCGCTGTCCTGTCCGACTGGGGCGCTGACGTGGTCAAGATCGTGGCCAGACAAAGCCGACCCTATGATGGGCAAGAATATCATTGCCGGGCTGCCCGATATCGACCCCGGTGTGGCTTTCATGTGGGAGAACCTCAACCGCGGTAAGCGCTGCATCTGCATCGACGTTTCCAGCGATGGAGGCCAGGAGACGCTTTATCGCCTATTGGAAAAGGCAGACGTGTTCCTCACCAACCTGCTGCCGGGCGCCCGCGCGCGCTTCGGGCTGGATTATGAGCAGATCGTCAAGATCAACCCGCGCATCGTCTATGGCCGCGCAAGCGGTCATGGGGCCAGTGGCCCGGAAGCACATGCAGGTGGCTTCGACCATACCGACTTCTGGTCGCGCAGCGGGATCGCTCATTCAATTGCCGTCGTTGCGGGCGAGTTCATTCCCCAACCCGGCCCTGCGATGGGCGATGTGGCTTCGGGTGCTGCCTTGGCGGGAGCGCTTTCCGCCGCACTCTATCGCCGGGAAAAGACCGGCAAGGGCGCGCTGATAGACGTCTCGCTGCTGTCAACCGGCGTTTGGATGAACGGCCCGTCAATCCTCGCCTGCGAACTCTATGGCATTGAGACGATTCCCCGTTACAGCCACGCTGAGCAACGCAACCCGCTCGTCACGGCATATGCGACCAAAGATGGTCGCCAGATCTATATGGCAGGTGTGCAAACCGAGAAGAACTGGGCGGAACTGTGCGACATTCTCGAAGCGCCTGAACTGGTGACTGATGAACGGTTCGCCACAGGGGAACTGCGCCTCGCCAATGTTCGTGAATGTATCGCTGCTCTGGACGTAGCGTTCGCAAAACAGGATCTTGCGTCCTGGCTACCCCGGTTTCAGCGGTGTCCCGTGCCATGGTCACTAGTGCAGACATCCGCAGAAGCCTTTGCCGATCCGCAAGTTGTAGCGAACGGCTATGTCACTCACATCCACGGCGACGGGAAGACCTACCCGATAGCGTCCAGCCCGGCACAAGTGGACAATCAGCCACTGCAACAACGCCGCGCCCCGCAGCACGGTGAAAACACCGAGGAAGTGCTGATGGAATATGGCCTGGAATGGGAAGATATCGAGGCGTTGAAGGCGGCAGGCGCTATCAACTGAGCAAGATCAGCACGACTTGGAATGGCGCTCGGATCACTCCATAGCGCCATCGCCCCTCAATCAACTGATATCGATGTTATAAATCCGCGCCGCGTTACCGCTGAACACCTTGAAGCGTTCCTGTTCCGTCATCCGCGCGATCGCATCGGCCAGATAATCCAGCCCGTTGGGATAGAGGCAGGCCGGATGCGGGAAGTCGGTTTCGAACATGATGTTATCCTCGCCCACAAGGCGGATCGTTTCGACGATGTTCTCCCGCTCAAAGAATACGCAGGCGCTGACGCTGCGCTTGAACCTTTCACGCAGGCTCGGCTCATAACTTACCCCGGCCTCCCCGCTCATGTAATCGAGCGCTTCCAGAAGGTAGGGAACCCAGCCCGCGCCGCTTTCAACCGAGACGATGTTAAGCTGCGGAAACTTCTTCAGCATGTCCGACATTAGCAAGTTGCCGACGACCTGAAGGTTGTAAATGAACAGCAGAACACCTGCGAACGCCAGCTTCTGATTGGCGTCACGCTCTGGCCACGTGCCGGAATTGAAGAACGAAGTAGACGAATCCGACGCACCGATGTGGAAGTTCACCGGCTGCGAATGATGTATGCACGCTTCCCACAGGCGATCCCAGTAAGGCTCGCCCAATGAAGGCATGCCATGCTCGTTGGGGTTGGGATTAATGTTTATGCCCTTCAGGCCCATCTTCGCGCAGCGTTCCAGCTCGGCAACGCTGAGGTCCAGATCCCACCACGGCAGGAGCGACATGGGAAGAATTCTGTTGCCCGACTCTCTCTGCATATCGGCCATTGCATCGTTATAGATACGGATGCTTTCCAGCCGCAATTCCGGGTCTACCTTCATCGCGCGTTGACCGCCAAATCCCAACGCATTGGGATAGGCAATCTGCGCATGGATGCCCTGCTCGTCCATCATCTCGACGCGCTTTGCCGCGTTCCACGAAGCCTCCATCACATCCGGAATTTCCCATTGCTGGAACTCCATGCCCCGCGATTTGAAACCATCCTTGCGGATGGCGGAAACGGCATTGCGGTTCGCCAGAAACTCCCCGTCACCGATTACCCACTGGCGTTCCTCTCCGTCGCCGACCATGCGCGGCACGCGGTCTTTGAACTTCTGGGAAGCGCGCGAAGTCCAAAGATCATGCGGTTCGCTGATGTGAGTATCCACATCGATCACCTTGATGTCCTTCAGCAGTTCGCGCGTGGTCAAAGACTGCGTTCTCAGCGAAGTTACCGACGCCATTCAATTTCTCCCGAGTTACGTTATTATCTTGGTCGCATAGGTTCAGGCTGCCCGGGGTCTTGCCCCCCGTACCAGACGGCCCGGAAGTGCGCCGGTATGCTCACCATTACGATAGGTAACGACGCCGCCTACGATGGTAGCGTCATAGCCGTTGGCGCGCTGACCGAGGCGCCTGGCCCCATTGGGCAGGTCGGCAACCACCTCCGGCTTCATCAGCGTGACATTGTCGAGATCGATCACGTTGAGATCGGCGCGCAGACCAACCCGGATTTCACCGCGATCCCCCAGACCGACGAGATCGGCGGTGTCCATCGTCAAACGTTTGATCAACCGCTCAAGCGACATACGGCCCTTGTCGGTACCTGCATCGTCACCAAGCCAGCGCTCCAGATAGTATGTCGGCAAGCTGGCATCGCAAATCATTCCGCAATGTGCGCCGCCGTCGCCAAGGCCAAAGGTCGTCGCTTCATGATCCAGCATCGCGCGGATCGGCTCTATGCTGTTATCGCGGAAATTGGCCGCAGGGTAATAGATCACGCCCGAGCCATCCACGAGCACGTCATAAGCGATTTCGAACGCCGTCTTGCCCTGGCGAGAGGCGCGAGCGGCAAGGCTTTCCTCTGCCGTCGGCTCATAGTTTGGCCGTTCATCCATCTCATACATGTTCGCGAAGTTGGCGAGCGGCATCGTGCCTGCCGCGCTGATCCTGGCATATTCATCCAGAATGTTTTGCTTGCGCTGCGGATCGCGCAGTGCAGCCAGCCGCGCCGCGCTATCCAGTTGGGCAACCTCAGCGAAGGACGGGCAGGACACAAAGGGATGCCGGTTGAAATCAAGCGCCATAATCAGCCCGATAGGTCGGCCGCTGATCTGAGCTCTGATCGGAGCGCCGTTGGCACGCGCCGCCTCAATCCGGTCCAGCACATGACGCCAGCGATCCGCTGGCCCTTGCGAACTTTGCAGTAGTGATAGTGAGAGCGGGCGGCCCGATTCCGCTACCATGCGTTCCACTATGGCGAATTCAGAATCTACATCGTCAAAGTCCGAGATGAACTGGAGCACGCCCTTGCCGCTTTCGGCCACGCCGCGCGCAATGCCCGCAAGCTCATCGGAAGCAGCGGCATAACTGTAAGTAATCGTGCCGTCGTTGGCCTTGTGGTTGAGACTGCGTGACGTGGAAAAGCCCAGCGCCCCAGCCTCCACTGCCTCACAAGCCAGCCTTGCCATGTGTTGGATGTCCTCAGCCGTCGCCGGGTCCTTCCCTGCGGCACGATCGCCCATCACGTAAACGCGCAACGGCGCATGCGGAACTTGCGTCGCTATTTCGATATCGAAGGGGCGTCCATCCAGACTGTCGAGATATTCGGGGAAGCTTTCCCAGTTCCATGGCAGGCCCGCCGTCATCACGGGTTCGGGAATATCTTCCACGCCTTCCATCAGCGCGACTAGGCGATCACGATCTTCCTGCTTGCACGGGGCGAAGCCGACGCCGCAGTTGCCAGCAAGCACGGTTGTCACGCCATGCTGGGATGAAGGCTGCAGCTGGTTGGTCCAGGTTGCGTGCCCATCGTAGTGAGTATGGATATCAACGAAGCCCGGAGTAACGACCCGTCCGGTGGCATCGATTTCTTGTCGGCCACCGCCTGCCACATCGCCTATTGCTGCGATCTTGCCATCCAGAACGGCGACATCGCCCTTGAATCGTTCTGCGCCGGTGCCATCGACGATAGTGCCGTTCCGCACGACCAGATCATATTGCGCAGCCATAGCTCAGCCCTCTCCAGTAATTTTTGTTCTCTTGCGGTCACCGTATCCCGCCGGGACGATCCCGCAAGCATGATTGCGATGAACCGTCCGGGATGGTCAGCCCCGTCCCGCACCCCCACGCACCAGCCTGCCCGGCCTTGCGCCAGTGGCGGTGTCATTTTCGCGTGTCAGCACGCCCCCCACCATCGTGGCCAGATAGCCCCTGCCATGCTGCAGGAGGCGGCCACCGCCCTTGGGTAGATCGAAGAACATCTCCGGCTGTTCATTGCCGATGTTGTCAAAATCGATGAGGTTGATGTCTGCCCGCTTGCCCACCGCGATCAGCCCGCGATCCGAAAGACCATAAAGGCCCGCAGGCTTGCCGGTCAGCTTGTTGACCATCATCTCGATGGGCAGCTTTGGCCCGCGCTTGCGATCGCGCGCCCAGAAGCTGAGGTGGAACGTGGTCATCGCCGAATCGCAGATGAGCTGGAGATGGGCGCCGCCATCACCAAGACCACTTACGGTGCCGGGATGCCGCAGCATTTCATATGCCGAATCCAGCCCGCCCTGCGTATAGTTCATGATGAACTTGACGACGACATTGCGGCCGTCTGCTTCGGTGATGGTGTCGTAAAAGACTTCCATCATCGTCCGCCCGGTCCGGGCCGCGATCACATCCAGCCGTGCACTCTCGTCCGGCTCATAATCCAGTGCCTGATCGATAACATAATAGGTTTCCAGCGCGCGGCCGAAATTGGCGATCCGGCGTTCGATCGCCGGATCAGTGCCATCACCCGCTTCATCAAGGATACGGCGACGCCGATCGGGCTCCCGCATTGCACGTGCACGTTCAGCACGAGGCAGGCGTTCAATTTCCTTGTACGACGGCTTGGCCTTGAACAAGTGCATGGAATCGAGGCCGAGCACCAGCCCCAGCCCGCGCGCTGCCACCTGCGGCACGATTTCAAGTCCACGTTCGCGTGCCTTGTCTGATTCCGCGATCAGTTCCGCATACTCGTTCGGCGCATGGTCGTAGGAATGGAGCAGGTAAGTGACCGGCCGTCCAGAAGCCTCGGCAATGCGCTCAATCCGGCGATGCTCGCTCATCCGTTCTTCCCAACTGGCAGGCGTGCCGCCGCTGCTGCCACCCGCGCCAAGCGGGACGACCTGAAACACGCCCCGCCCGCTTTCGCCCATTGCGCTGGCAAGGCCCAGCATCTCTGCTTCTTCGGCAAAAGTGCCGGGCACATGCTCGCCGGTGCTGGAGCGATGCTCAAGGATTCGGGAGCCGGAAACGCCAATCGCTCCCGCGGCCATGGAAGCGCGCACGTGTTGCTTCATCTGCTCAATATCTTCAGGCGTAGCGGGCTCGTGATTGAGAGCACGTTCACCCATCACGAACACACGCAGCGGGGCGTGCGGCAAATGGGTGGCGACATCCATCGTGAAGCGGTTGCGTTCAATCCGGTCCAGATAGTCAGGGAAGCTCGTCCACTGCCAATCCAGCCCTTCTTCCAATACGATGCCCGGAATTTCCTCGACACCCTCCATCAGCTCGATCAGCGGCTTGCGCATCTGTTCGCGCACCGGAGCAAATCCGACGCCGCAGTTGCCCGCAATGGCCGTGGTTGTGCCGTTGGAGAAGCTGGGCTCCAGTTCCTCGTCCCAAACGAACTGACCGTCATAATGGGTGTGAATGTCGATAAAACCGGGCGTCAGCAGCGCGCCGTTGGCATCGATCACGCGGCGAGCCTGACCGGAAACCTTGCCAATTTCGACAATCGTGCCGTCGGCAATCGCCACATCGGCGGTGAAGCCTTCCGACCCGCTACCGTCAACAACTGTGGCACCGCGAATGATCGTATCGAACACAGGCTTTCCCCTCTCAAACAGACTGTTTGTTTTCTTTCACTCCGCTATGCGCGTGGAAGCGATGAAATACCAGAAGGAATGCCGCAGGGGCGATGCCCGGTTTCACGAGCAGCGTCTTGCAAGCGGTGGGATTGGCATAGCCGGCCACTCGTGCAATGCGGAGGGTATTGAGCCTGGAGAGGCACGCCACTGAAAGGACAAAACAAGATGAAGTTTTCGTGCGATCTGCCCATAGATTTCGACGACAACACAGTTGAATTCAACACAAACGAAGCCGTGATGAAAATGGCGGAAGCCATGGAAGCCGCCGGATTCAGCGCCACTTATGTGACCGACCATCCCGCACCCAGCAGCCGCTGGCTGGCCGGTGGCGGGCATGCCACGCTTGATCCATTCGTGGTGCTTTCCGTAGCAGGGGCCGCAACCAAGACGCTGCAGCTCCACACTCACATTCTGGTTCTGGCCTATCGCAACCCCTTCGTGGTCGCAAAATCAGTGGCCTCGCTGGACGCTCTTTCGGGCGGGCGCGTCATCCTTGGCATCGGCACCGGCTATTCCAAGCCGGAATATGCAGCCGTCGGCGTGGAGTTCGAAGATCGCGGAGAAATCACTACCGAATCGCTGAAGATCATGCAGCAGGCATGGGCTGGCGAAGTGGTTCACTACGAAAGCCCACGTTTCTTTGCGCGTGACACGGTGATCCGGCCCCTGCCAGCACGCAAGGAAGGTATTCCAGTCTGGGCAGGCGGCAACGCCAAGGCGGCCATCCGCCGCGCGGTCGAACTGTGCGATGGCTGGTGCCCATTCCCCGCGGAAGGCCTACTCACCAAAACGACCCGCTCGGTCGATCTGGCTAATTATGAGCAGTTGCAGGAAAAGATCGATTACGCCCGGGAGTACGGAGAATCGATCGGCCGCACCAAGCCGCTAACGATCTGCATGGGTACGATCCATCCTAACAAGGGCAAACCCGGCGATCCCGGCTACGCCAGCGCATTGATCGATGCCTATGCGAAGAATCAGGAAATGGGCATCGAATGGGCGACCGTTGGTCTTCCCCACCCCAGCCTCTCCGCCTTTTTGGAAAACCTCCAGTGGTTCGGAGAGGAAGTGATCGCCAAGGTGAATTGACCAGAGCTGACAGCTAAAAGGGGGAAATAGCGCCGTGCGAACGCGCGGCGCTATGCGCCCTTCATCTGATCCACTTCGAAAGATTGGTCTTTCAAACCGGCGCGCATCCATTCGCACATCCGGTCTGTGCAACGGCGGCTAAGCAGTTCCGCAATATCGCCGTCCCCGTTGGCGATGGCCCGTGCCAGGCGCGCGCGCAGGCGCCGATAGGCCTGCATATCCATGTGGCGCAGCATTTCCTCATCATTGCGAGGCGCATTGGCGGAAAAGTCGGCAGTGATTTCGATCATGAGCTGAAGCACATTGTTCCCGGCCATTTCCGCCAGGAAGCTGATGAATTCGCGCTCGCTCCGCATGAAATCGCGGTAGCCGTTCATATCGTGAGGATCGACGGTGGCTTCATCGCGTTCTGCAAATTCGCGCAAGCGGCCAACATAGTGCAGATTGGGGTTGGCTGCTGCCAGCTTGGCCAGTTCGGCATAGAACATTGGTGTAATAAACGTGAGTTCACAGTAATTTGCATTGCGCGAACGCAGATAAACGGCCGCGATGCGGCTGACGCTGAGGCTGCCCGGCTTGCGAGCGAAATAGCCCCCCCCCACGCCGCGCCGTACCTTGATCAAGTGCTCCTGCGCGACCCGAGCAGATGCCTGCCGCAGCGTTGGCTTACTGACCTTCAGCCTTGCGACCAGATCATCTTCGGAACCCAGAAAGTCGCCATCGTTCTTTTGCAATGCGATTTCGCGCAGCGCTTGCGCTGCAACGTCGACAGCAGAATCCCCCCGTACGACCTCCAATGTGATAACTCCTAACTCAAATCTCGCGCACGCATTTCGCGCCTTGTTCGGGGCGTGTCCAGCAATACGAAGGCAAAAAGGCAAAACAATTATCGAAATCTGTCGTCAGGCAATCAACCGGCATAAAGCAGATTTCAGTTTATCGCACTGCAACATCGTTCGACAGAACATGGGTGTGCCTCCGCGCGCTGCCAAGCGATCGGACATGAGATTTCGTACATTGGGCAAGGACGGCTAGATCATAGCCGCCTTCCAGCAGTGAAACGACCTTCCCGGCGCAGTGCTTTATCGCCAGCGCGACCAGTTCGTCCGTCAACCATTCAAAATCGGCTTCATTCAGCAGGAACTGCGCCAATGGATCATCGCGATGCCCGTCAAAACCGGCCGAAATAAGCAGAAACTCTGGCGCGAAATCATCAATGGCGGGCAGCAGTTCGCGCTCCCACACGGTGCGAAACTCTTTCGACCCAGCACCGGGCGGCAAAGGCGCATTAGCAATATTGTTAGCACCGCCCTGCTCTGCACGCAGCCCCGTACCGGGATAGAGCGGGCTCTGATGGCTGGAAACGAACAGCAGATCCGCATCGTCCCAGAACGATGCCTGCGTACCGTTGCCATGATGGACGTCAAAATCCGCCACGGCTATGCGCTTCAGCCCCCAACGGTTGCGAGCATGTTGGGCAGCAATCGCGATATTATTGAACAAGCAAAAGCCCATGGCGCGATCCGGCTCAGCATGGTGCCCGGGTGGGCGAACCGCCACGAACGCTGTATCTGCGCCGCCTTCCATCACCAGATCAACACCGCGTACAGCACCGCCGGCCGCATGCAACGCCGCCTCGATACTGCCAGGGCCGACATAGGTATCGCCATCGATGGCAACTCTTTGTCCTTCGGCCAAGTCCATCGCCAATATTCGCTCAACGTATGGACGATCATGTACCGCCAGAAGCTGCTCCAGCGACGCAGCGGGCGCCTCTTCGCGCAACAGTTGGGGGAGAGCCGGATCCGCGAGAGCTTGCAATACCGCGCGCAATCGATCGATCCTCTCAGGATGGCCGGGACCCGGATCGTGCTTTAGGCAAGCTGCGTGGGTAACAAGGGCGACGGTCACAATTCAACTGGCTCCGTGTATTGAGCTATATCATTATCCAGCAACTCAACAATGGCAATCCCTGATGCCAGCTGGCATGCTGCATCGAACCAACAAGAACAACACAAGGGAGAGGATACATGCCTTATCGGGTAATTCAGTGGACCACGGGCAATGTGGGCCTGCGTTCGCTGCGCGCATTGATCGCAAATCCGGAATATAAACTTGTGGGCGTGTATGCCTATAGCGATTCAAAATCCGGCGTAGACGCGGCCGAATTGGCCGGTCTGGACACGCCGACAGGGGTGAAAGCCACTAATGACATCGATGCGCTGATCGCGCTGAAGCCCGATGCCTGCGTCTATACCCCGCAGTTTCCCGATTTCGACGATCTGGCGCGGTTGCTGGAAGGCGGCGTCAATGTCGTCACTACCGCTGCGATCATCACTGGCAGCCATTACGGACCAGACGTGCGGCAACGACTTCATGATGCCGGCGTCCGCGGCGGCGCTTCGCTCTATGGCTCCGGCATGAACCCAGGATTCGCCAATATCCTAGCCCAATCGCTGACCCAGGTGTGCGACCGGGTTGATCAGGTCCGCGTCGTCGAAGCGGTGGACTGCACCGACTACGACAGCTGGGAGACAGAGGTCAAAGTTGGCTACGGCAAAGCGCTGGACGATCCTACGCTGGTGCCCGAAGCCAAGGAAGCGACATCCGTGTTCTCGGACGCGGTGGAGGTCATGGCCGAAGGGCTGGGCGTCACACTGGACGAAATCACTTTCGACATGGACGCCTATCCGGCGACTGAAACCAATGAGCTGGGCTACGCCACAATTCCCAAAGGCACCGTCACCGCAGTGGATGCCCGTTGGCGCGGTTGGGTAAATGGCAAGGATCTGATCGTCCTGCGCACCCAGTGGCTCAAGGGCAAGAACTGGACCAACGACTTTGAAGTCCGCCACGGATATCTGATGGAAGTGGACGGCCGCCCTACCATCCGCAATCATATGACACTGATGCCGCCCGCTGATTGGGATGAGCCGGATTTCATGGGATTTGGCATGATCATCACGGCGATGCCCGCGCTAAATGCCATTCCCGGCGTCGTCGCGGCAAAACCGGGCGTAGTATCGTTCAATGACATTCCGTCGGTTTCCGCACGGGGTTTTGCGCGCATCTGAGAAGTATAGGGAGCGGCGATCCCGCTCCCCTAGAATATCACAGGTTCCAGTGATCCCGGGCGAGCCGTTCCGTATGGAAGTGATCGTCGCCCAGCAGTTCCCCTGCCGCTTGCCCGCGCTTGACGAACAGGCCGACGTCGAACTCATCGGTGACGCCGATCCCGCCATGCATCTGCATTGCTTCCATCAGCACATCGCGGGTGAGGCGCGTCAACGTGCCCTTGGCAAGGCTGGCCAGCCAGGTGGCATCTGCCTGCCCTTCATCAATTGCCCGAAGTGCCTTCAGCACAATACCTCTCGCCAAGTCGAGCCGAGCATAAAGCCGGGCCGCCCGGTGTTGAAGTGCCTGAAACGTACCAATCACGCGATCGAACTGCTTGCGCTCTTTGAGGTACGCTACCGTGCGATCGAATGCCTCATCCGCAATGCCGAAAAGCTCTGCCGCCAGAAGCGCCCGCCCCAAATCGAGAGCGGCTGCAATGGCCGCGCTGGCATCGCCATCACCCAGCCGCTCTGCGGGAGTGCCAACAAAGGCCAACTTCGCATAGTTGCGGCTGTCCACTGCAGCGAACTTCTCTGCCGTCAGGCCCGCCGCGCCTTTCTCTACGAGGAACAGCGCTGGAACACCGTCAGCCAAGGCAGATACGACATAGGCGTCAGCCTCGTATCCATCAATCACAGCGGTCTTGGCACCGGTCAGCGCCCAAGATTCGCCGGTTTTCTGCGCCTGCGTATCGAGACGTGAGGGATCGTGGCGAGAAGCCTCATCAAGCGCGGGCGCGACAACCCGCTCACCCGCCACGATTGACCCCAGCAGTTCGGCGCGCTGAGCATCGCTCGCTGCCCCGCCAATCAGCTTGGCGCTAATCGCAGCGGAAAGCAGCGGCGCGGCGGCAAGCACATGGCCCGCTTGTTCAATAATCAGTCCGGCGGCTGCAGCGCCAAGCCCCACTCCGCCATCGTCCTCGGCCACATTAGGCGCGACCAGTCCGTTTTCCGCCAGCTTTGCGAAAAGGTCCGGGTTCCACGCCAATGCATCGCCGCTATCGCGTAGCGCACGAAATGCACTGACGGGCGCTTCACGATCAAGCAATCCGCGAGCGGAATCGACCAGCATCACCTCATCATCATTGAGGACCAGTGCCATTATTTGTGCTCCGGAAGTTCAAGCGCGCGCTTGGAGAGAATGTTCATCTGGACCTCATTCGATCCGCCAGCGATGCAATTGGGCGGTGCCTGCAGCCAGTCGAACGGCGCTTGTCCGCCCGCCGCCAGGTTATCGAACCCGCCTAGCGACATGAATGCGCGGGTCCGCCGGGCCGCCAGTTCCGTACCCAATAGCTTTAGTACATTGGGCGAAAATGGCGACATCTGCTTCGCCTTGCCCTGATCGAACAGGCGCTCACCCGCGATCTGGATTACCCAGGTTTCCATCATGATTTCAGTAACTTCGCGGCGCAGACCCGGCTCGCGCGCCAGTCCTTCCTTGCCGACTAGGCGCAAAGCGGATTCGGCAATCGTCTCACCCAGCTGCGCGCCGATGGATTCCCCCATCATGGAGCGTTCGAAAGTAAGCAGGTATTTTGCTACGTCCCAACCCTTGCCGCGTTCGCCGACAATGTTGGCCTTGGGCACAACGGCATTGTCGAAGAACGTTTCAGAGAAATGGTCGATGCCACTGAGCAATCGGATGGGCCGGGCATTAACGCCGGGCTGATCCATGTCGATCAGCAGGAAGCTGATACCCTGATGCTTCGGCGCGTCCGGTTCGGTGCGAACCAGCGCAAAGATCATATCCGCCTTGTGGCCGTAAGTGGTCCAGATCTTCTGACCGTTGACGAGGAAATGATCGCCCTTGTCTTCGCCGCGGGTTTGCAGGCTCGCAAGGTCAGACCCGGCACCCGGCTCCGAATAGCCCTGCGCCCAGCGGATTTCGCCGCGCGCAATCTTGGGCAGATGCTCCCGCTTCTGTTCTTCGGTGCCGAACTTCAGCAGCGCGTGGCCCAGCATCATGATGCCCAGGCTTTGCAACGGTTCAACCGCGCCAATCCGCAGCATCTCGTGCTTCAGAATACGGGCGCGGGCCGGATCGAGCCCGCCTCCGCCATATTCCTTCGGCCAATCGGGCACGGTCCAGCCGCGCTCCGACATACGCTCAAACCAGATCTTGCGATCCTCGCTGGGGTAGACCGGGTTGCGGCCTCCCCAGAAGCCGTTGTCCATCTTGTGAGGGACATTGCGCGCACCGGCCGGGCAGTTCTCCTCCAACCACTGGCGAACTTCGGCGCGAAATTCGTCAATATCGCTGCGATCGGCCACTTGCGTCGCCATCGTCACTTATCCTCCAGGCCGAACAGTTTCATTGCGTTGCCGCGCAGGAACTTGGGCCACACTTCATCCTTGAAGGGCACGTTTTCCATGTCGGACATGATCCGCTCAAGGCTCATGCCCATCGGGAAGTATCCGGCATAAAGGATCTTATCCGCGCCGCGCGTGTTGGCATAATTGATGATCGTCTTGGGGTAGTGCTTGGGCGCGAAAGCGCTGGTGCTGTAATAGAGGTTGGGGAACTTCAGCATCAGCTTCACAGCCAGATCATCCCACGGTTCGGCCCCGTGGCGCATCACGAACTTCAACTCAGGGAAGAACCACACAACTTCTTCAATCAGATCGGTGCGCTGGCACATGCTGGGAATGCGTGGACCAGCAATGCCGGTGGTGCAGAAAAACGGCAGGTTCTCTTCCACGCAGGCAGTGTAAATGGGATAGAGCTTCTTGTCGTTGATCGGAACCTGCGGGTGCATACCAGCCGGGAACGCGGTGATCGCCACAATGTTGTGATCACGCTTCATCCGCCGGATATCGCGCACTTCATCCATGCCCCGGTTCGGGTTGCATTCGTAGCTGAGCAGGAAGCGATCCGGATAACGCGCGACCGCATCAAGACGCGAACCCTGCGCGGCACTGATGCCGATCATCGCCTTCTCAATGCCGTTCTTGTCCATCTGCTCGACGGTCCACTTGACCTTGTCCTCATCGGCGTCGGTCTTCGGGATATCCTTGAACATGTACTGGACCGGCATCTTGAACATTTCCCGGCTCTGCTCGTCCATCAGGTTTGGTTTGATGAACTCGTACATTTCAGAATTATCGCCTGAAACGGGTATGCCGAGCATCAAGTCGATAATGCCGATATCCTTGGGCATGGGCATGAAGATTTGGCCTTTCTTTGAGAGATGAAGAGTTACGCCGGACTAGCCATTCAGGCAGTTTCGCGCGTCAATTGGTGATAGCGGGCAGCAAGCGCCGCCTTGTTTACCTTGCCGAGATCGTTTCGCGGCAACGGCCCCAGATCGAAGCGCACTTCCGCCGGAACTTTGTAATCAGCCAAATGGGCCCGGACATGCTCACGCACGATGTCCTCGTTAATTGCGCGAACCGCATCGACCCGTAGAGAGAGAGCCGCAATGGCGCGCTCGCCCAGCCTATCGTCGGGCACACCGAACAGTGCAACTTCCCATTGCTCCTCCAGCATGGAGAGCACACGCTCAACTTCTGCGCAGTAGATATTGGTGCCGGCGGAGATCACCATGTCCTTGGCCCTGTCAGCGATGTAGATCAGCCCCTTGTCGTCCGCCCATCCAAGATCGCCGGTGCAAAGCCAGCCATCGCGCAAAGCTTTCTCAGTGGCAGCCTCGTCGTTCCAATAGCCCTTCATCACCGTCGGGCCCCGAACATGAATTTCGCCAATTTCTCCGGTAGCTACTTCCTGGTCGTCGCTGTCGACAATGCGAATTTCCACCAGCTCGCAAGCCGGGCCGACCGTTCCAGGGTAGGCCGCGAAGATCTCGCCATTGCCGGTCGTCGCCGCGCCCGAGCACTCGGTCTGCCCCCAGCACGACGAGACACCAATACCGTCAACTTTCTCCCGCAATTCATCTGCAAGCCGCGCGGGCGTTGCCTGCCCTGCGACTGCGCAGAGGCGCAAACTGCGTATCCGCAGCGCACCTTCGGGCAGCGCCAGCATGTCAGCAAAGACCAGACTCGGTCCCGAAAGCGAGGCCACGGCATTGCTCTCGATAATGTCCAGCGCGTCGGCCGCGTTCCAGCGGCGCATCAGGATGGTTTTGCCGCCGGACAACAGGCTGGTCACTACACCCATCACGCCGGAAATATGGAACAGGGGCGAAATCAGCAGGGAGGGTGCCGTTGGAGGCATGACGGCTCGCAACGCCTCCACCTCCATGCCCAACTGCCTTGCCGCACCGCGTAGGCCAATTTCCGCCCGCAACTGCATTTCTCGGGCCACTGCGCAGATATTGCGCTGGGTCAGAGTGGCTCCCTTGGGTCGGCCAGTCGTGCCGGAAGTAAAAATGATGAGCAAAGCATCATCTGGTTCCGGATCGGCAATAACAGCATCCGGCAACGCCACGTCTTCGCTGACCAGACGTTCGAAATCAGCGATGCCGATCACGGGGGTATCAGACACCCCGCGCAGCAGTTCCGATCGCTCTTCATCCGCAATTACTACGCTGCAACCAACGTGGGCCGACGTGGAGGCCAGCTCTTCGGCTGCCCCCCGGCTGTTCAGAAGCGTCGCAATCGCACCAAGCCGCGCGACTGCGTAAAAGGCAATGAACCATTCAAACCGGTTGCGCATGGCAAGGCCAACCCGGTCCCCCGACTTGATCCCGTAATGCAGATGCAGCGCGCCCGCCATTCGGTCAGCAGCGGCAAACACATCTTTGAAAGACAGCTTTTGCCCCTGGAATTCAAGACACTCTCTGTCAGCATATGCCGACCGCGCCTGATCCATCAGCTGGATCAGATTGCGCTGTGTGCCGGCAAATTGGCGAAGGTGCGGATCATCGGCGGATTCCAAAGCGAAATCCGCACCCGGCGCAGTCAACTCCGATGTAAAATCGCAATAAAGCTGGAGCGGATCGTCCGCCAAATTCCCTCTCCCCCTTCCTGCCGGTTTACGGTCAGGTAATTCCATATCGCCATGTAATTGGGGGCGGCGGCATCAAGCCTCCGCCCCTATTATTCAGGCGACTTCCTTCTGCCGATCCCGCAGCGCGTCCGTGAACAGATAGCAGTAGGAATCGGTAGGGATTTCATCGAACGGCAGCGGTTCGTTGACTTCGGAAGGCTTCGGACCAACCTTCGCAGCACGCTTCGTCAATTCTTCCAGATCGAACTTGTAGAGCTTGGCCGCGTTGAGGCCCAAGACCTTGCGGCGACGCTCTTCCGACATGTCGTTGAAGGTCATCCGCAGCGATTTCAGGTTGTAAGGGAACGTGCCTTCATAGTGGGGGTAATCATTGCCCCACAGCACGTTATCTTCGCCGACCGCGTCAATGCCATCGAGGTCCGCCTTGCTGGGGAAGCTTGCGCCGTAATAGATGCAGTCCTGGGCATATTCACTGGGCTTACGCTTCAGCACCCATTCGCCGCTGTATTTGATTTCGCCGGTGACGCCCGCCTTGATGCTGTTGTGGATGCGGTCCATATCGGCCAGAAGCTCGCCGGCCCAACGGCAACCGCTTTCGGTGATGATGTATTTAAGCTTGGGGAAGCGTTCGAACACTCCGCTAAGCAGCAGATAGCGCATACCCGTCTGCGCTGCCCAACGGACTTCCGACATCCACAAAGCCTGCCCAACCAGGTCGGAGCCATGATCGGCAATACCTGAACCGGTGTGCTGGTTCATCACCATGTCATGATCCTGAATCGCGGCATAAACGCGGTCCCAGGCCGGATCATAGAGCGGCTTCAACCAGTGTGCGTCGGGCGCGATCAGCGGCAGGAGAACGCCCCCGCGCAGCCCCATCTTGGCGAAAGTTTCGATATCCTTTTCCGCGCGTTCAAGATCGTTGGGCAGGATCACGCCGATGCCGGCGCGGCGCACCGGATCCTCGGCGCAAAAGTCAGCCAACCAGCGATTGTGAGCGTCAATACCCGCTTGATAAAGTTCGTAATTTTCGGGACGAACCGCATTGGGCGGCATAACCAGCGGCTTATCCCAGAATGGGGGCACGGTGTTGGGGTAGATAACCTCGCCCACCACGCCCTGGCTGTCCTGCTCTTCCGTGCGGATGTCGTAGTCCCAATTCCGCAGCTTCTTCACATTGTGATAATGCTTGGTTTCCGGGTTGCGATAACCACCCCGCCACTCATCGAACTGATCGCGATATTTCGGATCAAGATACTCGCGATAAGCAGCGTGCCCGCCCCCGGCATGGGTATCCGCTGTAATCAGGACATAAGGTTCTTCAGACACCAAACAGCTCCTACTCATGATATTTTCCACCACGACTCAGGTCGCGGCCGTTATTTCATTTCAAGGCCCACCGTTGCCGACGAAACCAACCCAGTCAACCTTCTGCCAAAATGAGCGCTCATTCAATCGCGAGAGCGTTATGCCCTGGCGACGCAGCGAAAGCCGATATGGCTGGTGGATGACTCGATGGCCTGCGGATGGCGTGCAGCAGGACGATAACGCTGGCAGTAATTTTCCGCACACAGATGCGATCCGCCCTTGAGCACTTTCCGCCCGATCTTGAGGTTGGGCATGGCAGGATCGTAACTTGCGCCCTTGCGCACCCCGCGCGGATTATCGACGGTGCAACAGGCAGACGGCTTTTTTTTCTGTGCAGGCTGCGGCATTCCAAACCAGTCGCTCGTCCATTCCCAAACGTTGCCGATCATATCGAACAGGCCATAGGCATTGGCCGCGTATGATCGCACAGGAGAAGTGCGCTCCCATCCGTCCAGCCGGGTATTGGAAAAGGGGAAGATGCCCTGCCAATAATTCGCGAGCATTGCACCGCCCGGCGCAAGTTCATCGCCCCAGGCATAGTCCTGGCCATCGTGACCACCCCACGCGGCGAACTCCCACTCGGCTTCGGTTGGCAAGTCCTTGCCCGCCCACAGGGCGTAGGCCAGCGCATCGGGATAGGCGACATGAACAACGGGATGATCTTCCAGACCATCCAATGAACTGTCCGGCCCGGTGGGATGGCGCCAATCCGCCCCGAAGCGAAAGTTCCACCACTGGCTGTAATCTTGGAGATTTACCGGACCAGCCGTCTTTTCAAAAACCAGTGAGCCGGCCCGCGCCATATCTGTCGTCATGCCGGGATAATCACGCGGATCCGGCGCGATTTCTGCCACGGTGCGATAGCCAGTTGCTTCCACAAATGCCGCGAACTGGCGATTGGTGACAGGGGTTTCGTCAATCCAGAAGGCATCCACTCGCACCTTCCGCACCGGCGATTCTTCTGGATAGAAGCGATCGCTGCCCATGGCGAAAGTGCCGCCGGGCACGAAAACCATGCCGTCCTTTTCCGCAGCCATTCTCTAAACTCGGTCCTCTATGAGGGGTAACACATTTTCGATCAGTTGCCGGGTCTGATCAACGAGATCGGCAGCATCGCTCACCACCGGGATGACGACGAACTTGGACATGCCTTCGTCCACATAGCGCCTCAGAAGCTGGCTGACATGGGTAGAGCTACCCACAGCCAGAATATCATCCACCGTGGTTCCTTCACGCAGCGGCACGGAGGCGGCAAGCCGCTTGCGCGTGGCAGCAAGCGCGGGATCCTCATGCGATCCGATCCGGGCAATCACTGTCATGCCGTAATGGTCAGTATCGATTGTGCGCCCGGTTTCCTTCAAGGCCGCCTCGATCCCCCGCCGCGCCTCTCCGGCCTGCGCAGGACCGATCATGCTGCCCAGCCAGCCATCGCCCAGCCGCGCGGTGCGCCGCAGCGCAGCCGGGGCATTTCCGCCGATCCACAACGGAATGGGCCTAACCGGACGCGGGGAGACGCCTGGCCCGTGATAGCGAAAATGCTTTCCTTGAAATTCCACTTCGTCCTGTTCCAGCAGCAGTCGAAGCAGAGCAATTCCCTCATCCGCACGCGCGCCCCGCCCTTCCGGTGGAATGCCCGTCGCCGCCCAGTAAGGGTCTGGCCCATTGCCAACCCCGAAGACCGGAAGCAGGCGTCCGCTACTGAGGTAATCAATCGTAGCAAACTCCTTGGCCAGAACCAGCGGGTCGCGAAACGGCATGACCAGCGCGCTGGCGCCAAACCGCATCCGTTGCGTGCGGGCAGCCAGCGCGGCCTGCATCGCCACCGGTTCCGGCGTCGCCCCCAGCAACTGATCGCTGAACCAAACGCTGTCGATCCCGCCAGCCTCGCAAAGCTCGATCCACTGCCAATAGTCGTCAACGCAAAGCCCCTGCGCCAGCCCCGCTCCAAAACCCGGGCCAAGCCCCACGCGCACACTCATTATCCTGCTCCCGTCTGGACACGTGCCCAAAGCTTCTTCAAGCACAGGCATCGATAAACAGGGAGAGGGACAACGCAACTGCTCATGATGACAGATCATGCGATCCGCCGCTTTGAACTCACGCTGCCGATTGGTGAGCTATTGCCCGGCGAACAGTTTGAAATAGGGATGCGTGTCATCGCTCCGGCAACAGGCGCGCCCCAAACCAACATTGCGCTCTATTGCCTCCCCGGCGGGCAAACGAACCTCAGTTACTTCGATCTAGGCGAAGGCGATGATCGCCGCTTCAGCTTGGCCGAGGCACTGGCGCGGCGCGGC
>JAZQRJ010000030.1:0-6973 GCA_045629505.1 Novosphingobium sp.
CACCGAACGTGTAGACCTGGTTGCTCATAATTTACCCTGCTCTTCCGGCTCTCTCGAGCCACTGTTGGAAACGAGGCAATCAGCCTTCGATTTTTGAGAAATCTGCTACATTGTGCACTGCAGCACGGAAGCCATCAAGCAGTTCCAACCGCGCTCTACGTTTGTCTGCATCGGCGTCATTGACCGTGACTGTATTGTAGGAAGCGTCAATCGGTCCGCGCAAACTGGCGAGCGCCGCCATGGCCGCAGAGAAGTCCTCAGCTGCCACTGCTTTTTCAGCTTTAGGTCCGGCAGCAGCCAGCGCGTCAATCAGCGCCTTTTCGTCTGCGTCCGGCGTGTAAGACAGTTCCCGGGCATGGCGATACGCCATCTTGGCATCGACCACTGCTTTCAGATCGGGGTCGTCAACCATCGCCAGCGGATCTTCCTCTCCGGTACGGGCGATTTCGCCCTCGGTACCGTGCCAATCCTCCTTCTTGAGGATATTGGCGGCGCGCTTGTATCCGGCCAGCAGATTGGCGCCGTCCTCGGTTTCCATGAAGGACTGAAGTGCCTTCACGCGAGCAAGCAGCCGGACAAGGTCGTCCTCATTGCCGAGTGCGAACACTGCGTCGATCAGGTCGTGGCGAACGCCCGCTTCGCGCTGCTGCACTTTGAGGCGGTCTGCGAAGAATTCTGGCAAATTAGAGCATGCTCGCAACAGGCCATCCGCCATATATACCTGCGAATGATCCACAGAAGTGTTCGCGAGGAGGGTGTCACGAATAATCTCAATGCTAGCAATCACAGCCGCGCCTGAAAGATCAGTTAATCTATCGAGGCGCTGCCGCATAAATGGCTTACTCAGAGACTGCGGCGGAAAGAGCATCCCGCTCATCGCAAGTGCAACGATAGCTTTGCGAAGACTGAGCCGAACTTGATTTTGTTCAATTAAAGCAAGGACTCCAATCGCACTCCGACGAAGGGCAAACGGATCCTTAGAACCGGTAGGCCCCATGTCTTCATAGAAAAAGCTCGCGAGAGTATCGAGCTTATCGGCCAGCGACACGGCCACCGTCACCGGAGCGGTAGGCACATCATCACCCTGCCCAACCGGCTTATAGTGATCGCGTATCGCATCGGCCACGGCATCGGGCAACCCTTCGGCGCGGGCGTAATATCCGCCCATAAGTCCTTGAAGCTCAGGGAATTCTCCGACCATTTCCGTCACGAGATCGGCTTTGCAAAGCTCCGCTGCATGCCGGGCCAACGCCGGATCGCAGTTCGGCACAATGCCCTCGCTCGCCAGCCATTCCGCCAGCTTCGCAACGCGTTCCACCTTGTCGGCAACGGTGCCTAGCTTTTCGTGGAAGGTGATGCGCGACAGCTTCTTCGCCTGATCGGCCAGCGACGTCTTGAGGTCCTGCTCCCAGAAGAAGCGCGCATCGGAAAGCCGCGCGGCCAGCACCTTGCGGTTGCCTGCGACGATGGCCTCACCACCATCGGCTGCCTGAATATTCGCCGTGCAGACGAAAGCATTGGCAAGCTTGCCCGCCCCATCCTCGCACACGAAATACTTCTGGTTCACGCGGGCAGTCAGCTGAATCACTTCAGGTGGAACATCGAGGAATGCCTCGTCAAACCGGCCGAGCAACGGCGCCGGCCATTCAGTCAGCCCCGCATTCTCAATGACCAGTCCTTCGTCTGCGACCAGCTTCAGCCCCGCAGCATTTGCGGCATCGTGGGCCTTTTCGCGGATCAGGTTCTGACGTTCCTGATGATCGACGATCACGTGACAAGCCCGCAGCTTGTCAGCATAGTCATTGGCACCGCCAATGGTTATTTCGCCCGGAGCGTGGAAGCGATGGCCCCGGGTCGTGTAGCTGGACTTTACCCCGCCCACTTCGCATTCCACCAGATCCTCGCCCAGCATGGCGACGATACCGGAAAGGGGCCGAACCCAGCGCGGGCTTTCTGTAGATAGCGACTGCGCGCCCCAGCGCATCGACTTGGGCCACGGAAAGGCGCGGACGATCGCTGGAATCGCGTCGGCCAACACATCACGTGCTGCCCGGCCGGGTTTTTGGACCACGGCGAAGTAGGTATCCTTGCCTTTCAGGTCGCGAACCTCAAGCTGGTCCTTGGTAAGCCCTACCTTGCGCAAGAAGCCTTCCAGCGCCTGTTCGGGGGCACTGGTGGCCGGGCCTTTGGTTTCCTCGTGAACAGCCTCGGTCTGCGTTGGCAAGCCACGAGCGATCAATGCCAAGCGGCGCGGAGTGGACCACACCGTGATCTCACCAACCGTAACGCCGGCGTCAGCCATTTCCTTGCGGAACAGCTTTTCAAGATCGGCGCGGGCACCGGCCTGCATCCGCGCAGGAATTTCCTCTGACCGCAGTTCCAGCAGAAAATCGAGTGTTGCGCCGCTCATGCCGACCACCCCGCATAATCCTGCGCCCAGCGGGCTTCGTTCTTCCTGATCCATGCCTCGCACGATCCCTTGGCAAGATCCCGCACCCGGCCGATGTAGCTGGCGCGTTCCTGCACAGAGATCACGCCGCGTGCCTGAAGCAGATTGAACAGATGGCTGGCCTCGATGGCCTGATCGTATGCGGCGAGTGGCACGCCCGCTTCGATACAGCGGCGGCATTCCGCTTCAGCATGTTGAAAACCTTTGAAAAGTTGTTCCGTATCAGCCACTTCGAAGTTGTATTTCGAATGCTCACGCTCATTCTCAAGGAACACGCGACCATAGGTTTCGCCTGCCGCGTTGAACTTCAGGTCATAGACGTTGTCCACGCCCTGAATGTACATGGCCAAGCGTTCCAGTCCGTATGTCAGTTCACCAGCAACCGGCTTGCAATCGAATCCGCCGACCTGCTGAAAGTATGTGAACTGCGTCACTTCCATGCCATCGCACCACACTTCCCAGCCGAGACCCCAAGCGCCCAGCGTCGGGCTTTCCCAATCATCCTCCACAAAGCGGATATCATGTATCAGCGGATCGATGCCGATGGCGGCAAGGCTTTCGAGGTAAAGTTCCTGCAGATTGGCCGGGTTTGGCTTCAGGATTACCTGATACTGGTAATAGTGCTGAAGGCGATTGGGGTTCTCGCCATAACGGCCATCCGTCGGTCGCCGGGATGGCTGGACATAGGCTGCGCTCCAAGGTTCCGGGCCTAGCGCACGCAGCGTCGTCGCCGGGTGAAACGTACCCGCGCCCATGCGCATGTCATAGGGCTGAAGAATGAGACACCCCCGCGCGCTCCAGAAGCTGTGGAGTGTGAGGATCATGTCCTGAAAACTAAGGGCTTCGCCCTTGCTGTTCTGCGCGTTTTGCATGGCCTGCGCCTTTGGCGGAAGGCAGGTCAAGAATCAACAAGCCATCGCCAATTCTGTGGGTTCAATGACCGCGAATGAACATCAGTTCAACAAACAGCGCATCAAGCAAGCCGCCTCACCATAACTGCGGGTCCGCGCCAAACCTTCCGGGCTTTCATCCGCAGAGAAGCCAAACCGCTGCCAGAAGGAACTGGAGTCGTTCACTGCCACCAGGCTAATGGTGGCAAATCCATTCGCTTTGGCATGGGCAGCGATCTGCTTGATAATGGCACCCGCCTTACCCGTGCCCAGTTCGGAAGGCAGCAGCGCCAGGTCGTGAATGTAGAATGTGTCGGCGTTTGCCGGGAGCTTGCCCAACAGGCAGTTCAGCGCTGGCGGCTTGCCGGAATGCCAAGGGTGGCTAAGCAGATAACCACGAACCTCGTCCCCGCGTTCCAGCACATATGCACCTGCGGGATAAAGGCTCTGCCGTTCGGCAAAGACAGCCAGATCTTCCGGGAAGTCAGGATGCACTTGATCTGCAACCGCCAGCACTGCGGTGAGATCGTCCGGCATCATCGGCCTCCACAACGATGCTGTGCTAGACATCGGCAAGCTCCTCTTCCTCTGAATCAATTTCGCCGCTCTGCACGAACTGGTTCAATAACCAGGAAGCAGCAGGCCCAAGGGGAGTATCGCGCCGCCAAATGCCTGCAAGCCGATAAATGCCGCCCTGATGATCGGGCATATGTAACCGCCGCAAGTTGCCATTCATCAGGTCTGGCTGAACCACATGCAGCGGCATGTTGCCCCAGCCGATACCTTCTCGCAGCAGGGCATGCTTTGCGCTTAGATCCGCCAGCCGCCAAGTGTGCGGGCTGATCACGCCGAAATCCTGCCCTTCGGTGAAGCGAGAACGGTCAGTAAGAACGAGTTGAACATAATTGCGGCCCTCGCCCGGTTCGATCCGGTCCATACGCCCCAGCGGATGATCGGGAGCAGCGACCGGCACCATATTAACCGATCCGGCAGACATCCACTCAATACCTTCCACGCCCATGGCCAGCGGTCCGGAGATTCCTACGACCGCCCTGCGTTCCAGCACCATGGCCGTGACCGCGCCCAGCGCTTCAACATGGAGATGGAGAGATACGGTCGGAAATTGATCGCTGAATGCCCGGAGAATGGACCCGAGGCGCCCGCCCGGAAGCATGACATCAACCGCTAGATCAACCTCACTCTCAAGCCCGTCCAACAGCCCCTTGGCCTTAGCGCGCAAGCTTTCCATGCCGTGCGCCAGCAATCGCGCTTCTGCTAGCACAGCACGCCCTGCTGCGGTCAGTTCGGGTTTGCGTGTGGCATGCCGCTCGAACAATAGCAGCCCCAGCTGCGTTTCCAGATTGGCGATGCTGTAGCTGATGACTGAGACGGCCCGATTCATTTGGCGTCCCGCTGCCGCGAAGCTGCCGCCATCCACAACCGCAAGGAACGTGCGCAACTGTTCGAAGGTCGGAGTGCCAGGATCTGCCATGTTCAACTCTTTAGAAAAGTCTGGTCGATTTTATCAGGCTATTTCTGAAAAGCGGCAACATCTATCTGAACTGCATAACGCAGGAGGCCATCACGCAGGCTTCTTTCAGCAGGAGACACGACATGATCGAGCTTCGTCCTTTTGCCCAGCTTGGCGGTGAAAACCATGGTTGGCTGAATGCCAAGCATCACTTCAGTTTCGCAAACTATCATGATCCCGATCGAATGCACTGGGGCAACCTGCGCGTTTGGAACGATGACACGATCGCTCCGCGCACTGGCTTTCCGCAACATCCCCACCGCGACATGGAGATCATAACTTACGTTCGCGAAGGGGCGATTTCGCATGAAGATAGCCTCGGCAACAAGGGGCGCACGGTGGCCGGCGACGTTCAAGTGATGTCGGCCGGCACGGGCGTCGCTCATTCCGAATACAATCTTGAAGACGTGGAGACGCGCATCTTCCAGATCTGGATCATGCCTACACGTCGCGGGGAAAAGCCCAGCTGGGGCACGCGGACCTTCCCGAAAGGCGAACGGAGCGGTCGCTTCGTGGTTCTCGCCTCCGGTTATGAGGATGATAACGAGGCCCTCCCCATCCGCACTAATGCGCGGGTTGTGGGTGCTACGCTGAGGGCAGGTGAAACGATGGATTACCCTCTTGGCAAGGAGCGAAAAGGCTATCTCGTTCCCGCAACCGGCGCGGTCGAAATCGAAGGCGTGCGTGTGAACGAACGTGACGGTGCGGCCATTGCTGATGTCGAGGTGCTTAGCATCACAGCGGTCCAAGACAGTGAAATCGTTCTGGTGGATGCAGCCTGATCCGGCATCCTCCGTTCACATCTCAAAGGAGTAAAATTGATGACGAAAGTTCTGGTTCTCTACTATTCCGCTTATGGCCACATTGAGCAGATGGCCGAGGCCGTTGCCGAAGGCGCACGTGCCGCCGGTGCAGAAGTTGATATCCGGCGAGTACCCGAGCTGGTGCCGGATGAAGTTGCCCGGAATAGCCATTTCAAGCTGGATCAGGCGGCGCCGATCGCCACAATTGCTGAGCTGGAAAACTATGATGCCATCGTCGTCGGCACAGGAACCCGCTTTGGTCGAATTTCGTCCCAAATGGCCAACTTTCTGGATCAGGCAGGCGGCCTATGGGCGCGCGGCGCGCTGGTGGGCAAGGTTGGTGCGGCATTTACTTCCACGGCATCCCAGCACGGCGGGCAGGAAACCACTTTGTTTTCCATCCTGACCAACCTGCTGCACTTTGGCATGACCATTGTCGGCCTCGACTACGGATACGAAGGTCAGCTTGGACATGACAAGGTCCGGGGCGGCGCTCCTTACGGAGCAACCACCATTGCAGGCGGAGATGGCAGCCGCCAGCCCGATGAGGATGAGCTTGAAGGTGCGCGCTACCTAGGCCGCCGCGTCGCGACCACCGCAGGCAAGCTGGCAGCTTAATTCTGCCGATCAGTTGCTGGCGGCGATGACTTCGATCTGAAGCGGAGCGCCGCCAGCGACGATCTCAAGAAGACGATCAATATTAGGATGCGCTCCGGGGCGATTGCGCGCGTCTTCGGTATGTTCACCGAACACTGCCAATGCATGCTCTGCCGCCTTGGCATCCAGCGTGCCAAACGCCTGCTGCAGATACTGATATACTGCCAGAGAGCCCTGCTTGCCGGGCTGGTTTTCAATGCTGCCTACCACTGACCCGGCATCGTCAATAAGATCGATACGCTCAACGTTATTGATGGGCGGTAGCTGCTGAACATTGTGCTTGAAAGCTTTCCCCGGCGTGATCTGTTGCAGCATTTCGTACTCCTGAATCATTGCGGGCGCGCATCTAACACCTGGTGCCCCGGATAGCCACGGGTGCGCACATTTAGACACTTCACACATGTAGCTCTCATCGGCTCACCGCACCTGCCCTTCCTGTCAACGGCAGACAAGCCGCACTTTTAGGCCTTGTTCATCTGCCAGAAAGGTTGCGGTGAACACCCACCATAGCGCGCACGTTCGTCGCGCACCGCACATCTATCGAAGCGGAGAAAAGTGTTCTGACAGCCGGACACGCCATCACGGGACGACCAAACCCAAGACAGGCGCATCTCGCAGCGCCGGCTGCTGCATTTGAAGGAGT
>JAZQRJ010000031.1:0-45772 GCA_045629505.1 Novosphingobium sp.
GCCCACGGTGATGACGATCGCTGCAAAGCCGCGCTCCAGCAGCCCCTTGCGGGCGTCCAGCCGGCGGCCAAGTGTGATGCCCGCCAGCGTTCCAGCGACTCCGCCTGCGATCAGCAGGCCCGCCAGCGGCCAGTCGACCAGACCGGACAACGCATAGGACAGTGAGGTAGTTGCGCCGAGCGCGCTCACCACCGCCAGCCCGATCGGCACCAGCCGGGGGAGCAGCACGCCCGCGCTCTCGCGCGTCAGCCGAACATCCGGCGCGGGCGCGGTGCGGCGCGGGAGCAGCATCGAAAGGCCAACGCCGATCATCAGCAGGCCGAACAACAGCAACAGCCGCTGTCCATCGACCGTTTTGCCCAGTTCCGCGCCCAGCGCCGCGCCGACGATGCCGGCCACCGCGAACACCCCGGCACAGCGCCATTTGACGCGCCCACCCCGGGCATGGCCGATCAGGCTCGCCAGCGCATTGGCGCTGACCGCGACTGCCGCCGTGCCGATCGCGGCATGGGTCGATCCCACACCGACCAGATAGACGAGCAGCGGGACGGCGAGGATCGATCCCCCGCCGCCGACCAGCCCCAGGACGAGCCCGATCAGCCCGCCTGCGCCGAGCGCCGCGCTGATGGTGGCCGCGTCCATGATCGGTCAGGCCGCTGCCCGGCGGTTCCACGGCATCGCGCGCAGCAACTGCGCCATGCCGCACCACCCCGAAACGCCGGCGAAGATCAGCCCCGCGCCGACGAACGCCGCCAGTCCGAAAAACCCGGGCGCGACAAACAGGCCCAGCAGCACGCCGATTACCACCAGCGATCCCGCGGTGATCTGAACCTGCCGTATCATTTCGATCGGCTGCGATTTATCAGTGACGGTCTTGTGCCCCGCGCTGCGCCACGCATCGATGCCGCCTTCCAGGATATAGGCGTTGCAATCGCCTGCCGCCTGTTGGAGCTGCCCGGCATTGCCCGCCGTGCGCATGCCCGACCGGCAGTGAAACACGACCGGACGGCCGTCATTGGCCAGATCGCCAATCCGTTCGAGCGGGAGGTTGATCGCGCCGGGGATACGCTCGCGCGCATGTTCATCCGCGCCGCGAATGTCGATTAGCCGCGCGCCGCCATCGATCATGGCCTGCGCCGCACGCGGATCGAGAGTCTTGATCGCCATCGTGTCAGTCCTTGCAATAAAGTTGGTAGAGGGTAGCCAGCAGGGCTTCGACGCGCGGATCGGCGATGCGATACCACAGCGTCTGGCTCTCCCGGCGATAGGCAACCAGGCCTTCGTCCCGCATCCGCGCGAGGTGCTGCGAACAGGCCGATTGCGACAGCTGCGTTTCCGCCGCGAGATCGCCGACCGGCATCTCGCCATGCTCGACCAGCTTGCACAGCAGCATCAGCCGCCGGGCATTGCCGATCGCCTTCAGCGTCGCGGCGACCGCCTCGGCCTTCGCCTCGAACGTCGCCAAGTCCATCGGGGGCTTGATCATTTCATCACTCCGTTAGCACTTGCTAATATAGAATGTTCTAATATATAGTCAAGCGTGAGACTGGAGGCGAAGATGACGACCCCGCGTATCGAAGCTTTTTTCGACGAACCAACCAACACGGTGAGCTATCTGGTCGCCGACCCGGCACAGGGCGTGGCGGCGGTGATCGACCCCGTGCTGGATTTCGATCTGGCGAGCGGTGAGGCGGACAACCGCTCGGCCGAGCGGATCCTGGCCTATGCCGAGGAACGCGGCTGGCGGATCGAGATGGTGCTCGAAACCCACGTCCATGCCGATCACCTGTCGGCTGCACCCTTCATCAAGGCGAAGACCGGCGCCTGGATCGGCATCGGCGCGCATATCCGCGACGTTCAGCGCATCTTCCGCCCGGTCTTTGCGATGACCGATCTCAAGACCGACGGCTCCGATTTCGATCGGCTGTTCGAGGATGGCGAGCGCTTCGCGATCGGCGGTCTATCGGTGGAAGTGATGCATGTGCCCGGTCACACCCCGGCCGACCTTGCCTATCGCATCGGTGACGCGGTGTTCGTCGGCGATACGTTGTTCATGCCCGATTACGGCACCGCGCGTGCCGATTTTCCGGGCGGCGACGCGCGCACGCTCTATCGTTCGATCCACCGGCTGTTGACGCTGCCGGACGATACGAGGCTGTTCATGTGCCACGATTACAAGGCGCCGGGCCGCGCCGAGTATCGCTGGGAATCGACCGTTGGCGAACAACGTCGCGCAAGCGTCCATGTTCGTGAAGGCGTCAGCGAGGATGATTTCGTCGCGATGCGCGAAGCGCGCGATGCCGGGCTAGCCGTGCCCAAGCTGTTGCTGCCGTCGATCCAGGTGAATGTGCGCGCCGGCCGCTTTCCGGCTGCGGAATCAAATGGCGTCAGCTATTTGCGCATCCCGGTGAAATGGCGGGCGGAGGAGGTGTGAGTGCGACACTGTGGCCCCCTCCCTGGCAAAACCAGTCGATCTGAAACGTGGCAAAAAAGGCCCCAGATGCGGCCGTTGTTTGTTCTCGCTTTTTCAAGCCGCGACTTTGCGGACCAGTATAGCTTTTCCGACGATATGTGCGCTGCTCCAGAGGAGCGGCGCCCCAGATAGCCGGCAGGCAACCATCTTATGAGTGCAGGCGGCTGGCAACGGCAGTTTGTTAGATCAATGGTTTGAAGGCCGCCATTCCGCATTCGGCCTAGGATCTGTCCTTTTGAAACACCGGCCGGGTCAACGTTGAACGTCGGCATCTACAGAAGCGGCCGTTCGACATGTCGCGCGCGAATGTCGGCAATGTCCCAGCGCCATGAGGTCGGCCCCTCGCCGGAGCGAGGAGCCGACGGGTCAAATCTCAGTATTCTCGGCAAGGGCAAGTGCGTCTTCTACATCGATTCCGAGATAGCGGACCGTGTTCTCGATCTTGCTATGGCCAAGCAGGATCTGGACGGCCCGAAGGTTGCCAGTTGCCCGTTAGATGATCGATGCCTTCGTTCGACGGAGGGAGTGTGTGCCATACTCACTTCTCATCAGTCCGACCCCTGTCACCCTTTCGTCGACGAGCCGAGCATACTGGCGGGTGCTGAGATGCCCTTGATGATCGACCCGGCTGGGAAAGACGTAGTCCTCCACCGTGCCGCCTCGCCGCTCGAGCCATGCCAGCAGGCTGGCGCGAGTGTCTGGAAGAAGCTCGAACTGAACTGGTCGCCCTGTTTTCTGCTGCATGACGATCGCCCGCGTTCGGATCTGTCCGCCGCTGACAAGGTCGCCAATCTTCATCTTCACCAGGTCGCAGCCTCGGAGTTTGCTATCGATCGCGAGGTCGAACAGCGCGCGATCACGCAAGCGGCGGCGCTGATTGAGGTAGAACCGAATCTCCCATATTTGCTTAGGCTTCAAGCGCGCTTCGCGCCGACGGTCCTTCCTGCATTCCAGACCTGACGTTTGATGGTGGTGGGGTCTGTTTCAGGCATCTCCATGATCATTCTTCGATGGCCAGAATGGCCATCTGAAGAACGTTTGTCGTCTCAAGGGGACGAATTCTGTGGGCTCTTGTCGTCTAACACAAGCCGTTCTCCATCGCCGCGTCCTCGGCCACCCAAGAAGTTTCAGGTTCTTCCGCTTGGTCGTCAGGTCAGTGCATTTTGGCAGGGCGTACCGTCAGCGAAGCAGGCGACGTTAGCGATCGTTACGTCACAGATCTCGCGCAGGGCCTCAACGGTAAAGAAACCTTGGTGGCCGGTGACCAGGACATTCGGAAAAGTCATCAGCCGCTGAAAGACGTCGTCGTCGATGATGTCCGACGAGTGGTCCTGGAAAAACAGGGTGCTCTCCTGCTCGTAAACGTCGATCGCCAGATGACCGAGCCGCCGCGACTTGAGTGATGCAATGACCGCCGCGGTATCGATCAGACCGCCGCGCGAGGTATTGATCAGCATGGCGCCTGGCTTCATCAACGCAAGTGTTTCGGCGTTGATCATATGCCTCGTCGCCGGCTGCAGCGGACAATGAAGAGAAACGATGTCGGCGCGGGTGAGGAGTTCGGGCAATCCGACCATGACGCCGCCAAAGCTGGGCGAAGACACGGGGTCATAGCCAAGAACGGTGCAGCCGAAGCCCGCGAAGATGCGCGCCGTCGCCAAACCGATCTTGCCGGTGCCAATTATCCCCGCGGTTTTGCCGGAGATCGTCATGCCGAGCAGGCCATCGAGCATGAAATTGCCTTCGCGCACGCGATTGTACGCCCGGTGGGTGTTGCGATTGAGGGTCATGACCAGGGCGATGGCATGCTCGGCCACGGCTTCCGGGGAATAGGCGGGGACGCGAGCTACGAAGAAGCCCAGCGTCGACGCGGTTTTCAGATCGACGTTGTTGAAGCCGGCGCAGCGAAGGAGCACCGCGCGCACCCCAAGTTCCTTTAGCGCGGCGAGAACCTCGGCGCTGAGAACGTCGTTGACGAAGACGCAGACAGCATCGCAGTCCTTCGCCAATAGGGCTGATTCCAGCGACAGGGCCGCTTCGAGATAGACCAGCGTGAAGCGGCCGTCGTTGCCGCCGGCTGTAATAGCTTCGTCGAGGAAGCGGCGATCATAGGCCCGTGTGCTGTAAACGGCGATCTTCACGACTTGAGATTGGTTTCCCCAGTTGCTTGTCGATATGGCCGATGGGTGAGAACGACGGCTCGTCATCGAATAATCAGGGAATGCGTCAATCCGCGACGACCCGGCGCTCATGCTAAGATAGCCTTCCCGGGCAAAGTACTTCGACCCGTGGTGTCAGCCAGTGGCACAAGCGCCATGAGACGAGAGATATCTGCTGGCTGCGCCAGTCCCGTCCCGGGGTTCAACACAGAGGCGCCGCCTCCAGCAATGCCATGCCGGAACGCCTGCTCAGGCTCCCAGTCGCAAGCTAATCCATAGACCATGGCGGCAAGGAAACTGTCGCCTGCGCCCACGGCGCTCCTTGCTTGGATGTCGAGGGCCGGCAGATACAGCGTTCCCTCTCGTCGTGCCAGCACCGCACCTCGATGGCCAAGCGTCACAGCGACGAGATCCGCCTCTCCGCGCGCGACGATGGCCATCGCCTCGTCGGCGATCGCCTCTGTCGAATGAAGCTCTCGGCCAGCCAGTTGGGCAAGCTCGCCCTGACTTGGCTTAACCAGGAGGACTCCGCCTGCGTCAGCGAGGCCCGCACGCAATGCCGGGCCTGACGTGTCGAGCACTATCCCGATGCCGCGGCGCCGCAGCCGTGCTGCTGCAAGCGCGTAGAAGTTTGCCGGCACGCCTCTCGGCAACGATCCGCTCGCAACCATGATGTCGCAGTTCACATCGTCCATCAGATCCAGGCAAGTTCGCCATTCGGCTTCACTGACCGTGGGACCCTGCGGTGTAAACCGGTATTCCTTCGCGGTTTCATGCTCGAGAGCGGACGTTGCGATGCGCGTATGCCCTGCAATCCTAATGCGGGAGTGGACCAACTGGTGCAGATCCACCAGGCCGTCGAATGCGTCACCGGTCGCACCGCCGGCCATGTAGATGCACCGTGCGTTACCGCCCAAGCGTACGAAGACACGCGCTACGTTTATTCCCCCGCCGCCGGGGCAATAATGCTCCGCAACCGTGCGCATCTTGTGGGTATGGACCATTTGATCCACTTCATAGGCCACGTCGATCGTGGGATTCATCGTCAGGGTGGCAATGTTTTTCATGTTGATCCTCTGCCGTTCTGGCGCTGCTTGTCGCTATCGGCGGACTGGGCCGGGCACCTCGGAGCTTGACCGGACCTGCTGATTGCTAACGGGTGTTTCGCCACTGCTTCTTGCTGGCGGTGACGAAGGACATGCCCATGCCTGATGAGCCTTACCGGTCCACCCCGATCTTCGATGAGGTGACCTTGCCGAAAGCCTTGCGCCGCGACCACCGCACTAAAGCGGGGACGTGGGGCCTCATCCGCGTTCTTCGCGGAACCCTCAAGCTGACCATTCTGGAGCCGCCCAGCGAAATCCTGGTAACGCCTGGCGCGCCAGCGGTCATTCTGCCCGAACAGACCCACTTCGTTGAACCCATGGGCTCGATGGAGATGCAGGTCGACTTCTTCGATCACCTGCCTCGTCACGGGGGGTGATATCTTCATATCGTCGCCGTGCTTAGCGTCTTGGCCTTCGCCGTGACGAAATAGAGCCCCATTATCGCGACCAGGAGAGCGAGGGTCAGCGCCGGTCCGTACCAGTCGGCCTGCACTATCCGCGCTGCTATCATCGCCAGGCAGATCAGGACACCCAGCACCGGAACTACGATTGGCGCATTGAAGCAGCCCGGGATATCGCCTTCCCTCAGCTTGAGAACGATCAGCGCAGCGTTAACCAGCGCGAACACGACCAGGAGCAGCAGCACCGTGGCGCTTGCCAACTGAGCTATGTCGCCAACGAACTGCATCGCGACAACGACGACCAGCAGCGCCCCGATGGCGATGTGCGGCGTGCGGCGCCCGCTATGGACCGTTCCTAGAACGGCCGGGATCAGTCCCTGCTGGGCCATTCCGTAAAGCAGCCGCGAACCCATCACGTAGTTCACCAGGGCCGTGTTCGAAACGGCCGCAATCGTGATGACGGTGAATCCAACTGCTGGAAACCAGGGAGCGGCTCGTTCAACAACGAGTTTTAGCGGCCCCGGCGCGCTGGCAAGTTCAGCCCACGGCACGACGGACACCGCTGTGATCGCGACGGCCATGTATATCACCGATGCGGCGAGCATCGCGCCGATGATGCCGATCGGCATGTTGCGCTCGGGGCGCTCTACCTCTTCCGCCACGTTGAGCATGTCCTCGAAGCCGAGGAACGAGAAGAACGTCAGGATTGACCCCTGCAAGAGAAGCCCTAGCGTGAGATCGCCGTAAGGATTTCCAGGCATTTTAGGGACTTCGAAAAGGTCGGCCTGGCCCCAGAAACGGACGCCCACTGCGATGACAAGCAACAACCCGAGTGCGGCGACCACGGTGAAAGCTGTGTTCACCCACACCGAAGTCGTGATGCCCCGAAACACGATCCCGCTCAAAAGCAGAAGGAACACGACGCCGATAAGCAATATCTCTGCCGGGCTGGATAAAACGGAGAGCCCGAAGTCGAACCCGACGAGCGTATTCAAGTTCTCTGCCACGACCTTGGCCTGGGTCGCGATCGAGGCGAGGCCGGAACTGAGGACCGTCAGTCCGACCAGATAACTCAGCCACGGCGCACCATAAGCCCGCTGCGTCGCATAAGCAGCACCCCCGGCTTTAGGATAGCGCGACGCGATCGACGCATAGCTGATGCCGGTAAGCAGAGCGGCGGCCATGGCGACGAGGAATGCCATCCACACAGCGCTACCCATGGTCCCGGCCGCCTTGCCGATGAGACCGTAGATGCCCGTGCCCAGCATGGAGCCTAAACCATAGAGCAGAAGCTGTCCGCCGCCGATGGAGCGTCTGAGCTCGGTCATTCTTTCGGGTCGCTAGCAGTAGCAGTCTCGGTGTCAGCGGCTTCAGCTGTAAACAAGGTAAGTTGCTTGCCGGTGCCGCCACTGCGAAGGGACTCACGGGTAACCAGCAAAGTGGAACCAGGAACGAGTGCTCCGGCAAGGAGACGACGGAAGGCTTCGGGCATATGCCCGCGCGCCCGCTCGGAAACAGTCATTTCGCTGGTCCCGCTGGCCTGTCCGGGCAACGGAAGGCGCAGCCAGCGAAGACGTGTCCCATCGAGGCCTGCGAAGGTGAAGGCTTCAGTGGTGGTGACCGCCCCGTCTATGTCGATGCCACTCGAGCCGATCTTGACGCCGCGCCGCATCACCACGATGCGGCGATCGCGGCCACTGACCACGATCGAGAGCGGTCCGGTGGGGGAACGCTCGGGCTGCCAGCGGTAGGCCGTTCGCGAAGGTGTTTGCTCTGCGCGGGGCGGCGTGAGAATTGGCGGGGTCCTCCCACCGGCTCGTGATGGACAAGCGGTTCTGTCTTCCGCTCTTCGGCGAGTATCGCAGGATCTGGGGCGAGGGTCCTGTTGACCATGGTCAATCCTTTGAGATGTGCGTGACAGCGGCGGCAGTCGCAGTCGCCCCCGCGGACGATGGAAGACGAAAATATAGGGCAAGCTTGAGGCTTTCGGCGATCCGGGCAGCTTTGAGCTGGAGGCTCGTAGCTACTGCGGCCGGCAAAACTTCCTCCGTCACCTCAGACCATAGCGCGAGCCACCGATCGAACATCGCAGGTTTTATCAACTCTGCGTGCTTTGCGTGGGCCGCCACGGGGTTGCCCTTGTAGCGACCACTGGTCAGCATCACGGACGACCAAAAGGTCACAAGCTTATGAAGATGCTCCTCCCAATCGGAAATGGCGCCTTCGAAGACCGGACCAATCAGCATATCTTCCCGAACCCTAGCGTAAAACCGCGGGATCAGAGCTTCCAGCTGTGTCTCGTTAAGGTCACCTGTCATTATGGCGATGACCACCTGCACCCGTGCCCCGCTGCGTAAGCGATGGCTGAGTTCGTGGCGCAAAACCAGCCACGATTTCGGTCTAATGGCATTATGATCACCTTCTGGCAGGCCAAGCGGGAGCAAAAAAAGGCTCTCTGTCACAGGATGCTTGCGGGAATCGCAGGTGATAGTCTCAATATGGGGTCTCGACGGCAGCATTACGAGGGCGTGGCCTTTCCGTGACGACGAGAGCGCAACCATCGGTCTGGGCCGTAACTTCTGAGCCCCGCGCTTCGGCGACGCTATATCGATCATGTGCGACGACCCGCTTCTGGTGAGTGCGCGCAGACATCTAAGGTGAAAGGCATCGTACTTGCGCCGCCGTCCAGCTATTCATCCGTAATGCGCGATCACCCATTCCTGCGCCCCCCGCCAGCCTGCCCGGCCCAGACTCCTATCGCACTACGGATCACATCAGTGAACCGCTGAGGGCTGCTTCCGCTGGAAGCTGTCGTTCACCAATGTTGTCAGGAACGACGAGTAAGTCCCAGCAATCCGGCGTTCATGAGAGGCGCGCCGAACCATTCGGTCGTTTCGACTTCGCTTCGCAGTGGTGTCACAAGCTGAAACCCGTCGGTTAAAGCAAAGTGATGACTACTCTCCCAACCGGAATGGTTGTCACCATCTATTGCGGCAGAGGACTATCGCCAACGGTCTCAAAGACGATGCCGGGGCATGGCAGCAACACTCCCTGCATCATGTCCCCAACGGCAAAGTCTTCACCACCCCGCAAACCGGCCCTTTCTAGATCATCAGTGATGGCCATGGCCTCACCGCCCGACATGCTCGCCAACAAGAGCAGGGCGCTATTCTGGCTCTCGATGCTAAACTGGGCATCGAGAGCTTCGACGCCGCCGGGGAAGCGACTGGCCGCCGCCTCCCTTTTGACGATGGTGGAGAAGAAGCTGACAGGAAGAGCCGATAAGTAGTCAAGCATGATCGCCTCCCGAGTTCCTCGTGCAAGCAGGAAGTGCGGTCCGGCAGAGTGCGGGATAATCGATTGGCCCAACCCAGGGGGTCATGCTGGTAATTTCGTCGGTGGCCGCGCTACGCCATGTGGTCATATGACCCACAATGAGCCGTATGTGTGCAGCGTCTGGGTAGCAGGCGAAGACATCGCGGAACCATTCACCATGGCCGGTGAGCAACCACTCGACGTGTTCGGCTCTTGCCGGTTGACAGTCCCCGGAGCAGCCCATCGGCAACGATGCCATGTCACGGTTTGCGGAACCGCCTCCTTGAACGCTGCGTTTGCCCGCAGGGATCGCAGCACGGCGTCAGCGCGCTCGATCTTGCGAAAGCGCCAAGCGTGCCAACCGCCGCAGATGGCCCATTGGGCACTTCTACGAGATCGACCTATTGAACCTCGATTTCTCCCAGTGTCTTCGAACACATCCTGACCCGGTAGACCCTATCCGCCTTGATCCACGGCGCGCCTTCCGGCGGCTCGTGGCCGGGCAGCGGTCTGCCATCAACATAAAGAACGTGGCGACAGCCTAACAACGGATGCATTGCTCTTCCTCCTGCTCGATCAGGAGGGACACGACTTGATGTTGCGTGATAAGCCCGCTTGGTTGCGTTTCACGCCACATCCCCGTCAGGGAACCACCTTGCCCGGACTGGCAGGTTGGTGAGGGCATGAGCCCTGCTCCTGATGCTGGAGTGCTTTTCAAGCGATTCTCTGTCCGTGTCAATTCGCTGTTGTTCGCGGATGACCAGAGAGGCGTGCGATCCGCTATCACCTTCAACCGAATGGGGACATGTTGTTGTGCGATCCGAAGAAAACGCAATAAAATCAATATCTCGGTCGGGTAAAACTGGCTCCCCGAGTAGGATTCGAACCTACGGCCATTCGATTAACAGTCGAATGCTCTACCGCTGAGCTATCGGGGAGCAGCCCCGTCTCCGGGGCAGGGGTGCGCCTATAACAGCGTGTTCGCAGATGGCAAGCCCGAGATCATGTTCCAGTGAAACTTATTATGATGCTTGTGGATTTCCCGCCCTCAAACCTGAAACTGCTCTGAAAAAATGCGCTCTTCCAAGCTTGAGCCGGGATCGAACAGCAACGGCAGTTCTTTCTCGCGGGAAGCCTTGATTCGCAAGTGTTTCACATCCCGCACTTCCTTCTGGTCAGCCACTGCGGAAACGGGGCGCTTTTCCGATTCGCGGACTCGGAATTCCACCTCTGCGGTGTCGGGAATAATGGCACCGCGCCACCGGCGGGGGCGAAACGGACTGATTGGAGTGAGCGCCAGGAGGCCGCAGCCGAGAGGCAGAATGGGTCCGTTCGCAGAAAGGTTGTAAGCCGTTGATCCCGCGGGGGTGGCCACAAGAACACCGTCGCCCGCCAGTTCCTTCATACGGATCTGGCCATTGATAATAACTTCCAGCTTGGCCGTCTGCCGGGTTTCGCGCAGCAAGGAAACTTCGTTGATGGCGTAGAAGCAATGCTGGTGGCCGCTTTGGGTCAGCACGTGCATCTCCAACGGGCGAACACCTACGCGGATGGCGTTGGCCACGCGCCGCCCGATTGGAACCGGTGCGTGATTGCTATTCATCAGGAAGCCGACGGTGCCCAGATTAAGCCCGTAAACTGGCTTCACAAGATCCCGATCCAGCATCTCGTGCAGACAATGGAGCAGAAAACCGTCTCCACCGACGATCACCACGACGTCGGCATTGGCAGGGTCAACCCAGTCATGCGAACGACGAAGCCGTTCTGCCCCAGCTTGAGCCTGTTGGCTGTCCGAAACGACCAGCGCCAGCTTCAGGTCGTCGCTCAACCTGTTAACTCCCCAATTATGCCCGTGAGCCTCTTGAGACGGCTGGCTGTCCGAATTTGAATGTTTTGGCAAGGGCTTTGCGGCTAGAGAGAGGCAATGCAGCGATACGGTAAAAGGAAAGCGCACGGATTGCGCGAAAGGTTGACGGGATTACCTGATCTCGACAGCATTCGTACGCGCCTGCCGTTGTGGAGCCACTCCGGGGATTCTACGGCTGCTCGGTCGCACCTGCACGCCATGCTTGTGGGGTTGCAACGCATCGATACTGTCAATCTGGCATATGGCGAAGCTGCAGGAGACAGCGCGCTGGCTGAAGCTGCAACACGCATCCAGCAGTGCATTGGCAGCGAGGTTGACGGCCCATGGGTGGCCGCCCATGCCGGAGGGGGCAAATTTCTGGTCATTGCTCAGGCGGCGTGCAGCCGCGAAAGATGGCAATTGATCGCGGAAGAGCTGGCAGATGCCATATCTCGCCCTGTGGTCGGCCCTACCGGAAGCGTGCGGCTTTCTCCCAGGATCGCACTCGTCCGGGTAATGCCGGGTGAAGAGATAGATTCGATCATAGACCGATTGGCCGAAGCCTTGGAAAACGCAAAAAGCCATCCCGGACGCAGGCTGGTTTGGGCGGATGGCGAAACGACGCTTCCGGGGCGGTCAGCCGCGCAGCTGGAAGCTGACCTGTTAAGCGCGATTGATCGCGACGAGATCGAGATCTTGTTCCAGCCCCAGTACTGTCTGCCGAACGAAAAGCTTTCAGGGGCTGAGGCGCTGGCCCGCTGGAATCATCCGGAACTGGGGATGATCGGCGCAGGTGCGCTGTTCACAATTGCCGAGCGAGCGGATTATGTGATGCCTCTTTCGGCACATATTGCCCGCCGCGCGATTGGCGTGGCGCGCAATTGGCCCGAAGGTTTGCGGCTTTCTCTGAACGTTACTTCGGCGGACCTCGCCTTGGGCAAATACACCGCGAACTTGCTCAACCTTCTTCGCGAGGTCGATTTTCCCCCGCGCTTTCTGACGCTGGAAGTGACCGAGCATGCATTGCTTCACGATATTGAGCTCGCGGCGCGGATGATGGCAGATCTTTGCGCGCAGGGCATCCGCATAGCGCTCGATGATTTTGGCGCCGGGTTCTGCAACTTCCGGTATCTGAAGGTGCTGCCGTTGCATTATCTGAAGCTGGACCGCACGATGGTGGATGGGATTACCACGGACAAGCGTGATCTGGCCGTGTTGCGCGGTATTGTCGCCATGGCCCATGCACTCGACCTTAAGGTGATAGCCGAGGGGATTGAAAGCGAGGACCAGCTTCAGCTTATCAGTGCAGAAGGATGCTCGTTCTTTCAGGGCTTCCTGCGGGCTGCCCCGATGTCTGCCGGCAGATTTGCCGACTATGCTGCGGAGAAAAAGGCCTAGGCCGCCTTGCGCGCAATCCCAGCCAGCCCCTTGGTGAGCTGGAAAAGGCCGTGCAGGCGCGATTTCGGATCGCCCCATGCGCGATTGACCTGAAGTCGATTATCCGGCCGCAGCTTGATGGTACCCTCGCGCTTGGCAGCATATTCGATGAGGCCCATCGGATTGGGAAAGCTGTCGTTGTGAAAACTGACAAGCGTGCCACGTGCGCCAACGTCGATCTTGGCGACGTGCGCATCGATCGCTTGCCGCTTGATTTCGATCAGCTTGATCAGATTGGCGGTAGGATCGGGCAGGGGGCCAAAACGGTCGATCATTTCGGCCGATAGTGCTTCGATCTCTGCTTGATCGCTGGCGTCATTCAGACGGCGATAGAGCGCCATGCGAACGGCAAGATCCGGCACGTAATCGTCGGGAATCATGATCGGTGCATCAACCGTAATTTGCGGACTGAGGCCGGATGTCGTTTCCTTGATTCCGAAATCACCCGCGCGGGCGGCGAGGATCGCGTCCTCCAACATCGACTGGTAAAGCTCGAAGCCGACTTCCCGTATGTGGCCCGATTGCTCGTCCCCAAGCAAGTTGCCAGCGCCGCGAATGTCCAGGTCATGGCTGGCAAGCTGGAAGCCAGCGCCCAGCGAATCGAGATCGCCCAGCACCTTGAGCCGCTTTTCCGCCACTTCAGACAGCGCGTTGTTGGCAGGCGTCGTCAGATAGGCATAGGCGCGCAGCTTCGACCGGCCGACGCGCCCGCGAAGCTGGTAAAGCTGGGCAAGACCAAAGCGATCCGCGCGGTGAATGATGATCGTATTGGCGGCGGGAATATCCAGCCCCGATTCCACGATCGTGGTGGAAAGCAGAACCTCGTACTTGCCTTCGTAGAACGCGCTCATGCGCTCTTCCACTTCGCTCGCACTCATTTGACCGTGAGCGCTGATCGCTTTCACTTCTGGCACATGTCTGTGCAGCCAGTCTTCGACTTCGGTCATGTCGGAAATGCGCGGGACCACGATGAAGCTCTGGCCGCCGCGATGATGTTCGCGCAGCAGGGCCTCGCGCATCACCATGTCGTCCCATTCCATCACGTAAGTCCGCACGGCGAGGCGGTCCACCGGCGGGGTCTGGATAGTGGAGAGTTCGCGCAACCCGCTCATCGCCATTTGCAGCGTGCGCGGGATAGGCGTGGCGGTTAACGTCAGCACGTGAACGTCAGTGCGTAACTGCTTCAGCTTTTCCTTGTGGTTGACCCCAAAGCGCTGTTCCTCGTCAACGATGACGAGACCAAGGTTCTTGAATTGAACCGATTTGGACAAGATGGCGTGGGTTCCGACCACAACGTCCATCGTTCCATCCGCAAGCCTTGCACGGGTCTCCCGCGCTTCCTTTTCCGGCACGAGGCGAGACAGGCGGCCAACGTTCAGCGGAAAGCCGTTGAAGCGGTTAGAGAATCCAGTGAAGTGCTGGCGGGCGAGCAGCGTCGTGGGCGCGACCACGGCGACCTGATAGCCTGACATTGCGGCGACGAAAGCGGCGCGCAGGGCGACTTCCGTCTTGCCGAAACCGACATCGCCGCAGACCAGCCGGTCCATCGGCTTGCCTTCGGACAGATCGGACAGCACATCGTCAATGGCTCGTTCCTGATCGTCTGTCGCATCCCATGGGAAGCGGTCAACAAACTGATCGTATATAGACCCCTCGACCTGCATGACGGGGACCTTGCGCAAGGCCCGCTCTGCCGCAGTTTTCATCAATTCATGCGCGATGGCCTGAATGCGCTCCTTCAGGCGGGCACGGCGTTTCTGCCATGCTTCCCCGCCCAGCTTATCGAGCGCGACGCTTTCTTCAGCGCTGCCATAACGGGATAGAACGTCCAGGTTTTCGACCGGGATGTAGAGTTTGTCGCCGCCGTGGTAGGTCAGCATCACGCAATCATGCGGGCTCTTGCCCACTGTTATCGATTGCATCCCATCATAGCGGCCGATGCCGTGATCCATGTGAACGACAAGATCACCCGGGGTCAGCGCAGAAAGTTCGGCAAGAAATGCATCAGCATCCTTGCGCTTCTTTTTGCGGCGAACGAGCCGGTCGCCAAGGATGTCCTGCTCGCTCAGCAGTTCCATCGCATCATTGGCGAAACCGGTTTCAATTGGCAGGACCAACGCGGCGGGTTTGCCCTTCGCGGCGAGTCCCAACGCTTCCTGCCAGCTTGCAGCCTGAGCGGGAGCCGGTGCCTGCGCTTCGCCGAGGATAGAAGAAATCCGAGAGCGGCTCCCCTCGGTATATGCGGCGATGATCGCCTTGCGGCCCGACTTTGCTACGGCATGAAGATGCTTGGCAGCCGCCTCATACGGATTTTCGTTCCTTGCGCGTTCGGGTGCGAAATCGCGGGCACTGCTGAATCCGAAATCGAGGACACTGTCGCTTTCGGGCTGGGCGAATGGATCGGCACGGTGCACCGGCCATTTCGCGGTCTGTGCCGCGAATTCATCAGGCGTGAGATAGAGTGACGACGGTTCCAGCGGGCGATAGCTGCCCGCTGCCTGTCCGGAGGTATCCCTGCGGGCGGCATAGTAGTCGGCGATGTCGGAAAGACGCTCGTCCGCACCGCTCACGGCCGCGGTGTCCATCACGATCAGGTCGCCGGGCGCAAAATGATCGAACAACGTCGTCATATTGTCTTCAAACAGCGGCAGCCAGTGTTCCATGCCGGCCAGCCGTCGGCCGTCGCTCACCGCCTGATAGAGCGGGTCTTCGGTGGCCTTCGCGCCGAACTTCTCGCGATAGCGGCTGCGGAACCGCTTGATCGATTCCTCGTCCAACAGAGCCTCACCAGCAGGCAGCAGCAAGTGCTGATCAACAGTGCCGGTGGATCGCTGCGTATTGGTATCGAACAGGCGCAAGCTTTCCAGCTCATCCCCGAAGAAATCCAGCCGCAGCCCCGAACCGAGGCCTGATGGGACGATGTCAAAGATTGACCCGCGCACAGCGAAATCGCCCGCGTCCACAGCCGTATCCGAACGGATATAACCTTGTCGCCGCAGCAGAGCGATCAGGCTTTCGTGGCCGATTTCCAGTCCCGGCTTCAGCAGGCGCACCGATTCGCGAATGCGGAATGGAGAAAGCACGCGCTGCAAAACGGCGTTGATGGTGGTGACGAGCAGTTGCGGACCGTTGGCACGGCCTTGCAGACGATGCAGTGCTGAAAGGCGCCGGGCGCTGACCGAAAGGGCAGGGCTTGCCCGGTCATAGGGAAGGCAATCCCACGCGGGAAACTCGATTACGTCCACCTCAGGCGCCAAGAAGCGAGCTGCTTCCGCCACTGCATCCATCGCAGCTTCATTGATGGTGACGAATATTGCGCGTCCGCTGGCAGCGCGCGCCAGATCTGCCATAACCAGTGGCTGGGCGCCGCGCGCCACAGACGACAGGGTAAGCGGCGCTTTTGCCGAAAGGATTCGGTTCAGATCAGGCATGATGTGGGCAGACTGACGATAATCGGAGGGAACGATCAGCAGCGAATAGGGATTCAGCGCGGGATTTCAACGTAATCCAGCTTACGCATCGCATCCATCAATGGACCGGCGAACTGATCTGGAACGGGCTGGGTGCCGAGGGCCCAAGCCATGATGTCCACGTCGTCTTCCTCCACCAGGGCTTCGAGCCATGTAACTTCGGGGTTTCCCCAAGTTGCCTGATAGCGATCGAAGAAGCCGCCGATCATGTAATCAGCCTCGCGCGTGCCGCGATGCCAGGCGCGGAAGCGGAGGCGCGCCAGCCGGATTTCGAGGGTTTCCATAGAGAGGCCGGTAGGCCACCCGATGGGGTCACGCAAGCCCCACCGGGCAACAGGTCAGTCTACCGCCGCGCGAACACATTTCACAATCTCTTCCGGCGGTCTGCCAGCCATGGTTCGGTCGACCTCGCCCAGCAGCACCTTCTTCAATTCCATGTGATAGTGCCGCCGCATTTCGCCCAGTGTGCGCGGATCGGCAACAATCACCAGCTTATCAATCTGATGCATCAGCGCTTGTTGGTTAAGCCATTGCGCTACGGCCGCCGAATGGGCGCTCTCTTCCAGCTTAGCCAGCCGATCCTTTGGAGCGCCGGTGGAGAAGCGGGACACCTTGTCATGGTCCCGCGCGCCCCAACTATAGTTGGTCTTATCGAGCTGAGGCGTCTCAAGCGATACCAGTTGCGGTTCGCGTTCCATCCCGGAATTGCGATAGAGTTCGAAGCTCTCTCCATCGACGATCGCGAAGATAGTGCCATGCGGCAATAGCATGTTGGTGCTCCTTGCTGTTTCGTTCGCCCCGATCGTAACGGCTGGGTATGGCAGTGAGTTCCAACGGTTCGGCGGTCTGCACTGGCGATTCCTCGCGACAATTGGCATGGATGGCGCACCATGCGTCCCGACCAGCTAAATTCCCTGTTTATAGAGACCAATGTGCTGGATGGCGTCGGCCCTAAGCTGATGCGTCCACTTGAAAAGCTGGGCCTCACCCGTTTGCGTGATGTTGCCTACCACTTGCCTGAACGGTTCGTGGAACGCCGTCCGGTCAGCGATCTGGATGAGGCGCAGGTGGGTGAAAACATTATAGTCGCCCTGACGCCGAAAGAGCATCGGGGATCAAACAACGGGCGCGGACCGTATCGAGTGCTGGCCGAGGACGCGAAAGGTAACGTCTGCGCGATCACGTATTTCGGTCGTGCGGCCTACGCTGCCAAAAAGCAGCTTCCGGCGGGCGAGCTGCGGTGGATAGCTGGCAGGCTCGATCAATATGGGCAGATGCTACAGATCGTGCATCCCGATCACATTTCGGGGGATTCTGCCACTCCCACGGCCCATGCGCGTGAGGCGGTTTATCGCCTTTCCGAAGGGCTTACTCAGCCTCGCGTCGCAAATATGGTGGGGCAGGTGCTCGCTGAGCTTCCTGAGATGCCGGAATGGATAGAACCGGGTCTGATGGCTCGGGTGAAGTGGCCGGGATGGAGCGAAGCGCTCAGGCTGGCGCACAAAGGCACGCACGCCGAAGCGCGGGACCGGCTGGCCTATGACGAATTGCTGGCCAACAGCCTTGCGCTCATGCTGGTGCGTGAAAGCAATCGCCGGCAGATCGGTACGGCGCTTGCTGGCGATGGGCGCTTGCGTGAGAAGTTGACGCTGCCCTTCGGGCTGACCGGCGCACAAACGCGCTCCATCGCGGAAATAGAGGGCGATTTGGCGCAGAGCGTGCCGATGCTTCGCCTGCTGCAGGGCGATGTTGGCTCAGGCAAGACCGTGGTCGCGCTGAATGCCATGCTGATCGCAGTTGAGGCCGGCGCGCAGGCGGCGTTGCTGGCTCCCACAGAGATTCTTGCCCGGCAGCACCATGCCACTCTGTCCGCCATGGCGCGCGGCACGGGCGTGGAGATCGCGTTGCTTACGGGGCGCGGCTCCATGCGTGGCGGTGAAAAGGCCCGCGAATCGGTGATGATGGGGCTGCTCGATGGCAGCATCGATATTGTCGTGGGAACGCACGCCATCTTTCAAGACGCGGTGGCATACAAGAACCTCGCTCTCGTGGTGATCGACGAACAGCATCGCTTTGGCGTAGGGCAGCGGCTGATGCTGGCACGCAAGGGCAAGCGCCCGCCACATACGCTGGCGATGACGGCAACGCCGATCCCGCGCACGTTGACGCTGGCGCAATATGGCGAAATGGACGTTTCTCGATTGGACGAGATGCCGCCCGGCCGCCAGCCCATCGATACGCGGGTGATTGCGATCGATCGCATGGATGATGTTGTTGGCGCGCTATCCCGACACTTGTCTGGCGGCAATCAGGCTTACTGGGTGTGCCCGCTGGTCCGCGACGAGGAAGATGCCGACAATGCCGCAGCCGAAGCGCGCTTTGCTGCGTTGAAGGAACGTTTCGGGGATGATGTCGTGCTGATCCACGGCCAGCTTAAGTCCGAAGAGAAGGACGCGGCGATGGAACGCTTCGCCAGTGGTGGGGCGAAGCTGCTTGTGGCCACCACGGTGATCGAGGTGGGCGTCGATGTTCCCAACGCTACATTGATGGTGATCGAGCAGGCCGAACGTTTCGGCCTTGCTCAGCTTCACCAGTTGCGCGGGCGGGTAGGACGCGGATCGGGCAAATCCGTCTGTCTGTTGCTGCGTAGCGATGCCCTGTCCGAAACTGCCCGCAAGCGGCTGGCCCTTATTCGCGAAACACAGGACGGATTCCGGCTGGCGGAGGAAGACTTGGAACTGCGCGGTGGCGGCGAGCTTCTCGGTACGCGACAGTCAGGCGATACGCCGTTCAATGTTGCCTCGCTGGAGCAAATCCAGCGGCTATTGCCAGTTGCGGATGCCGACGCTCGCATGCTGATGGAGCACGATGGCGGATTGCATGGTCCGCGCGGGGAGGCCGCCCGCCTGCTGCTCTATTTGTTTGAGCGGGACTGGGGCGTGCAACTGCTTCGTGGCGGTTAGAGCAGCGGCTCAATCGGCAAACGCCCCAGTAATCGGACAAAGGCGCGGGCAAACCAGTTCATATGTGGTTCGGTATATTCCCGTTCCGGATCATCATCTCGCGCATCCACCCAGTATAGTCGGTTCGTCTCGTCCAGACCCAGGCGATAGCTGGCGGTCTGGATCTCTTCGGTGAACAACTGTGAGATTCCAGTCGCGAACTTCCGGCTGTGAATTATTACGCCCAATTCCGTATTGAGCCGTGCCGAACGCGGATCAAAATTTGCGGAGCCAACGTAGAGCGCGCGGCCGTCGATGGCGATGGCCTTGGCATGAAGCGTGCGCCCGTCGTCTCGCAATGCTCTGCTGCCGGACGATCCCGTGCGAACGAACTTGCGAGCAGACTTCGGTTTGTCGTCGGGAGCTGGAATTTCGAACAACTGAACGCCGGCGGCCAATAGTCGTTTGCGGTATGGGGCATATCCGGCATGCACGAACCCGACGTCCGTTGCTGCGTAACAATTGGTAAGGACGCGAACTGTAACGCCTTGCTGAGCCAGTTCGCAAAGCTCTGCGGCACCCGCTTCGGTGGGGACGAAATACGCTGAGACGATGTCGAGTGTGCTTTCGGGTGAAGGCAGGCCCGCAGGCATAAGGTCACGCAGGCGAAGCTCGTTCGCGGGAGGCGCCGGTTCGGCGTAATCGTGATTGACCAGGTGAACCGGCTCCCAGTCCAGCTTCACGGTGCCATCGATAATTTCCTCAAAGAGGGGCAGGGCGAGGATCTGTTCCGAATAATCTTCTGCCTTGGGGCTCAGGGCAAGTCGGCGCGCTTTTTCAGAGACTCGCCGGCGGCGTCGTTCGGTTACCGGCTTAAGGATCGTACTCGCCGGGTAAGCTTGCGGTGAATTCCAATAACCATCAAACGCGCTTGATACTTGCTGCACCACTGGGCCAAGGGCGAGAACATCGAGATCAGCGAATAGCCCGTCCTTCCTTGCCCCAAAATATTCATCGCCAATGTTGCGGCCGCCGACGATCGTGACCTGATTGTCGACGGTGAAGCTTTTGGAATGCATCCTCCGGTTCAGTCGCCGAAAATCGAACAGCCAGTTGACCGATTTGGGCCAGCGAATCCTGCAAGGATTCCAAATCCGCACTTCCACATTATCGAGCGCTGCAAAGCAGGCGAGCCGATCGTCCATGCGCGGAATACCGATATCATCGACCAGCACGCGGACTCGCACGCCGCGAGCCGCCGCCGCTGCCAGTTCCCCCAGCAGCAGCGATCCGGATAGATCGTCGTGCCAGATGTAATACTGGATATCGATGTATCGATCTGCCGCGCGGGTAAGCGAATAACGTGCGGCGAACGCATCGCGACCCTGCCGGACGAGCCGAATGCCGCAAAGCCCTGCGTCACCCGGCCGCCGATTGGCGATTTCACGGCCGATGCGAGTGTCATGCGTCCCCGATTTTGCGGCAGAAGGGGCGCGGCCTTTCATGTCCGGAAGTTTGAGGGCCATGGCCCGAGTGACTTGGAGGATATGGTACAAGCATTCAAGCCCTTGGCTCTATGCGTCCGTACCGGGGACATCGCCGATCTGCCTTGTTAGTCTGCCAAGGCAGCCGATTCGACGGCGGGTCTTCGCCTCATGGCAGCTGCAATTCAGGGAGATAACTCAAAGTGGAAGTTCCGGAGGACATTTTTACCGAACCCGATCCCATTGATGCCGATACGCTGGCCAATCTTGGCCCGCTTCGTCGACTGGCGGGCATCTGGGAGGGCAAAGGCGGGGTGGACATCAACCCCAAGGCCGACGGGCCGGAGCGTCGCGAATTTACAGAGCGGATGGAACTTCAACCCATAGATCCCCAAGCCAACGGGCCGCAGCTTCTTTATGGCCTGCGGTATCACACGCATATCAATGCCCCGGGGGAGGAGAACACTTTCCACGATCAGATCGGCTATTGGCTTTGGGAGCCTGCAACGGGTCTCATCATGCAAACCCTCGCGATCCCGCGCGGACAGGTGGCGCTGTCGTCCGGTTATGCTGAGCCTGACGCGAAGAAACTGGTGCTGACGTCCGAACGTGGGAAGACTGACTATGGCATCTGCTCGACCACGTTTCTCGAGCAGGCGTTTCGCACCGATTCCTTTCGTCTGGAAATTGAATTCCATGACGATGGAACGTGGAGCTATGTCTCTGAAACTACGCTGATCGTGAAAGGGCAGACGGAGCCATTCTTGCACCGCGACGTCAATACGCTGACAAAAGTGGGAGAGCCCAATCTTAATCCGTGGGCGCAGCTGGTTCGCGAAGCGGAATAGATACCGCGCGCCGCGCCTTTTCCGATGTATTTGGTGAAGGCGCGGTATCCGCGCGGAAATAAATGGTCGGGGAGAGAGGATTCGAACCTCCGGCCCCTGCCTCCCGAAGACAGTGCTCTACCAGGCTGAGCTACTCCCCGACCGGTCGTGCCGTCACTGGGACGGCGCGAGGCAGGAGCGGGCCTATAAGGGGCGAAGTGCGCAGTGGCAAGCGTGCAATCGTATCAATCAGTGGCAGCGTGCAATCGCATCATAACGCGATTAAGCTTCTGCCTATGGCAACGCTCGTTTCTTCTATTGATTCTCCCGACTCACGCACCGATCCCGTGCACTGGGAGTGGCAGTATCTCGATCTCATGCGCCGGATCTGGTCCCAGGGCGATGAACGCAAGGACCGCACCGGCGTTGGCACGCGCTCGATTTTCGGGGCGCAGGTTCGCTGCGATCTTTCAGGCGGAGCAATGCCCTTGCTCACCACCAAGCGGGTCTATTGGAAAACTGCGACGCGGGAGCTTCTCTGGTTCCTGACGGGCGATACCAACATACGCAGCCTTTGCGCGCAGGGCGTGGAAATCTGGACGGATTGGCCGCTTGATCGGTATCGGCGTGAAACGGGCGCGGAAATCTCCCGCGCGGATTTTTCGCAGCGAATCGTTGAGGACGCCGAGTTCGCTTTGCAATGGGGCGATCTGGGTCCGGTTTACGGCAGGCAGTGGGTGAACTGGCCCGTTTACGAAGAGGCCGGGGACGGGCTTTACCGTAAGCGCGCGGCTGGAGTGAATCAGGTGGCCCAAGTGGTGGAAAGCCTGAAGGCGAATCCGGGCAGCCGCCGCCACATCATCGAAGGGTGGAACGTGGCGGAGCTTGATTCGATGGCCCTGCCGCCATGCCACAAGTCCTATCAGTTCCACGTTGCCGACGGGCGGCTTTCAGGTCTGCTCTACCAGCGGAGCTGTGACCTTGGTCTGGGCTTTGCCTTCAACATCTGGTCGCTTGCCCTGCTGACGCGCATGCTGGCGCAGCAAACCGGCTATGAACCGGGCGAGGTGGTGTGGATGGGTGCCGACGTGCACCTCTATCTCAACCACGCGCCTTTGGTGGAGGAACAGCTCTCCCGCACGCCCAATGGCGAGGCGCGGCTGGAGATCGTGCGCAAGCCCCATTCGATCTTTGATTATCGGATCGAGGATTTCGTGGTCGAAGGATATGCGCCGCAAGCGCACATCCCTGCGCCGGTAGCGGTATAAGTCAGCGAACAATTGCGCTGTAGGCAATCTGCCCGGAACCTTCCAATGCGCGCTGCGGAGAAATCCGCCAGCGAACGTGCGTCACGTCCTCAGGTGAGGCCATGCGTGAACCGACCGTTAGTGCGCCAAGTCGTCCCCAGGTCTTCCCGCCATCCACGGAAACTTCCTCATCCGTGCGCGAGCTTTGCTGAAACGCGATAGTACGCGGCAGCGGATTGGTAATGGTGAAGCCACCAGCGCCGCGCTGTCGGTGCCAACGCAGAATCGTGATTACGCGTTCACCGCGAACGAATCTGTCGGCAGGCTCAAGCTTACGGCCGGAGGTGGCGTCTTTGCGTTCAACGAATACGGCACTCTCAGTCGAAACGATCTGACTGGAAACGGCCGCTGTGGGCCACGTCATGAGCGCATAGCCAGCAGCCAGCGGCAGCCAGCTAACGCTGATAATACGGCGAAGTGTCATCAATTGCCCCCTAGCGCCCGTTGTGCGGGCCCTGACCGGCAAGCTGACCCAAAGATGGAAATATATGGTTAACGAAGGTCATCGTCTCCGGAATGGCAATAGGCGCGACTTTTTCCGCAATCTTTGTGGGCTGTTTTGATAATCTGGTCTCGGTCTGTTGACACCTTCGCGGGCCTGACATAGGGCGCGTTTCCCAAGCGAAGTGCGGGTGTAGCTCAGTTGGTTAGAGCGCCGGCCTGTCACGCCGGAGGTCGCGGGTTCAAGTCCCGTCACTCGCGCCATTTTACGCGCTTTGCTTGGATTTTCTTTACATGGTGAGCGACATGGCTGGCACGGACTTTGCGGCTATGGTGAGCCTGTTTTTCGGTGCCATTTCATAACGAAATGGTGGCAATCCAGAGACTTGTTTTCCACAGATTACAAGCAAGCGCTGCGGGCGGTTGACAGGCTCGTTCCGCTGCCATAGAGGCGCGGCTCCCAAGGAAACGCGGGTGTAGCTCAGTTGGTTAGAGCGCCGGCCTGTCACGCCGGAGGTCGCGGGTTCAAGTCCCGTCACTCGCGCCATTATTGGCGCTTTCCTTTGAATGTCCCGGCAACTCAGTTTGCTCGCGGACATTCTGCGAAGCCTGCTGCAGGCTACGATCTCACTCAAATTTTCTTATATATGGCAAAGTGCTCCGGGCATGGATCGCGCCCATTTAAAAGCTATGGCTTACAGCTTTTTCGGAGCGCTCCAGCGGCCTGTTTCCATCCAGATCAGGAACCGCCCCAACGGAGCCAGCCACACCACACCAAGGAAGAGATAGGCGGGCGCCTGCGCTAGCGCATTCCAGTCCGCTATCAGCGGGGCGATAACGTTGGCGATCACCAAGCCATAGATAGCAAGGCCGATCAGCAGCAGCAGAACGCCGACGGGGATTCGCCAAGTGGGCTGGGTGCGCTTCATCGCTTTCTTTCAAAGGCTCGTGTTGGGGAGACAATCATGTCCAGCGTCGCGTCGTGCGGCTCTGTGGGTAGCGTTTCGGTCAACTGGCAATCCCATGCAAGGCCGATCGCGAGCGCAGCCTGGTTTGCGGCCAGCCAGCGGTCGTAATGTCCGCCGCCCTGGCCCAGCCGGTGCCCTTCAGCAGTGAAGCCAACCAGCGGGACGAAAATGAGATCGGGCGTCGCCCAGTCGCTGTCCGATCCTGGTTGGAGAGCCCCGAACGGCCCGGATTCTAGCGCGTCGTCGTCATAAGGATCGGACCACACGCGAAACTCCATGGGGGAATCCCGATCCGAAAACCACGGCAGAGCGAGTCGATAGCCATTCTCGTGATACCATTTGGCATAGCCCAGCGCGGGCGCCTCAAACGGGCCTGCATGATAGAGACCAATTGTCGCTCCCGGTTCCCGAAGCGCGGCAACGCTGGATGGCGGTCGATGAAAGATCAGCCGTCGCACCGCGTCCGGCAATGCTTCCACATGCTCGCGCCGTTTCTTCTTTAGCCGTTCCCGCAGCTTGCGCTTTTCGTCCACGTTGTCCGTCTTTCTCGATGGGCGGTTTCCCTCCCGCTTGCCGGAAGAGAAAGGCCGAAATGATTGGACCTGAATGGCAGGGGGTGGGTGGCGGGTCCACTATGGGTCGTTTGCCTAGAAATCCTCCGACGCCTTTACGTCAGGTGGGCGCCATATGCATCGGACCTCAATGCGAAGAAAGCGGTCCGGACAGGGACAGCTCCCAATGGATTTGCTTATAGCCTCAGGGATATTCGAACGGCTCGTGCCGAGCAGATCCCGCCGAACACCTATTTAGGCGTCTCTTGCTTCAGCCTCAAGACGTTCCGCAACTTTTTCAATCTGAACCGCGATCCCGTTCAGTCTTTCGCAAAGGTCGGAAGGAACCGCGGGCACGGGTGGGGGTGCCGCAGCTTGTCGTTCGGCGGCAATACGAAGTTCCTTCAACTCGTCAGCAAGGACAAGTGAGGCATAAAGGAGCATGCGCACTTCGTTCTGGCCAGCGTGCTGGCCCAGTGTCTCAACCTTCTTGTCGATCAGGTCGCCAAGTTCGCTGACATGAGCTTCTTCGCCGTCGGCGCATGAGACGGTGAATTTCCGCCCGCCGATCTGGAGATCTACGTTGCTCATCCGCGCTGCTTTGCAATTACCGCATCAAGCTCCACCAGCGCTTGAGAGACAGTAGCTTTCAGCTGCTCGTGTCGTTCGCGCAAAGCGGCATCGCCCCCAGAAGGGCGACTGACTGCGCGCTCAAGCCGGGTAAGGGCATCTTCGATCCGGCTCAGCGCTTTATCGGTCGATACGCCATCCATTGTTCGCAGCTAGCGCAAAACGGCCCGAATGCAATTTCTTGGCCTGCAAAACTGTGAACAAGTGGCCGATCACCTCTATAGACCAGACTAATGGGGGTGGCCGCTTTACTTGACGGCGCGGCCTCTCTGCCTAAAGGAGGCCCCCTGTCCGAATCGTCCAGAACAGCCCTTTTTTCGGAGCCCTTGCAAATGAGTCTCGATGCAGCCCGTCTGGCGCCCATGGCCAATGCCATCCGCGCGCTTTCCATGGACGCGGTGCAGGCTGCGAATAGCGGTCACCCCGGTATGCCCATGGGCATGGCAGATGTGGCAACCGTACTGTTTGCGAAGTACCTGAAATTTGACCCCGCGGCACCGAAATGGCCTGATCGTGACCGTTTCGTGCTTTCGGCTGGCCACGGTTCGATGCTCATCTACTCGCTGCTGCACCTTACCGGTTACGCGCACCCGACGATGGACGACATTCGCAACTTCCGTCAGACGGGAAGCCCATGTGCAGGCCACCCGGAAAACTTCCTGCTGGATGGCGTTGAGTGCACCACCGGCCCGCTTGGCCAAGGTCTGGCGATGGCTGTGGGCATGGCGATTGCCGAACGGCATTTGAATGCCGAGTTCGGTGATGCACTGGTCAATCACAAGACTTGGGTCATCGCTGGTGACGGCTGCCTTATGGAAGGCATCAACCATGAAGCGATCGGCTTGGCCGGGCACCTGAAGCTGGGCCATCTGAACGTGCTGTGGGACGATAACCGCATCACGATTGACGGCGACACTTCGCTTTCGACGAGTGAGGACATCCCCGCGCGTTACCGCGCATCGGGTTGGCACACCGTTTCCTGTGATGGTCACGATTTTGCGGATATCGAACGGGCTTTGGCGGAAGCAGCCGCTTCTCCGCTGCCAACTCTGGTCGGCTGTCGCACGGTGATTGGCAAGGGCGCCCCGAACAAGCAGGGCGGCCATGGTGTTCATGGTTCACCGCTGGGTGCAGACGAAATCTCCGCGACGCGCGAAGCCATCGGCTGGAGTGCAGAGCCGTTCGTAGTGCCCGAAGACGTTTTGGCCGATTGGCGCGGACTTGCCCATAAGGGTGAGGGTGAGCACGCCGCATGGTCGCAGCGCGCCAAGTCAGATCCGCGTGGCACTGAATTGCTGCGTCGCATGGCTGGCGATCTTCCCGAAGGTTACAACGCGGGCAGTGTTTTCAAGGCATGGCTTGAGCAAAATCAGAAGGTGGCCACTCGCAAGGCGTCTGAAATGGCGCTCGACGTACTGACACCGATCATCCCAGAAATGATTGGCGGTTCGGCCGACCTTACCGGTTCGAATAATACCAAGGCGAAGGCTACCGGCCCGCTGACGGCAGATGATTATTCAGGCCGCTATATCTATTACGGCATCCGCGAATTCGGCATGGCTACGGCGATGAACGGCATGGCACTGCATGGCGGGATAATTCCCTACGGTGGCACTTTCCTGATCTTCTCGGACTATTGCCGTAATGCCATCCGTCTGGCTGCCTTGCAGCAGATCCGCTCCATCTATGTGATGACGCACGATTCCATCGGCCTGGGTGAAGACGGCCCGACACACCAGCCGATTGAGCAGGTTATGTCGCTTCGTTTGATTCCCAATCTGAATGTCTATCGTCCCTGCGATGTGATCGAGACTGCAGAGGCTTGGGAACTGGCCTTGCAGGATCGCCACACGCCGTCGGTCTTGTGTCTGTCGCGCCAGAACCTGCCGCAGCTTCGCACTGATGGCATCATGTTGAGCGCGAAGGGCGCTTACCGCCTGAAAGCTGCCGATGCATCGCGCAAGGTGATCCTGATCGCTACCGGTTCCGAAGTGCAGGTGGCCATGGATGTCGCCGCAGCTCTGGAAGAAAAGGGCGTGGGTGCGGACGTCGTCTCGATGCCGTGCATGGAATTGTTCGATCAACAACCCGACGCCTACAAAGCGGACGTGCTGGGCACTGGTTCAGACGTAGTGCGGGTATCCATTGAAGCGGGATCAACCCTGGGCTGGGAACGCTATACCAAGGATAACGGTTTGACGATTGGTATCGACCGGTTCGGCGCTTCGGCACCGGCGGAAGAGCTGTTCGCTCGCTTTGGCTTTACTGCTGAATCCATCGTTCCCAAAATTCTCGAAAAGATCGGCTAGTAATCAGGAATTTGGACAAGTACTGACGCAAGCGTCACGTAAGGAGGAGTTTTCGAAATGGCCACCAGGGTTGCAATCAACGGTTTCGGTCGCATTGGTCGACTGGTCGCGCGCGCTATTCTCGAACGCCCGGACTGCGGTCTTGAGCTGGTTTCGATTAACGATCTTTCCGACACCAAGTCTAACGCGCTTCTGTTCGGTTTCGATTCCACGCACGGTCGTTATCCCGGCAAGGTCGAAGTCGATGGCAGCGATCTCGTGATCGACGGCAAGCGTATTCAGGTGACCGCAGAGCGGGATCCGGGCAAGCTGCCGCACAAGGATAACAGCATCGACATCGTGCTGGAATGCACCGGCTTCTTCCAGTCGAAGGCTGCGTCAACGCCGCACCTCGACGCTGGTGCTAAGCGCGTGCTGATCTCCGCTCCTGCTGACGGTGTGGACAAGACCATCGTGTTCGGCGTCAACCATGACACGCTGACCGCTGGTGACATCGTGGTTTCCAACGCAAGCTGCACCACCAACTGCCTCGCTCCCGTGGCTAAGGTTCTGCATGAAACGGTTGGCATTGAGCGTGGTTTCATGACCACGATCCACAGCTACACCAACGATCAGCGTATGCTTGATCAGATCCACAGCGATCTGCGTCGCGCACGTGGCGGTGCGCAGAACATTATCCCGACCACAACGGGTGCTGCACGCGCTGTTGGTCTGGTTCTGCCTGAACTGAAGGGCAAGCTGGATGGTTCGTCCGTTCGCGTACCGACCCCGAACGTCAGCCTGATCGATCTGGTATTCACGCCGAGCCGTGACACTACCAAGGAAGAAATCAACGCAGCGCTGAAGGCCGCTGCTGAAGGCGCCATGAAGGGTGTGCTCGATTACACCGATCAGCCGCTGGTTTCGTCGGACTTCAACCACTATCCGGCCAGCTCGACGGTCGACAGCCTTGAAACCGCAGTACTTGAAGGCAAGCTGGTCCGCGTCGTTTCCTGGTACGACAATGAGTGGGGGTTCTCGAACCGCATGCTCGATACCGCGGGCAAGATGGCGAGCTTCCTCTAGGCCAAAATGGCGGGCCGCCTCTCTGGCATCGCGACAAGGCCGGCGCCGCGCGCGCCAATGGAAGTGCATGAGCATAGGGCAGTGACCCGCGATGCCGGTGTGACCGGAGATCATCGCGGGGCGCTGGCTGCTCGTAGAAAGCGCTTTCGACGTCAGGTCACGATAATTGAGGCGGAAAGCTGGCAATACGCGCTGGGCGAACTCGGCGCGCAATTGCCTTGGCAGATGCGGCGGGCCAACCTTCTGGTTGAGGGCCTGCGTCTGCCCCGAAATTCCGGGACCCGCATATTCATCGGTGAATTTTGCGAGCTGCAGATAACCGGTGAATGTGATCCGTGTTATCGTATGAATGAAATTCTACCGGGCTTGGAGGCAGCGTTGACGCCGGATTGGCGCGGCGGTTTTCTGGCTGAAGTCGTGCGTGATGGTAACGTGCGGATTGGTGATGAGATAAGGATCGAGCAATGAGCACTTTTCGCACGCTGGACGATTTGGGCGATTTGACCGGTAAGGTCGCGCTGGTGCGTGTCGACCTCAACCTGCCGATGCGGGACGGGCACGTGACGGACAATACCCGTGTTCGCGCGTCCGCGCCGACGATTCTCGAGCTGTCTGAGAAGGGTGCGAAAGTGCTTTTGCTCGCGCACTTCGGTCGCCCGAAGGGTGAACGTTCTTCCACCATGTCTCTCTCCATGGTCGTGGGCGCGGTGGAAGCCGTGCTTGGCAAGGAAGTGATGTTCGTGCCGGAAATCGCCGGTGACGTCACCAAACAGGCGATCGGCATCCTGCGTCCGGGCGACATCGCCATTCTAGAGAACAGCCGGTTCTGGAAGGGCGAGGAAGCGAACGATCCTGAATTTGCCAAGGCCATCGCGGCGAATGGTGATATCTATGTAAACGATGCCTTCTCCGCCGCGCACCGTGCACATGCCACCACTGAAGGACTGGCGCGGCTGCTTCCGGCCTACGCGGGTCGGTCGATGCAGGCGGAGCTTGAGGCGCTGGACAAGGCGTTGGGCAACCCTGAAAAGCCCGTTGCCGCGATTGTGGGCGGCGCAAAAGTCTCTTCGAAGCTCGACGTTCTGACCCACCTGGTTGGGCAGGTCGATCACCTGATCATTGGTGGCGGTATGGCAAACACCTTCCTCGCCGCAAAGGGCGTGAATGTGGGCAAGTCCTTGTGCGAGCATGATCTCGCCGACACTGCTCTGGCAATCATGAAGAAGGCGGATGAGAGCGGCTGGACGGTCCACTTGCCGTATGATGTTGTTGTCGCGAAGGAATTTGCCCCAAATCCGGCTTCGCTGCGCACCTGCAATGTGCACGAAGTCGCGGCAGATGAAATGATCCTTGATGTCGGGCCAGGCGCTGTGGAGGCGTTGGGCGATGTGCTCAAAACCTGCCGTACGCTTGTGTGGAACGGGCCAATGGGTGCATTTGAAACCGTGCCGTTCGACGCTGCTACCGTTGCGTTGGCTCGCACTGCGGCGGCACTAACCAAGGAAGGCTCGCTGGTTTCTGTCGCGGGCGGCGGTGATACCGTTGCTGCGCTAAACCACGCGGGTGTGGCTGAAGACTTCAGCTATATCTCGACAGCGGGCGGCGCCTTCCTTGAATGGATGGAAGGCAAAGAACTGCCCGGTGTGGCTGCTTTGGCGGTCTGACGAGTATGCCCGGCGATCGCCCGATAAGTTTAACGGCGATCGATCATGTTGTGTTCCGCGTTGCCGATCTGTCAGGTGCGATCCGCTTCTATGAGGACGTGCTCGGTGCAAAGCTGGAACGGAGCGTGCCTGAGATTGGCCTGTACGAACTGCGCGCCGGAACTTCATTGATCGATCTGGTCGATGTGGCGGGTTCGCTAGGAAACGCAGGCGGCAGTGCTCCTGCAAAGGCCGGCGGCCACAATGTCGATCATGTCTGCCTGCGCGTGCAGCCCTGGGATGAAAGCGCGATTCTCTCCCATCTTGCGAGGCAGGGGATTACCGATGTAGAAGTGGCGTCTCGTTATGGGGCGGAAGGCTATGGCCCAAGTATCTACATTCGCGATCCAGCGGGGAACATGATCGAGCTGAAAGGCCCGGCAAACGCCGCCTGAGCGCGAGTTTGCGATATGCACGGCGGCCATGGCATTCAGCTTCTATGCCCGCTTTGACTCTGTTGCGGGAATCGGGCCGGGCCGCTAAGCCGCCGGGATTGTAGCAATTCAAGACAGGACAGGACAGGCTTGATGCAGACCTCAGACATGGTGGCCAAGATCGCCGAAGGTAATGGTTTCATCGCCGCGTTGGATCAGAGCGGCGGTTCCACCCCCAAGGCATTGCGCGGATATGGCATTTCCGATGACGAATGGTCTGGCGATGAGGAAATGTACGGCAAGATCCATGAAATGCGCAGCCGCATCATCACCAGCCCATCGTTCAGCAGCGGCAAGGTGATTGGCGCCATCCTGTTCGAGCGCACGATGGACGGCCAGGTCGAAGGAAAGCCCACCCCGCAGGCACTTATCGATCGTGGCATTGTTCCCTTCATCAAGATCGATAAGGGTCTTGAGGACGAAGTGAACGGCGTTCAGCTGATGAAGCCCATGCCCGAGCTGGACGCGCTGCTGAAGCGTTCCAAGGAATTGGGCATGTTCGGCACAAAGGAACGCTCGGTCATCAACTCGGCCAACGCAGAAGGCATTGCTGCGATCGTCAAGCAGCAGATCGAAGTTGGGCAGCAAGTGCTCGCCGCCGGTCTTGTGCCGATGCTGGAGCCGGAGATCAACATCAAGAGCGAAACGCGTGCTGAATGCGACGCGATCCTGCTTGAAGAACTCAAGAAGCAGCTTTCAGCTATGCCGGGCGATGCCAAGGTCATGCTCAAGCTTTCGCTGCCGGTGAAACCCGGTCATTTCGATGAGCTCGTCGATCACCCGCGCGTTCTGAAGGTCGTTGCGCTTTCTGGCGGTTACGCGCGAGACGAGGCTTGCGCTGAGCTGGCCAAGAACCGCGGCATCATCGCCAGCTTCAGCCGCGCCCTGCTGGAATCGCTGCGCGCGCAAATGACTGACGAAGAGTTCGATGCTTCGCTGGGAGAAGCTATCGACGCGATTTACAAGGGCTCGACCCAGAAGACAGTCGCCGCCTGATCATGCTTGTGGGGCGGGCCTCAAAGTCCGCCCATAAAACGGAAGCCGAAGCGATATTCGGCTTCCGGTGCTTCTTCTGACCGTTTGCCCTTTTCCGGCAGAACCTGAACCAGATTCAGCGTGCCATCGGCGACCTGGATCGGCTTGCCCATTGTCATTTCGCGGATCTCATCGCCCGAACCGAGGTGAATACGCGCCTTAATCCGCACTTGGCCTTCCCACACACACATTACTTCTGCCGGACAGCGACTGTCCTCAAGAAGTTCCAGCGGCGTGACGCTAGGGCCATCGACATAGGTCCTCTGGGCGAATCTTGCGTAAGCCAGCGGTGCGGTGGATGGGTCTTTAGGGCTGGTGCTCTGAGCTTGAGGTGCTGGCGGCGTGCTTTCAACGGATCTCGGCGAAAGGGCGCATCCTGCAAGCACAAACGGCGCCAGTAGAAGCGGGGCAAGGGTGTTCAGTCTCATTGTGTTGTTTCTCGTCATCATGCCTGAACGCTATCCGAACGCTTGATGTTACTCGCAGGTACCCAAAGGCTTGGCGTTACAGCAAAGGGCGGCTAGATCGCTTGCCATGTCTGATCCCGAACGCATCCCGACACAGCTTTACCTGATTTCACCGCTCGACGTTGGCGGGGATTTTCCCTCTCGCCTTGCCCGCGCGTTGGAAGTGCTGGGCGACGATAACCCCGTCGCTGCCTTCCAGTTTCGCGTGAAGGGATTGGATCAGCACGAGGCGGCGCGCATTGCTCAGCCGCTGCAGGAGATTTGCGCCGCGCACGATGTGGCTTTCATCGTCAACGATTCGATCAGCCTTGCCAAGCGGATCGGGGCGGATGGTGTGCATCTTGGCCAGGAAGATGGTGCGGTTGCCGAAGCGCGGGAAGAGCTGGGCCGGGATGCGCAAATCGGCGTAACTTGTCACGATAGCCGCCACCTTGCCATGGATGCGGGCGACGCAGGCGCAGACTACGTGGCCTTCGGCGCGTTTTTCCCGACTACAACGAAGGAAGTCAGCCACCACGCAGAGGCTGACCTTCTCGCATGGTGGCAGGGCATTTTTGAAATTCCGTGCGTTGCCATCGGTGGGATCACGCCGGAAAATTGTGGCCCGCTTGTGGAGGCGGGCGCAGACTTTATCGCGGTTTCCGGCGCTGTATGGAATGGGGACGAGGCGGCGGCGGTTGAGGCGTTCGCCAAGGCCATCAAGGCCGCCTTTCCCGCCTGATTTTTACAGCTTGGCGATTACTTCCTCGCCAAAGCGGCGTGCGTGATCGGTCCACTCGCTTAGGCTGGTGGCGTCGATGCTAGAGCCGGAAAGCACTGCGCCCAGTTCCCTGTGGTGGGAATAGAGGTCGATCGCTTGCTGCGCGCTCCAATTTCCGGACATGTTGAAGCCGCCCGCCATCATCAGGCCGGGACGATCCTTGCGCCCGATCCTGTCACAGTGTTCATTCATGTAATGGATGGCCTCCTTCATTTCCTCGTCGTTGGAGATGTTGGCCGTGCGCGCGGTGTCGGAAATCATTTTGGGCACGATAAAGGGATACCAGTAGTCACCCAGTTCGGCAGTGCGGCGCAATGCACGCTTGGAATTGCCGCCAATCACCAGTGGGGGGTGCGGCATCTGGACGGGTGAAGGCTTCACCCGGTTGCCCATGGCGATAAAGCCAGTGCCTTCGAACGTGAAGTCCTCGCCGGTCCAGGCGGCTATCATGGCCCGGATATACTCATCCATCAGGTCGTTGCGCTTATCGAAATCGACACCGAGGGCCTTGTACTCGGCCTTGAGATAACCGGCCCCCATGCCAAGGATTACGCGCCCGCCGGTGAAGCAATCCAGTGAGGATACGGCACGCGCGGTCACGAAGGGATTGCGATAAGGCAGCACGATGATGTTGGTCATCAGCTTGATCTGCTTGGTGACGGCGCCGATCATGCTTAGCATCACGAACGGGTCTTGCGCATAATGCCCGCCGGCATCCAACCAGCGTGATGAAGGAACCGGGTGATCGGTGACGGTGGCTGCACCAAAGCCAGCCTCGTCAGCCGCCTTGGCCACCGCGACTAGTGCATCCTGAGAGAAGAACGCGTCGGCAGTTTCGACGTGGTCGAAAGGCATGGCGACGGAAATGTCATATGGCATTCAGAGGCTCCCGCTGGTTGGTTCTGGTTTGTTTGAATTGTAAGGCGTTCAGTCTTCGGGCGGCAAATGCCATTGGTTCTTGCTGCCGCGCACCCATCCGCTGGATGCCCAAGTGCCGCCATCGACAGGCAGTGTGACCCCGCTGATGTAACTCGCCATGTTGGAAGCGAGGAACACGGCTGCTCGTCCACATTCCTCCGCGATGCCGGGGCGACCCATGGGGATGCGGCGGCGCACGTTTTCAATCTGCGTATCGGTGCGCTGTATCCACTGCGATTCGTCCACTGGCCCGGTGAGATTGCCGCGCAGGCCGGGCGTATCGGTCATATCGGGGGCGATGGTGTTCACGCGAATGCCGTGCTCAGCAAGTTCGACCGCCAGTGTGCGGGTGAGGTTGTTTACGCCCGCTTTGCATGCGGCATAGACGGCATAGTTGGGCGCTGCGCGTGCTCCCTCGATGCTGCTGACATTGATGATGGACCCGCCTTCGCCGTTCTCGATCATCAGGCGGGCTACTTCCTGGCTGGCAATCACGGTGCTTACGAGGTTGAGTTCGATGTGCCGGCGGAAGCTCGATTCTTTCAGGTCCACGAACTTGCGCGGAGCAACGCCTCCCGCATTGTTGACGAGAATGTCGATCCGTCCGAACCGTTCCTTCACCGCCTTGATGGCTTCCCGTAGCGCATCGGCCTCCATCACGTTGCATTCCAGCGCCAGCACTTGCCGACCGCGCGCTGTCACAAGTTCGCGCATCTGTTCGCAGCGTTCGGGAATCGATTCTACGATTGCGATGTTGGCCCCCATGTCGGCCATGCACAGGCCAATCGCCCGGCCGATGCCTCCGCCGCCGCCAGTGATCAGCGCGACTTTCCCGGTAAGATCGATATCGCCTGCATCCATTGTTTTTCTCTCCCCTATGATCTGTTGTGAATAGCGTCAGACTGGGCCTATCGCGTTGCGAGCGTGATCCAGGTCGTCCGGTTCATCCACGTCGTATTCCAGTCCCGGGCTCAGCACGATCTGAAGCGATAGGCCGAGCCTTTCGGTTTCCACCTTATGGCGAGAAAAGCTGTCTGTGCCGAAGGCGAAGTGAAAGTCCGCCGCCAGATGCAGGGGGAGGGACAGGGCATTGGTGCCCGTCTCATGCCGATCGGGCGCGATCACTATAGTTTCGGGCGGTGCTGCCGCCAGAAGGTCAAGCTCCCGTGCGGTAATTTGCGGAAGGTCCGCCGCGACGATGATGACCCGGTCGGGGCGGCCTGTCTCTTCGGACAAGATTCGGCCAAATGCGGATTGGACCGCAGCATTCAGGCCCTTGCCCGGATCGTCCAGCAGGTGAACGTCTTTGGGCAGGCTCATCCCGGATGGCCCCACAAGGCAGACGCGTTCAATCGACTGCGCCTGGCGCGCGGCATCAACCACGCGCTCCAGCATCATGTCGACCAACGTTCTCCGCTCGTCGGAACTGAGCACACCGGCAAGGCGGCTCTTGCTTTCGGCGCTGGCCTTAACCGGGATGAGCGCCCAGCAGGTCACGGAATTGCCGGAGCCTCGGTCAAGTTGGTGAAGCGGATGCCCGCGCCATCGGCCTTGTACGTCTTGTTCATGTAAATGAGGATCGAGGTAAGCGCCTCGGCCGATGCCGAATTTGCCAGCGAACCGCCGGACAGGCCGCGGATCCCCATGCCGGGGCAAAGATCGACCACCGTTTTGCGGGCTTCGATATCATCGCTGAAGACCAGCACGTCGCAGTCGATGGCGTGATCGCTGTCGAGGTGGTGGGCGGAAACGTTGTGGAATGCCGTGACGAAACGCACGTTCTCGCCAAGAATGGCTTTTGCTTCCAGCGCGGCACATCCGGCGGCGGGCAGCTGCACGCGCATCACCTTTGGGGGAACCAGCGGAACCGTTGTGTCGACGACGATGGCATCGCCAACTTTGTCACGGATAAGGGTGAGCGTGTCGGCCTGCGAGGAATAGGGCACGGTGACGATCACGATGTCCTTGCCGACGGCCGCATCTTCATTCGCGGCGTGGCCCAGGGTGAGGCCAAGCGCGGCCATTTCGTCAGCGGCAGCCTTTGCTTTTTCTGCCGCGCGCGAACCGATTGTCACGTCATGTCCGGCCTTGGCGAGGCGGCGTACGATGCCGCGTCCCAGATCGCCCGTGCCGCCGATTACCGCTATCGATGCCATTACCTTAATCCTCCCATTGGATTTGAGTGTTGCTTATGGACGCTCTTTGCCGATAGCGGCGGCGGGGCTCCACTAAAATAGTTTATCGAGCGATCAAATTGAGCTTGCAGTCGCTTTTGCCATGGGAGGTAGGGGAATTTGGCCGAGTTTACCGTCAGTCCTGTAAGCGGGCTGCCGCTGTTTCGCCCTGGAATGTCTGTGGCGCAGGAACTCGCGGCGGCGATTGATCGCTCTGGCGAAGCCTTGCGTGACGGAGATACATGCGTGGTGGCGCAGAAGATCGTTTCCAAGAGCGAGGGCCGGCTCGTCTCGCTGAGTTCTGTAGTCGCTTCCGATGAAGCGCGGCGGATAGCTGCCGAGACTGACCGTGATCCAGCGATGGTGGAATTGATCCTTAGGGAAAGCAGTGAATTGCTGCGCACCACGGCGGCGGCGATCATCGCCCGGCAGAATACCGGGCATGTGCTGGCCAATGCCGGGATCGATGCATCCAATGTTGAAAAGGGTGAAGTTGGCGAGGATCCCGTTCTGCTCTGGCCCGTCGACCCAGATGCGAGTGCTAGGGCGATCCGGGCGGAACTGCAGGCGATTACTGGCAGGCGCGTTGGCGTGCTGATTGCAGACAGCATGGGCAGGGCATGGCGGATCGGCACGGTGGGCACTGCGATTGGCTGTGCGGGACTGACCGTCCTGGAGGATCGTCGGGGTACCGGCAAAGACCTGTTCGGCCGAACCTTGCAGGCGACAGTCATTGCCGTTGCCGATTCTATCGCCGGAATGGCGGCGCTCGCTATGGGTGAGGGGGACGAAGGCACTCCCGCTGCGATTGTGCGCGGTGCGTCAAAGTGGGTGAGTGAACATGACGGTCCGGGCATGGTCAGCGGTTTGCGGCCCGCGAAAGAGGACATGTTTCGATGAGTGGGCACATCCTTGCGCTTTCCGGGGGGGTAGGGGGAGCCAAGCTCGCAGCCGGCCTTGCTGCGGTTCTCCCGCCAGAGCGCCTCAGCATTATCGTAAATACGGGCGACGATTTCGAGCATCTGGGGCTTACGATCTGCCCGGACCTCGATTCCGTGACTTATGCGCTCTCGGACCTCAACGATACCGATCGTGGCTGGGGCGTGAAGGACGAAACCTGGCAAGCAATGGCGATGCTTCGGCAGGCGGGAGGACCGGACTGGTTCAATCTTGGGGACCGAGATCTCGGCCTGCATCTGACCCGCGCATGGCGTTTGCGCCAAGGGGAGACGCTGTCCCAAGCGACTCGTTTTCTCACTGCAAATCTGGGCCTTGCACATCCGATCATTCCGATGAGCGATGATCCGGTGCGCACGCAGATCGAAACGGATGAAGGGGCGCTCGATTTCCAGCATTACTTCGTGAAGGAGCAATGCCGCCCAGTCGCCAAGGCAATCCGTTTTGCCGGGGCGGAGCAGGCAAGTATCTCGGCTGGTTTTGCCGAAGCCCTGGACCGTGACGATCTTGCCGCCGTGGTGATCTGTCCGTCCAACCCATATCTCAGCGTCGATCCGATCCTGTCGCTTGCCGGCCTGCGTGAGCAGCTTGGCGCCCGCAATGTTCCTGTGATCGCCGTGTCTCCGCTAGTGGGCGGAACCGCGTTGAAAGGGCCGCTGGCAAAGTTGATGGCGGAACTGGGCCGACCGGTGTCGAACATGGCGATTGCAGAGCATTATGCCGGGTTGCTCGATCATCTCGTCATTGATGCTACCGATGTTGCCGAAGCGGAGGGCTTGCGCGCAACCGGGCTTTGCGTCACGGTCACACAAACGATCATGCGGAACGGCGATGATCGCAAACAACTGGCAAGAGAGGTTCTCACTCTTGCCGGCGGGTGATGGGATACAATGAAAGTCGAAGACAGAAACCTCATCGAGCGGCTGCTGAAGGCACCGCTCGCAGATGTGCTGGCAGAAGCGCGTGACCGTCGTGACGCGATTGGCAAGCGGACCATCACGTATTCACCCAAGGTCTTCATACCCGTCACACGGCTATGCACCGATGTTTGCCATTACTGTACCTTTGCGACCACGCCGTCACAGCTTGAAGCACCGTATATGTCGGTTGAGCAGGTGCTGGAAGTCGCCCGCGCCGGGCAAGCTGCGGGCTGCAAGGAAGCATTGCTGACTTTCGGCGATGCGCCAGAGCGCCGCTATGCCGTGGCGCGAGAATGGCTGGCCGAGAGGGGTTACACTCGCACAATCGACTATGTGCGCGATCTGGCTGAAACTATCGGCCGGGAGACCGGCTTGCTGCCGCATATCAATGCTGGCTTGCTCGAAGAAGACGATTTCAGGATGTTGCGCCCGGTGGTGCCGTCCGCAGGGTTGATGCTGGAGTCGATTTCTGACCGTCTGAGTGAAAAGGGCGGCGCTCACTACGGTTCGCCCGACAAGGTTCCCGCGCTGCGCATTGCGTCTCTTGAAGCGGCTGGCCGCGCGCGGATGCCGATGACGAGCGGCATTCTGATTGGTATTGGCGAGACTCCTGACGAGCGGATTGAGTCGCTGATTGCACTGCGCGACGTGCATCGTGCGCATGGTCATATCCAGGAAGTGATTGTTCAGAATTTCTGCCCGAAGCCCGGCACGAAGATGGCAAGCGCGCCCGAAGCGACTGAGTCCGATTTCCTGCGGGTTGTAGCTGCTGCCAGAATCATCATGGATGATGATGTTTCGGTGCAAGCGCCGCCTAATCTCAATGACGAGCGGCTGGTTGAACTTATCGACGCCGGGATCGACGATTGGGGCGGAGTCTCTCCGGTTACGCTCGATCACGTCAATCCCGAAGCCCCGTGGCCGGAAATCGAACGCTTGCGCTCTGTGTGTGCCCGCGCCGGGTTTGCGCTGGCTGAGCGGCTGACTGTCCATCCGCGCTTCATCAATGCCGATGGCGGTGATTGGATTGACCCAGCGATCCGTCCTGCGGTGCTGCGCCTTGCTGATTCCGAAGGTTTGGCTCGCGAGGGTGACTGGAGCCCCGGTATTTCGATGGCCACTCCGGGCAATCCAGATTTGCCTTTGGGCGTGCTCTATGAAGGTACAGCGCGGCTCAATCTGCGTAAGATCATCAGCCGGGCGGCTAATGGCTATGAGCTTAGCGAAGCGGACATTGTTACCCTGTTTGAAGCTCGGGGTGCCGATGCGCAGGCGGTGATCGAGGCCGCCGACGGTCTGCGTGCGGAGGCGATGGGCGACACAGTGACTTACGTCGTTAATCGCAACATCAACTATACCAACATATGCACTCACGCTTGCTCGTTCTGTGCGTTTTCCAAGACGTCCAGCAAGGGTGGATTCCGCGATAAACCTTATAATCTCGATCTGGATGAGATTGCAGGGCGTGCGGTCGAAGCGGTGGAGCGCGGCGCGACCGAAGTGTGCCTGCAGGGAGGCATCCACCCCAGCTATACCGGGGACACTTACATTTCGATCCTGCGAGCGGTGAAGCAGGCATGCCCTGATCTGCACGTTCACGCATTCTCGCCGCTGGAGGTTTCACAGGGTGCAAGTACGCTGGGGATCAGCGTGCGCGATTATCTCAGCCGCCTGAAAGACGAAGGGCTGGGCTCGCTGCCCGGAACGGCTGCGGAAATCCTGCATGACGATATCCGAGCGCAGATCTGCCCAGACAAGCTCACCACGCGTGAATGGCTGGACGTGGTGCGCGATGCCCATCTGGTGGGCTTGCCGACTACTTCGACCATCATGTTCGGCCACCTCGAACGGCCAGAGCACTGGGCGCGGCACCTGATCGAATTGCGCCGCCTTCAGGGTGATACGGGCGGCTTTACCGAGTTTGTGCCCCTGCCGCTCGTCCACATGGAAGCGCCGATGTACAAGCGCGGGCAGAGTCGCAAAGGCCCAACCTGGCGTGAGGCGATCATGATGCATGCCGTATCCCGCATTGCGCTGTTCGGCGAAATCCAGTCGATCCAATGCAGCTGGGTCAAGCTGGGTGTCGATGGTGCTGCAGCGGCTCTTGCTGCAGGATGCAACGATCTGGGCGGCGTGCTTATGAATGAGAGCATCAGCCGCGCCGCCGGCGCAGCACATGGTCAGGATTTGAGCGTCGATGATCTGCGGCGTGCTTCGCAAATGGCTGGGCGCCCGCTGCGTCAGCGCACCACTCTTTACAAAAGCGTGGAACGGCCGCTGGAAAGCGTGGTTTAGACCAGCACGACACTGCTGCGGTGGATCAACCGGACCAGTTCGGTCTGGCCGCGCACGCCAAGCTGAGCGTAAAGCCGCTTGGAATAGTTGCGCGCCGTTTCGAGCGTGAGACCGAGTGCTTGGGCCGCTTCGGCAATTGATTTGCCGTCGGCCAGCGCAATTGCGAGTTCCGCCTCGCGCGCGGGTAGGCCAAATAGCCGGCTGAATTGCGCGCACCGTTCGGGTGTGCCTTCAATGTCGAACCGGCAGTAAGCAATCATCGCCACTTCCGGAAAGGGCCCCGCACTAGTCCCGGCACGCAGTGTGGGCGGAGCGGGAATGAGCACGGCATCGCAGCGAGGCTCTGTTGCCAGCACGAGGCTGTCCGCGTTGCCATCGGGTGCTTGCGAAAAACGTGCAGCAGCTTCTGCCAACCGCTTTTCGGCTGAGGCACTGAATCCGCGCAGATGCTCTCCGGCACGCGGTTCGAACCCACTCTGCTCTGCAAGGCGGCTGGCGGTGTGGGGGTCTATGGCGAGGACATGTGCCTGGGCGTCGAATGCTATCCAGCCGGTTCCCAAGCGTGAGAGCCCCTCTGCAGAGAGCAGGGCTTCCAGTCTTTCGCGTTCGCGCGCATGCACCATTTTTAGAGCGATCTCGACATACGGCACGAGGTTGGAAAGCAGGGCGCTGTCCGCGGCGGTGCAATGGGTGGTTCGGGCAAGGGTGAGGATGCCGACCAAATCGCCTTCAACTGGAATGCGCACCATGCGAATGTCAGCAATTCCCAGCACGGACATCGCATCGGCATACCTGGGCGTGCTGGCGGGATCGGCGGCGATCATCTCCGAAAGCGAGTAAATGCGGTAAGGACGCATAGCGGAAGGCTGAAAATGCAGGGCATCATTTGCTGTCGAAGCGCCAGGCTGAAACTTCAGCTTCACACCGGAATAGGTAATATCGGCATCACGCGGCGCAGCGTTGGTTTGCCGCGTGACGAGTGAGGCGTGAGCCGCGCTAGTCCGTCGTTTCAGCCGTTCTACGAACTGCGAAAAGTGCGGCAATTCCATCATCCCGCGATAGAGCGGAAGCAGAAGATCCGTTTCGTCATTACTGGTAAGCGCCATAACCCTCCCATATGGGAGGTTCGCGGAGAAGTCATCCTTGTAAACGTTCGCCCCAACAAGCCGGAGTCAGGAAGCAATGAAAACGCTTACGCATCTTGAACGCCTCGAAGCGGAGAGCATTCACATCATTCGCGAGGTGGTGGCGGAAGCGGAAAATCCCGTGATGCTCTATTCCGTAGGCAAGGATAGCGCGGTGATGCTGCATCTGGCGCGCAAGGCATTTTATCCTGCGCCGCCCCCGTTCCCGCTGCTGCACGTCGACACGACTTGGAAGTTCAAGGCCATGTATCAGCTCCGTGACCGAATGGCGCGAGAGAGCGGCATGGAGTTGCTGGTCTATCAAAACCCGGAAGCGCGAGACAAAGGCATTAATCCTTTCGATCACGGCCCTTTGCATACCGATATGTGGAAGACTGAAGGGCTGAAGCAGGCGCTGGACAAGTGGAACTTTGACGTCGCTTTCGGCGGTGCACGCCGCGACGAGGAAAAGAGCCGCGCGAAGGAACGCATCTTCTCATTCCGTACTGCCAGCCACGGCTGGGACCCCAAGAACCAGCGGCCTGAGCTGTGGAACCTTTACAACGCGCGCAAAAACAAGGGTGAGGGCATTCGCGTATTCCCGATCTCGAATTGGACCGAGCTAGACGTGTGGCAATACATTCACCTGAACGATATTCCGATCGTTCCGCTTTATTTCGCGGAGAAACGCCCGACGGTTGAGCGGGACGGCTTGCTGCTGATGGTTGATGACGAACGCTTCCCATTGAAGGACGGCGAAGTTCCGGTGGAACGGTCGATCCGGTTCCGCACGCTTGGCTGCTACCCACTGACAGGTGCGGTCCAGAGTGAGGCCAAGACGCTGCCGGAAGTGATTCAGGAAACCTTGCTGACAACGACTTCCGAACGGCAGGGACGTGCGATCGACAAGGATGCTGGCGGCGCCGGCATGGAGAAAAAGAAGCAGGAGGGGTATTTCTGATGACGCAGGATCTGACTTCCGCTTTGGAACCGAAATATGTCGTTGATGAACTCGTCGCACGGGATATCGACGCTTATCTGGATACGCATCAGCACAAGACGATGCTGCGCTTCATCACATGTGGCAGTGTCGATGATGGCAAATCTACGCTGATCGGGCGCTTGCTCTACGACTCCAAGATGATCTTCGAGGATCAGCTTGCCGCGCTGGAAGACGATTCCAAGCGGGTCGGGACGCAGGGGCAGGAAATCGATTTCGCGCTGCTGGTTGATGGTCTTGCCGCAGAGCGTGAGCAGGGCATCACGATTGACGTCGCCTATCGCTTTTTCGCGACTGAAAAGCGCAAGTTCATCGTCGCGGATACGCCGGGGCATGAGCAATATACGCGCAACATGGTGACGGGCGCATCGACCGCCGATCTCGCGGTGATCCTCATCGACGCACGCAAAGGTGTGCTGACGCAGACACGTCGCCACTCATACCTCGCGCACCTGATCGGCATCCGCAACATCGTGCTTGCGGTCAACAAGATGGATCTGGTCGATTACGATCAGGCGACGTTTGACCGGATCGTGGCAGATTATCGCGCGTTTGCTACCGATATTGGCATTACCAATTTCGTGCCGATCCCGATTTCCGGGTTCAAGGGCGACAATATCACCAGCCATTCCGCCAATACGCCGTGGTATGATGGTCCGACGCTGGTCGATCATCTGGAAACGGTTGAGGTCGACAGTGCATTGGATCAGCGCAAGCCGTTCCGCATGCCGGTGCAATGGGTCAATCGTCCCGATCTGGACTTCCGGGGTTTTGCGGGCCTGATCGCCACCGGCACGATTGCGCCGGGTGACAAGATCCGCGTTCTGCCTTCCGGCAAGACCAGCACAGTAAAGCGCATCGTCACGATGCCGGGAGCCGACAGTGCGAGTGGCGACCTTGAACTGGCGGTGGCAGGGCAGTCTGTCACTATCTGCCTCGATGATGAGATCGATTGTTCACGCGGCGACGTGATCGCTGCGGCTGAAGAGCCACCGCAGGTTGCAGACCAGTTCGAAGCCACCGTCGTGTGGATGAGCGATGAGCGGCTTACTGTTGGGCGCGGATATTGGCTGAAGATCGGCACGCAGACCGTTTCTGCCACCATCCATGAACCGAAGTACAAGGTGGACGTCAACACGCTTGAACACCTTGCAGCCAAGACGCTGGAACTGAACGAGATTGGCATCGCCGAACTGGCCACTGACAAGCCAATTGTCTTCGAACCCTATTCCAATGATCAGGCGCTGGGCGGCTTCATCCTGATCGACAAGATGACGAACGCCACCGTGGCGGCCGGGATGTTGCACTTCTCACTCCGCCGCGCTCAGAATGTGCACTGGCAGGCGATCGATATCGGTCGCAAACAGCATGCTGCTCTGAAGAACCAGCGCCCTGCGGTGCTATGGTTCACCGGTTTGTCCGGTTCCGGCAAATCGACGATCGCCAATTTGGTGGAGAAGAAACTCCACCGGATGAACCGGCATACGTTCCTGCTGGATGGCGACAACGTGCGCCACGGTTTGAACAAGGATCTGGGCTTCACCGAGGCGGATCGGATCGAAAACATCCGCCGCGTGGGCGAAGTCGCCAAGCTGATGACCGACGCCGGGCTGATCGTGGTAACGGCTTTCATCTCTCCGTTCCGTGCAGAGCGCGAGATGGTTCGGTCGATGATTCCAGAAGGTGAGTTCCTTGAAATCTTCATCGACACACCGCTGGAAGTGGCTGAAGAGCGGGACGTGAAGGGGCTTTACAAGAAGGCCCGGTCCGGAGAGCTGAAGAACTTCACCGGCATCGATAGTCCCTATGAAGCACCTGCGGCGCCGGAAATCCGCATCGACACGACGGCGATGACACCGGCAGATGCGGCAACGCTTATCGTCGAGACGCTATTGGGCGATATCTGAGGGGGGTGGGGCTGTATTTGATGGCCCCACTAACAACGATCAGCCGGAACAACCGGCATGCCTGTTGGGGAGATTACGAATGACCGATGCTGAACTGGCCGCTCATCTTGCTGAGGTGGCAGGCAAGATCCTGCTGGAAGTGCGCGCGTCGGGGGTGTTCTCTGGCAAATCGCTCGGCAAAGCTGGGGACAAGACGGCAAACGAGTTCCTGGTCCATGCTCTTCGTGAGCAGCGGCCTGAAGACGGCCTGTTGTCTGAGGAGAGCAAGGACACGGAAGATCGCTTGGCCAAGAGCCGCGTCTGGATCATCGATCCGGTCGATGGCACCCGCGAATATGGTGAGGAACGGGCTGACTGGGCCGTACATGTTGGCCTCGCAATAGATGGCGTGCCAGTTATCGGCGCGGTTGCGCTTCCGGGCCTGGGCGCAGTGCTGCGCACCGATCAGCCGCAAGCTGTACCCGCAGCCCCCGCAGTTCAGCGCATGGTCGTCAGTCGTACGCGCCCCGCCAAGGAAGCTACGGAAGTGGCCGAAAAGCTGGGTGCAGAGCTAGTACCCATGGGGTCGGCCGGGGCCAAGGCCATGTCGATCATCCGCGGCGAGGCAGACATCTATCTCCATTCCGGGGGGCAGTACGAGTGGGACAGCTGTGCGCCTGCGGCCGTGGCGCTGGCCCATGGCCTGCACGTGTCGCGCATTGATGGTGGTCCGCTGGTCTATAACCAGAAGGATACTTACATGCCGGACTTGTTGATCTGCCGGAAAGACGTGGCGGAAAGCGTTCTGAAGCAGGTCGCCGCTCTGGTTTGAACCTTGGCGATATCCGATATCGCCCTGCGGATGTTATAACGTGCATCTGCGCTTGCCCGTAAAGGCGGGATAGCCGAAGCTACGCCTCAGAAGTGCCGGATGAATCGGCACCGCGAGGAGGATTGAGTAAGGCATGGCAGGGGAACCGGACTTCGCGCAGTGGCTGGCGATCTGTAACGTGAAAGCCGACTATTGCCGCCTGCTCGACACGAAGCAATGGGACGACTGGGCCCAGGTTTTCACTGAAGACGTTGAGATCGACGTGTCTGCCGATGGCGCCGGCGTGATCAATGGGCGTGACGCATTTGTAGCAGGCCTGCGTGAAATGCTGGCGGACGTGAAAACCGCACATCAGGTGCATACGCCGCAGATACAGGTCAATGGCGATAAAGCCTACGTGATCTGGGCAATGCAGGACCGGCTTATCTGGCCTGATGGCAATAAAATGACGGGCTATGGCCATTATCACGAAGAATATCAGAACACGCAGGCGGGCTGGAAAATTGCCCGGCTGAAGTTGTCGCGTCTGATTCTCG
>JAZQRJ010000032.1:0-19132 GCA_045629505.1 Novosphingobium sp.
TTCCGCGACTATGGCGCATTCGTCGATGTCGATACGGAAGGCGCACTGGAAGCAGCGCGGGAAAGCCGGGAACGCTGGCGCAGCGGGAAGCCGTTGTCGCGGTTGGACGGCGTTCCGATCGGCGCGAAATCGAACATCGCCATCGCGGGGCTTCCACACACTGCCGGCATTGCGGCCTATCGCGACGTGATTGCCGAAACTGATTCTCCCGTCATCGCCGCCTATCGAAACGCCGGGGCTGTGATCCTCGGATCGTTGGCGATGCATGAAGCGGCTTTCGGCGCGACCACTGACAATCCCGCCTACGGCCGCTGCCACAACCCCTGGCGCTTTGGGCACACGCCCGGCGGTTCCTCCGGTGGATCAGCGGCAGCAGTAGCTTTGGGGTTGTGCGCGGGGGCATTGGGGACAGACACGATGGGCAGCGTGCGTCTGCCCTCATCCTATTGCGGAGTGTTTGGCCACAAACCGGGTTTTGACACCATACCCGCCGCTGGCGTTGTGCCGCTGTCATGGACCCTCGATCACGTTGGGGTCCATGCACGCTCGGCCCAGGACTGCGTAACGATGCTGGCGCCTTTTCGCAGCACCAGTCCCGCCCGGCCGAGCCACATCGCCGCCGTATCACTTAACGGCTTGGACCTTGAAGGGGACGTTGCGGAGGCGTTTGCCGCCACTTTGGAACGGGCCCGCCGTCTCGGCATGGAGATTGAGGAAACCGCGCTGCCGCTGGACGGCGCAACCCTTCGGCGCTCATCTTTGCTCATCGTCGAAGCGGAAGCCGCTGCGGTTCATGCCGCCATGTTAGAAGCTGATCCGGATGGCTTTTCTGAGGGGTTCCGCAGCGCGCTCGCATGGGCCTGCCGCCAACCTATCCCAAAGCTCGCTTTGGCCCATCAGTCGCTTATCGAAGCACGCCGCGCATTACGTGCCGCTTGGGCACAGTTCGATGCCGTACTGCTGCCCACAACGCCGCAGACCGCCTTTGCCTTTGACGCACCCGTGCCTGCAAGTCAGGCTGACCTTACCATATTTGCCAATGTACTGGGTTGTCCGGCAACGGCGTTTCCGGTCGGCCTATCGGCTGATGGCCTGCCGCTTTCGGTACAGGCCCTGAGCTGGCGCGATGAGTCTGCGCTTTGGCTGGCCGAGCAGTTGGGTACGCCGCTCGGCCTCGCCGCTTAAGCTTTGTCCGGCTGACTTTTAGTCAGCCACCCCGTCTCAGCGATCCTTCGGCATTGCCCAAGTGACGATCGCACTCAGCACCAGAAGGGGCACAATCACAATCGTCAGTGCCATTTGCCACCCGAGCGAATGGGTGAAGTGTGCCACCAGCATCGGAAAAACCGCCGATCCGGCAGAGATCCCCCCAGACGCACAAATGCCAGTCGCCGTTGCGCGAATGTGCTTGGGGAAAATTTCCACGAGATAAACCGTCAGAATTGCAGATGTGCCGAAGAAGAAGATTGCGGCGCCACTGAACATCGCAATGTCCTGACCTACCGAGGTCGGTAGCCAGATCATCATCAGCAGCCCAGCTGCAGCGGCGAGCATCCAGATGATCGTCGTCGTCTGCCGGTTGAACAGCGTCTGGCTGACCAGGCCTGAACCGAAATAGCCGATCATGCTGATCGCGTAGGACAAGCCCACGATGTACGTCGCTGTCTCTGCGTCATAGCCGCGCACTTCCTGGAAGAAGGTTGGAAGGTAAAAAACCGTGCCCGCCGCCGCGCCGCCGTAGAGGAAGAAGGCGAGCGCACCGAGCACGGCATTCCTGCGATGCTCTGTCCACAATTCCCGCACGGGATGAATGCGGGGTTTATCCGGCGTTGCTGCGGCAATCGCTTTTGCAGCGTCACGCGCGGGATTGCCTTTAGGCAGCAGCCACCAGAACAGCACCGCAATTGGCACCACGGCAAACACTACCAAGAATGGCATGCGCCATCCAAACCCCGAGATCAGCGGAGCCACGAGGAATGAGGCAGTGAACCATCCCATGGGATAGCCGCACTGCAGCGTTGCCATCAGCAGTGGACGGTTCTTATCGGAAACCGCATTGGCGACCACCGCGTTACAAATTGGCGCCAGCGCGGCGCTAAAACCATAAGCCGCGACGCGCAGAATCGAAAAGGCTGCCACGCCGGCGACAAGCCCCTGGGCGCCTACCAGCGCCGCAGAGACTCCCAGACAGATAGGCAACGTCCACCGCGGGCCGAACAAGTCAGTCAGAATGCCGCCGGCCATGGCCGAAGCGATCCCAGCCACGTAACAGAGCGAAATCAGCATTCCGACGTGGTCGATCGAAATGTCAAACTCGCGGATCAGATCTGGCACGGCGTAGCCGAACAGTGATTGATCCATGTTGGTCAGCATCCATGTCAGGAATGCCACCATGAACAACACCACCGCGCGGCGACGCCCGATGACAGCAGGCTTTTCGCCTGCGTCATCTATTGCTTGCGTTGCGTTCATTCGGGGGTCTGAACGAGTTCGATCAGCTCGCCGAAACGACCCTTGATCGTTACGCTGGGCTGGCCAACGTTAACCGGCCCATTGTCGGCAAATGCCGTTCCAAGGGCGCCCTCTCCAACCACGGAGATGTCGGGACACGCGAACGAAACCATCGCGATGCCAGCTGGCAGCAGACCCGGCAGAGCCTCGCGCGGGGCGATATGCGCGGGCGACTCGTCAAGTTCGATATACGATTCGTCCGCCGTTTCAGCGCAGCCGACCAGCATTTCGTGATCAAGCGGCATCCCCTGATAACGGTTCACGAAATCAACAGCGGCTTCAAAGGTCGGCTTGCACACGCAGCCCATGTCGCCATACGCCTCGTACGCAGCCTCGACAGTGCTCACGCCAAGGATGACGATGAACAGCTTGTCCTGCGGCACAGTCGCTTGCGGAAGAACGTAGTCATCAATCTGGCGGTTGACCTGGGTGAGGTACATGGTTTCACCGAACGCACCAATCACTTGCCCGGCGCGCAAAGCGCCCTTTGAAAATTCCAGATCCTGTGCCGGGCCGACCACTTCGAACGGAACCTTGACGAGACGGTCAATCGTCTCATCACTCGATTGCACGCTGATCTCGATCGAATTCCAGCCCAATGTCGAAAAGGGCTTGTGAACCGGGATCGTCGCATTCTCGACGAAGCGGATGTAAGTCATCCGGCCGCTCGCCGGACCCAGTACGGCGAAACGATCACCCGCATGGCCGGGTGCTCCCCAGCTGGCGGCGCGTTCCGCGCTCAATTCACCGGTTTCCAGAACCTGATAACCAAGGCCCGTTTCGTAGGCGGCTATCGCCTGTTCAAGGCTAGAACAAATAATAGTGGCGGCGCGCAGCGCCCCAAGACGCGGGTGACTGGTCATGGATCAATCCTTCAACAACATCAGGGAAATCAGGCGGGAAATTTCGCGAGGCCGAAATAGGCAGCCATGGTCGCGGCGAGGTAGATCAGAAGAACAACGAAGAGAACGGGCGGTGTGGCGATGTCCAACTCACGCTGCACTGCGGGCGATGGGCCATCTTTTCCAAGCTTTTCAAACCCCTGAAACATCGGCGCAGAAATCATCGTCAGGATCAGTGAAAGCAGACAAATGCTGGCATAAATGCACAGCTTGATGGCCACCCAGCTCTGGATATCGGGTTCAGCCTTCGCAAGCTGATAAAGTCCAATTCCGCCGACGAACACGAGCAGACACATCTGGATAACGGTGTCGATCTTGAACAGTCGCTGGCCCAGCGGCTTGCCGTAAAACAGGAAGCAACCAATCGCGATCGCCAGCCACACGAGGTCCAGCAAACAGATGATCAGCGTCTGAATACCAGTTAGTGGGAGCCAACCGCCCATGTAGCCCAGCAGTGAACCGACTGCGAGCATCAGAACGAAGCAAACCCGCGGCCCCTGATCGAGCCACGTTGCTACTTTCAAGCAAAGCATCCGCTGTTCAACGGTGTATTGCGATCCTTTCTGAGCCACGCGGGTCAGCAGGAATACGCCCACGTCGACGCCCACCCAAAACACAAAGAGCAGGACATGGAGGAGAAGCAAGAAGGCGTACACAGGTCACTCCGTCAACGATATGAAAATATGTTCGTACAACTTGTTGCGTATGTCAAAAGGAAATCGGATTTCCGCTGGATATCTGCATAATGATGGGTATATTTGTACGAACATTTTAAAGCCGAAGGATAGCTAGATGGATGATGTCAAGGCCGTAGAAGCCGCAATTCAGCACATGTTCGATCTCTTCTGCGCCCACGATGCCGCGGGCGTCGAGGCCGCTCTGCATGATGACTGCACCGTCTGGGACGTGTTCGTGCCAGACCTCATTCAAGGCAAGGAAACGCGGCTTGCCTATCACGAAGCAGATCAGGCCCAATCGCTGGCACGCGGCCCGCTCGACCTACGGGTGGAATGGCTGCGCACCGATGTATGGGGCGATACCGCACTGGCTCGCTATCTCGTTCGCTTCGACTATGAGGCGCCCAACGCCACCTCGGGCGTAGTGCGCATCACTTCAGTCTTGCGTCGTCAGGAAGACGGTCGCTGGCTCATCGTTCACCATCAAGAAGGCATGATCCCGCAGGGAGTGCCACCCACAGACGAGAAGTAATCTCTGACATGGACCCAAACACGCTCTTCACCGAACTGCGAAGGCATCTCTCTCCGGACGAGATCCTGCACGGTGAAGGGCGTGGGGGCGACCTATCATGCGATTCGCCGCCACCTGACTTTATCATTCGCCCAACTTGCACGGCCAAGGTGGGGCCAGTTCTGGCCACTCTCACCCAATGCGGAACAGCTTTCGCGCCATGGGGCGGGCGAACATCTTATAGCGAAGCCACTTTTGTCGCCGACCGACCTTGGGTCGCGCTAGACACTTCGCGGCTTGACGCCATCATGGCGATCGAACCCACCGACATGTTCGTGACAGTCGAAGCGGGTTGCACGTGGGCAAAGCTCAAATCCGCACTGGGTCCGCTTGGCCTTAAAACAGGTTTCTGGGGACCAGCCTCGGGCCGGCATTCGACCGTTGGCGGCGCGCTTTCACAACATGCAGTTTTCTTCGGCTCAACGCGATACGGCACATCGGCCAATGGTGTACTGGGGCTATCCGTTGCCTTACCCGATGGCAGGATAGTCGAGACAGGCAGCAGCGGCTTCGACGGATCCTCTCCATTCTTTCGCCATGCGGGACCGGATCTCACCGGGCCATTTCTGGGCGATTGCGGCGCACTTGGCGTCAAGCTTCGCGCAACGTTGCAACTTCAACCTCTGCCCGCGGCCACATCCTATCAAGGATGGCGCTTTGCAAGCCGTGCATTGTTCTGTGATGCTTTCCGCCAGATTGCGGCGCAAGGGTTGGCCTCTGACGTGGTTGGTGCGCATGGCGCACACTTCGAACTGCACCTTGCATTTGAGGGCGCCAGCGAAGCCATCAACACCGAAATGGCAACAATGGCAGAGCACATCTGCCGGGCTGCTGGAGGCGCACCTGCCCCCGCATTGCTAGGCCACATGCATGCCGATCCGTTCCCCGTGCTTGGAATGCTCGGCACGGGCAATCGGCGCTGGATACCTATCCACGCGATTGTGCCGCACAGCCGCCATGCGAGAGCGATCGATACGATAGAAGCCATCACCGGCGAATATCGAGACGTCATGCAGCAACATCGGATTGAATGCGCATCCGTGTCCCTTGCAGTCGGGCCCACCGGGGTGCTCATAGAGGCAAACCTGACCTGGGGCGGCTTACCAAACGCCTTGGCCGACAAGTTCCTAATGGAAGCTGGTGAAAGCCAGCCATCCGGCGGCACGCCGGCCGACCATGCTGTTCTGACCGATCTGCGCGGTGCCATCGCGCAGCGGCTGCAATTACTGGGCGCAGTCAATCTCCAGATTGGCAGGTACTATTCCTACCGCTCACGCCTTACGCCTGGAACACGCGACTTGTTTGATACGCTCCGCTCTGCAGGCGATCCCGCGCACATCAACAATCCAGGCATTCTCGACCTTTGAAGGATTAGAAAGCCGGTCTCGCGACCTGCGGCTGAGGCTGAACGCCCGCTGCCAGCGTGCGCTTTTCGCGCGCGCCTTTCTCAAGCACATAAAAAAAGGGGCCGGTCTCGCGACCGACCCCGAGGGTTCATCCGACTAGGATGTTAAATATCGAACTTGACGCGTGCATACCAGGTGCGACCCGGCAAGTAGTAACGCTCAAAGCCCGAAAGCTGGCTGGAATAGCTGTAGTAAAGCTTGTCCGTGAGGTTCTTGATACCTACGTCCACGCCCCAGCCATCGCCGTTCTTGTAACCTGCTCGCAGGTCGACCAATTCATACGGTTCTGACGGGAACAGGTAGTTCGGATACTGCTGATAATTGCGCTGTTCCCACGTAAGCGTCGCGCCGACGTTGAACTCATTATCCGAACCAACAGGAATCACGTAATCAAAGCCGACCTGACCCGAGAACGGCGGAGCGAACTTCTGCTTGTCGCCAGGCTCAGGCAGGCCCGAACCGGGTTCCGGCAGTTCCGTGAACTTCGTATCCATCACCGCAAAGCTGCTGAACAGCGTCAGGCCGTCAAACGGATTGGCAGTAAGTTCAACTTCTACACCGCGCGAACGCAGGTCGGCCGAAGTGATGCTGACCGCACCGTTGCTGGCAATAACGCCCAGTTGAAGGTTGTTATAGGTGTTGTTGTAGAATGCGACGTTCGCACGCAGCTTCTTGTCAAACGCCTCTGCCTTGAAACCAGCTTCCCAAGCGGTCGTCAGCTCAGGGTTGAGGGTTGTGTTGGCAGTTTCAAACGGCGGGAACGGCTGGAACACGCCTGCCTTGTATCCCTTTTGCCACGAACCATAGACCAGAAGGTCATCGGTAACCTGCGCGCTAGCCGCCAGCTTCGGCGTGAAGCGTTCCCACTTCTTCTTGCCCGAAGTGATGAACGGCTCACGACGTTCCGCTTCCTTTTCGTCGATGCTGTAGCGACCACCAGCGGTCAGCGTCAGCCAATCGATCGGCTTGTAATCAAGCTGAGCGAAAGCGGCATAGGACTTGGCCGTCTGGATGTTGTGGTAGGTGTAGAGCGGTGCCTGATCCAGAATGAAGTCCATGGCTTCGTTCGACTTCTCACGGAAGAAGAACAGGCCAGCTACATAGTTCAGCTGGTCGCCAATTTCGCCAGTCAGCTGCAATTCCTGCGAGAACTGGTTCTGCTTGGAATGACGCAGCATATCCAGGCCATTCTGCAGGCCGTTGAAGTCAAGGCTGATCCTGTAGTCAAACTCGCGATAAGCGGTGATCGACTGCAGCGTTGCACCGCCGAAATCATAAGCCAGTTCGGCCGAAACACCGCCACCGTTATAACGGTTCACGCGCGGCACGCCCGGATCGGCGTAGAAGAAGTTACCCAGAACGGGGACGTTATGGTCCTCCGGCGTCATTTCGGTCGGAACTTGAATGCCCGAACGGTCTGCCGTGAAGTCTGCAGTGATGTAAAGGCTCAGCGGGCTGGAACCCTTCCACTGCAGTGCGCCGCGGATCGTCTTGGTGTTCTTGCCGTTATAACGCTCGGCCGAGTTCGGGTTCCTGTAGTAACCGTCGTTCGTCAGCGAAGTGCCGGCAATGTTCACGGCCACGTCATCAGAGACGGGGATGTTCACAATTGCACGAGCATCAAAACGATTGAACGAACCGATCGCGAAGTCACCGGAAACGCTGAACTGGTCAGTCGTGGGACGCTTCATGACGACCTTGACGGCACCGCTGGTCGAGTTACGACCATAGAGCGTGCCTTGCGGACCACGAAGAACTTCGATGCGCTCAACGCCGACAAGGTCAAACAGAGCGCCAATCGGGCGGCCCATGTAAACGCCGTCCTGATAGATCGAAACACCGGGCTCGTCGAAAGCACTGGAACCGTCCTGGCCCATACCGCGCAGGTAAATGCCGGCACCGTTCGAGCTGCCCGAAGTCGCCATGACCATCAGGCCAGGCACCTTGCCCTGCAGGCTGCCCATGCTGATCGTGTCACCCTTTGTCAGGGCGTCTGCGCCAAGCGCGGAAACAGCGACGGGAACTTCCTGAAGGTTCTGCTCGCGGCGCAGCGCGGTCACGACAATCTCACCAGAGGCAGCGGCTTCCGCGACCTCCGAATCCTGTGCAAATGCGACGGTCGGCACTGCAAGCGCAGTCGCCATCGCGATCATCGAAGCAAACGCCGGCTGCGAACCGACGGTAATCCAATTTTTCATATTTTTGCCCTGCATTTCTATTTGGACCAGTCCGCTTTCGGCCTTTCGACCATCCAGCGATTTTACTCCTCCGCCCATCTTATGTCCGGACATTTAGGTCGTAGTCAACTAAATTTTCGGATCACGGGAACCGATATTTTTTCTATGTAGATCAATAAGATAAACGTATTTTCTAGCATTTTTATTCGCAGTGTTGCGAAATTGCCCCGGTACCGTTGTGCGGCATGCAACCAAAGTTGTTCGGCTAATTGTTTAAAAATGGTGAAGTGTGACAGGGGTCACCCGCTGTCACACGTACACTTTACCGATTCGCCGCTCTGCGAATGTTCAATGCCCCCGCGAACACTCGGCGCTGAATTCTGGGTTCAAGCGCCCGCCGGCTCCGCTTCTCCATCGAACCCAACCGGGCGGCGTTCGGCGAAAAGAAGGACCAATCCGCCAGCCATCAGCGGCAAGGCACTGAGAGAGAAGGCAAACTGCCATCCATAGTGCTCAACCAACCAAGCCACGATCGGCGGACAGACGGAAAAGCCTGCATACATGCCCAGCGACCCCACCACGGCAACGCCAGTCGCGCGAAGGTGTGCGGGGAACATCTCAGGCATGTAGGAGCCCAGCACGCCATTGGTGCCGTAGAAGAAGAAGGTCATGATGCACATCATCGCCAGCGTGACCATCGCTCCACCGGGAACCCAGACAACGGCAAGCAGCCCTAGTGAACCCAACACCATCCATAGCGAGACGGTATTGCGGCGCGACATCGCGAAATCACCGAACAGCGCGGCCAAGACATACCCGAAACTGCCAACGCCCAGCGCGATGCCCATGATCTCCGCAGCTTTGGAAGGCGTCATGCCGTGCGCTTCATGGAGATAAGTCGGGAAGTAAAAGAAAGTCCCGGCGTATGCCCCTCCGAACAAGAAGTTCGAGAACATGCAGGCAAGTGAAGTCCGCCGCCTTCCAGGTGCAAACAAGGCTTTCAGGCGAAGGGGCCAAGGGTCTTGAGATTCAGCAGATTCGACGACACCGGTTGGCTTATGGGGGGGAAGCAACCACCCAAGCAGGATCGCGATCGGGACAATCACGAAGGCCGGTAGGAATATCCAACGCCAGCCAAAGTTTTCAATCAACGGCGAAGCCAGCAACCCGGCCATCATGCCGCCGAGAGGATAGCCCAGACTAAGCACCCCAACTGCCAGCCCACGAATTTTCGGCGGGGCGGCTTCGGCAGCATAAGTAATCACCACCGGCACCAGGCCGTTGCTGATACCGAAGCCGATGATGCGCGCGATACCGAGCGTGAATAGCGAGGGCATCAGAGCCTGGAGTCCCACGAAGAATGCAGAAGCACTCAGCGTGATAGTGAAAGTGATCCGCCTGCCGTAGCGATCCGAGAGCAACCCAAAAGCGACAGTGGCCACGGCTGCGGCCGCAAAGGAAGCGCTGAGGATCCAACCCACGTCCGAAAGCGAGGAATCAAATTCCTTCTGAATTCCCGGAATGGCGAAGCTGAAAAGCGACTGGTCTAGATTGGAAAACGTCCATCCCAAAAACAGGATTGGGAAGATGATCTTCATCTCGCGCGTAATGCCGAGCCGGTTCCAAAGCGAGCGGCGCTGTACGCCCTGCTCTTCCAAGGCACTCATCGCGCGATATCCGCTACAGCGGTCGCTGGAATGCGGACCAGCTTCATGATCTTGCAGTAATTGACCAATTCCGACTCCTGAAACACCGCCTGTACGGCCAAATTCGCTGACGAACCGCGATTGGCAAAAGCTTGAAAGTTATCCGTGCGTGGGATCATCCCTTAGGGCCCAACGCGAATTCGGCCGTTGCAGCCACAGCCACCGCTGCGGCATTCATTCCGGCCAAGCGCCCTAAAACAACAGCGGTCGTAAGTCCTATCGCCGGCAAATATCCCCATGATGAGGGGCCTGATACCGAGCGGGCAGAGCCGCCTCCGGCAAACAGGTTCCGAAACGGCGAGCCGTCCTTCCTCAACACTCTAGCTTGCGCATCAATTTCAACGCCGCCCTGGGTGTGATAAATTGCTCCCGTCACTCGCATCGCGCGGTAAGCGGGCTTCGGCGGATGTTCGGAATCCCAAGGCCGCCCAAACGGATCGCGACCGCCGTTCTTTCGGGCAGTGACAACAGCGTCCAACGACGACGCCAATGTGTCCGGATCTGCACCAATGGCGTGTGCCAATTCCTCCACTGAATCAGCTGCCTTGGGCGCCTTAAGCGCTGTCAATTCGGCAACTTCCGGGACGTGAACGCACTTCTTTTCGATCTCGCTATCGTAGATCAACCAGCCAATACCTTCGGGTTGCTCCGACATGGGATGAACCATACCGGCAATGTCTTCCAACTCGTTGGTGAAGCGCGCACCATGGCGGTTCACCAGGATACCGCCCTCAAGAATGATCACAGGAGGAACGGAAATCCCCTGTGGGTCGCTGAGCATGGCATAGCCCTGGTAGGAGCCCATATCACCCAGCGCGGCACCCAACTTCTCGGCCAGGAAGATCGCTTCTCCGTGACTGCCTTCGTGGCCGTTGTACCGCAATGTCGCGGTTTCGGGCATGTAACGGGTTGTCATCTCGCGATTGGCGCCGAAGCCGCCGCAGGCAAGGATCAGGGCGCCGCAGCCGATCTTTTCGATCTCCCCGTCCGCCCGCCGCAATGCGACACCACGCACTGTTCCATCATTGTCAGCGAAGATATCGACCAGTTCGGTCTCCATCAGCACGTCGATGCCCGCATCGCTCATCCTGCGGTGGAGCAATTGCACCATATCGAGCCCGGTGCGCCCCGGCCATCCGTGCAGCCGTGCGCGACTGTTGCCATACGAAGCGCGAAACTGGGGATCCAGCTCCCACGGAAGGCTGTGGGCATCACGCAACCATTGCAGCGTGGGAGCGCTATGATCGGCCAGAGCGCGTGCGACCGCCGGATCAGCCAGCCCCCGCGACTTGGCCATGATATCCTCGAAGAAGATATCGGCATTGTCGTCGATGCCGCGCTCCTTCTGGGAAGCTGTCCCGGCGGCGCAGAACAACCCCTGGGACATCCCGGTTGAACCGCCGGGGCGGTCATCCTGCTCAATCACAAGCGGCGTGACGCCTGCATCCAATGCGGCAAGTGCCGCGACTGCACCGCAGGCTCCTGCCCCGGCGACAATCACCGGAACCGTAAGCTCAAACTCGCTCACCCAAGCCCCCTATTGCCCAATTTTGGAAGGATCCGCTTAGGCTGAATTCAGCCATCGAAGCGCTCGACGATCTCAAGCCGAGCACCGCCAGGAAGAATAATCGTGAAGCTGCGCCCACCACTGTAAGGAGCAGGATCAATGACGACCGGTGCCGTACAACCTTCAATCGAAGGCTCATCCTTCAGGCGTTCGTAGGCCGCATCGAAATCAGTGGCGACATAAGTGCCAAGGCATGATCCGCCATCGAAACGGTCAGCGTTAAACGGCACCACATCAACGACGCGCTCTGGGTAGCCTTGAAGTTCGATGCTGCCTTCGCCGAAACCTTCAGCGTCGCCCTTGATGACTGCGAGATCAACTGGCGTTCCTTCATCCAGTTTCCAGGTCTTGTGCCAGATGCCCCCGTCCAGCTTGTCTTCCAGCGTTGGGACCATCCCCAGCACATCGCGCAATACTGCTGACACGCGAGCAAATTCCGTCGTTACCAGCGGGATAGAGAATATGTATCCAACCGGCGCAGGTGCGCGCGGAAACTCATAGTCCCGGCATTCGGTCACTTCGGCCGTGTACATGATGTGCGTGCCGCAAGACGGCCGACCATAGAAGAAGCGGTGAACGTTGGCTCCGACGTCCGAAAAATCGGCGTCGTCCGGCTCGATGTCCGCCGTGAAATCCGGACGCGCAACAAGCGTTTCATAGAGGCCGTCAATATCCTCCATCACAACGATCTCCGCTCCGCTCCAGCGGGCACCGATCTGGCGTGACGGAAAGCGATCCTCGCCGGGAATGACTCGGATCATCCCGCGGTCAGACCCTTCAGAACCGTACAAGGCGAAATGCGCCGATTCGAGGCCGCCAACTCCCCAGGCTTGGGCCATGGCAGGCGTGATCGGTCCCGCGGACCGCAAAGTCCAACCCATCGAATTTCCCAGAAGATCGCACAGAGCGGCCGGATTTTGGGTGCTGATCGTCAAACAGGACATCGTTCGAACCAGCGCGCGAGGGGAAGAATCTGCCAAACCTGCCTCCATGTGATTTTTACACTTGCATGTAGGGTATTCTTATCGTTTTATGTCCGGACAAATACAACATAAATTCGCAGGATTCGACACATTGGCGTGGTTTGAGGAACCATATGTCCGTGCCAATAACGATTGTCCGCCACAGGGAGGCATTAATGAGACTACCAGTTTGCAATTCGCTAGTTGGGACTTTTGCGCTCGCCCAAGCGCTACTTTGGGCTGGTTCAGCTCACGCGCAGGAAGCTGAGCAAGGCGCCTCCTCCACAGGTGGCATCCAGGACATCATCGTTACAGCCGAACGCCGCGCCAATGCTCTGGAAAAGACGCCTGTTGCGATCACCGTGATGAGCGGTGAGGCACTTGCCACAAACAAGATCGACAATGCCAATGATCTGGTCAAGTTCGCCCCCGGTCTTTCCGGCGGCAATAACGTTGGCAACTCGGTAGCGAGCTACTTCTTTATCCGGGGCCTGGGCCAGGACGATTCCAGCCCGCTCGTTGATCCGGCCGTCGGCATCTACATCGACGACGTCTATGTAGCCCGCCAATACTCAAACAACCTCTTCATGTACGACATTGAGCAGGTCGAAATTCTCCGCGGCCCGCAAGGTATTCTCTATGGCCGCAACACGACCGGCGGTGCGGTCCGTGTTTCCACCATCAAGCCCTCGAATGAATTCAAGGCCAAGCTGGATGCGGAATACGGCAACTACGACAGCTACTCGCTGAAAGGCGCGGTCAACATTCCGCTGACGGACAATCTCTATGTCCGCACCGGCATTTTCACCAAGCAGCGCGAACGCGGCTTCGTGAAGAACATCTTCACTGGCGAAGATACGACCGTTGCAGACCAGTGGGGCGGCCGCATTGCTGTTCGCTACGTGCCGACGGACGAGCTGACCTTCGACCTTGCCTATGAAACGTTCAGCTCTAACACTCCGGGCGACCGGGGCGCCAACGTCCTTCGCCCGACCAGCGACGCATTCCACACCGAATCCGGCCTGATCGGCGGCTTCAGCGACATCAGCGATGATCGCGCTTCGCTGACCATCACGTACGATACCGACAACGTCACGCTAAAATCGATCTCAGCGTTTGATCACGCAAAGTGGAGCTATCTCAACGACTTCTCCGGCGAGCCCATTCCCCAGTACATCCTCTACGCTGGTTACAACTCAAAGGTGTACAGCCAGGAGTTGCAGCTTAGCACCGAGATGATGGACGGCCGCCTTGAGGCCACCTTGGGCGCCTTTGCCTACAGCGAAAAAGGCAACAATTACGACGGCCAAAATGTGCTGAACGGCCTGATTGAGAGCGTCAACGAATACACCAACAAAACCACTTCGCTTGCCGCCTATGGCCAGCTTCGCTTCAAGTTGACCGACGCGCTGAGCATGAGTGCGGGCCTGCGTTACACCGACGAAAAGCGCAGTCTCAACGTCAGCGGTTACGATCTTACTGGTGGCATCAGCGAACTCGCGTTTGACAACAGCGACATCATCGCTGCTGGCAATCAAACCAAGCTGCACTTCCGCAAGGTTTCGCCCAAGTTCGGCTTGGAATACCAGATCACCCCGGCAGTGATGGCCTATGCCAGCTACACCGAGGGCTTCCGCAGCGGCAGCTTCAACCAGCGTGCGTTCAACGCGCAGGACTTCACCACTTTCGATCCGGAAGAAGTGAAAGCCTATGAAGGCGGCATCAAGGGCCTGTTCTTTGACCGTAAGGTCCGCGCCAGTGTGGCAGTTTACCGCAACGACTACGGCAATTTCATCGTCAATCAGGTCAACCCGAACACCGGCAACTTCGTCACCGCCAATGCCGCGAAGGTTCGCATCCAGGGCATTGAAGGCGAACTGGCCGTACAGGTTACGCCGCGCCTGAATATTCACGCGACCACCGCTTACATGGACGCGAAGTATCAGGCGATCGACGACGGCGTCGGCATTCCGATCACCAACAAGGTGAAATGGACGCCGAAGTTCACTGGCTCGATCGGGTTCGACTATGACTTTGCAGCGCCGCTCGATCCGCGCCTGACGGTGAATTACTTCCACTCCTCGCGCTACTTCGGAGGTCTGGCCAACGTCCCGACCGAACACGTGCCGTATCGCGATCTGCTGGACGCGCAGTTCACCATCAAGCCGAGCAAGACCACGACGCTGGGTGTGTTCTGCCAGAACTGTCTGGACGATCGCTATTTCGTCAGCGCCATTGCAGCTGAAGCCCTTGGCTTCGTGACGCAGACGATCGGCAACCCGCGCACGTACGGCGTGCGGTTCAGCTTCTCCTACTGATCTGACGACAGGAGGAGCACGGGGATGCGACCCGCCAATGATCAGGGCCCGCGTGGTCATATCGAATACCTCGTCATCGACGAGATGCCTTGGCTGGCTCAGACTGATCCGGACGGCTTGTCCGGATGGCGGGTTCGCGAACTGAGCACCGATCCCGAAAGCGGCGCCATGTCGTTTCTGGCCAAGGTAGCCCCCTGCTGGAGACGGCAGGGCGTCTACCGAGCGGCCTCCACTCAGGAATTTCTCATCCTGCGCGGGGATCTGACCGCGGGCGACATTACGCTGGGGGAGGGAGATTACATCTCCTACCCTCTCGGATGCACGGTACCTCCGATGAGTTCACGGCTCGGCTGCGAAGTCTATGTGACTGCCGACGGCCCCCTGCAGCAGCCGGGTGAAGCGAAAGGCGACGGGGGCATCGTGCCAGTTCACCTCCCGCTCGCCTCACGTACCTGGTTTAGCCCGCCGCCCTATGAAGGGCGCCCCCTTGAAGAAACCGTTGAAGGCATGGTCATGCAGACCTTGCGTGCCGGTGGTCCTGACGAACCCTACACATTTCTGGTCCGGTGCGACGGCGGCTGGGCCGACCCGCGTGAGGAATCGCACGAAACCTGGGAAGAGCTTTTTCTTCTTCAGGGCGATTACCTGATGGGCGATTTCGGCCGCATCGAAGCTGGCAGCTACATATTCCGCCCCGGCAACGTCCCCCACGGCCCGCAGGCAACGGCCAAAGGGTCCGTGTTCCTGACGCGCGGCGAAAAGCTGATCAACTTCTGCTTCCGCCCGATCCGCGACGCTGACCGCATGATCGCCGACTATTTCGAAGTCAGCGAGACCCTCCCCTCTCCGCGGAGTTTCGTATCGTGGCTGTGACTTTGGCAGGCGAAGCTCCTGCACAGGACCGGTGGCTTGCCACATTCCTTATCGCGCTCGCCGGACTGACCGTGACGACCGCAGACCAAGCCCTGTTTTCCTACGCTCTCTCGGATATCGGCAAGGCTTTTGGCGTGCCGCTTCAGGAGATGGGCTGGCTGGTTGCCGCCTCCTTTGCACTGGCTGCCATCGGCGTCCCGATCTCGGGCATGCTCACTGACCGGATTGGGCGGCGCTGGGCATTTACACTGCTGCTGACGTCTTCCGCGCTGTGCGTCGGTCTCCACGCATTTGCGCAGGAATACTACCAGATCGTCATACTACGCATTCTGGGCTTCACCCTGTCAGCAGGACTGTTCCCGGTTTGCACGACGTTAGTGCTGGAAACCGCGCCGGAGCGTATTCGCGGGATGGCTACAGGCGCGATGCAGATGGCCTATCCGCTGGGCTTCTTCACCGCCTCCGTTTTTGCCGCACCTTTGCTTGAAGCAGGCGGCTGGCGCACCGAGTTTCTTATAGCCTTTGCAGTAATTCCACTTGCTCTGTTCATGGGCACCATTCTGCGCGAACCGAGCGCCTTTCTGCGCGCGCGAACCTCGCAAGAGGCCGCACCCAGCCATCGCAGCCTGCTTCTGCAGGCCCCTTACCTGCGATGGACCATAATCTGCATGGTCGGCACCTTCCTGCTGAACCTGGGCATCAGCGCTTTCATCTATTTCGTCCCAGCATTCATGACCGCCGAGCACGGTTTCAGCACCGCTGATGCCGCTCGCATCTCCGGCATGGCTTTCGCCATCGGCGCCGTAGGCTATCTGCTGTCTTCAGCCGTGGGAGAGTTCGTCCTCTCACGCCGCACCACGCTTTCGCTGTGGTGCCTGCTGGGCGGTGCGGCCTTCATCAGCGCTGTCTGGCTTGCGGATACCCGCTTCGGGCTGATCGTTGGGCTGGGCGTGGCAGTAACTTTCCTGTTCGGCAGTGAGGCAGTGCGCATGCCGCTGATCGCCGAACTCTATCCTACTGAAATCCGAGTGACGGGAACTGCAATCGGTGGCTCCGTCGGCGTGTCATTGGGCTCGGTCGTCAGCCCCATCGTCGTCACCGCCGCGCAGCCCGTTTTTGGCTGGCAATGGGCCTTCACCATCTTCTGCGGCGTGCCGCTGGCGATCGGCGCCCTGATCTACCTGATGCTGCCGAACACCCGCACCGCCAAGAAAAGGGATTCTGCACAATGATCCGCCGTCAGATCGTAACCCTGGCCAGTGGTCGCCAAGTTCACGTCCAGCGTGCAGGCGAAGGCCCGCCGGTATTCGTACTCCACCAGTCGCCTTGTTCGTCGAATGACGTGCTGGATCTGGTGAAGCGCCTGTCTGCAGACTTCACCGTCTTTGCGCCTGACACACCGGGTAACGGCCTTTCCGACCCCATCGAAATCGCGATGGACGACGTGTCGATGTACGACTTTGCCGACAACCTGGCCGAGTTGATGACCGCGCTGGGCATTCCGCAAGCGCCAGTTTACGGCTTCCACACCGGTGCAGTGGCTGCAATCGCCTTTTCCGTGCGCCATCCCGATCGCACGCCGCTGGTTGTCGCCAACGGGTACGTTACGATGGACCCGGATGCGATTGATGACATCCGCCGCAATTACATCGTGCCGTTCGTGCCGGACTGGACCGGTTCGCACTTGGCATGGTGGTGGGCGCGCCTGCGGGACCAGTTCATTTACTTCCCATTCCACAAGCAGACCGAAGCCAACCGCAGCGGGATGGACATTCCATCTGCCGATTTCCTGCAATGGAATTTTGAGGAATTCCTGCGCGGCGGCGATGGCTATCGCATTCCCTATTACTGCGCCTTCAGCTTCGACGGGCAGGCGGCCGTGGCAAAGGCACGCGCTCGCCTGCGCGTGATGAGCGACGCGACCGATATCCTTTATCCCTTCCTAGACCTGATCGGTCCGACATCCGATACTGTCACCATCCATCGCGCGGCAGATCCGGCCGAAGCCGAGGGCATGTTGGTCGAATTCCTTAAGGAAGTTCCAACCCTGCCCGCTCCGCCGCCGATCGCCCCCAGCGCGCCGGTTGCCACCAAGCTGCGCGCGGATTTCGTGCAGATTGAGGCAGGCTCCGTCCGCGTACTACGCAACGAAGATGGCAGCGGCCTGCCGCTGGTATTCCTTCATGACCTTGGCGGCAGCGTCGACACGGTTGCCCGCTTTATGAAGCCCTGGATTGGCAAGCGGCCGGTATTGGCGGTTGACCTGCCGGGCGGTGGCGAAACGCGGATCGAAGGCGCAGCGACGCTGGAAAGCCAGATCGCCGTTCTGCGTGCGGTGCTGGCCGAAGTCGGCGTTGATCAAGCCGAAGTGATAGGCTTTGGAACCGGCGCCACTCTCGCGGTGGCTCTTGCTGCTGAGGCACCGGAACTCGTCGCACAGATCACCGCGCCGCGCGGCTTCCCCCCGGTCGGAGATGTCGAGGAACTGGTTGCAGAGGCTCTGCCTCCAGTCGTTCCGGACATGTACGGAACACACGTCCACGTGGTTTGGACCATGCTGCGTCACCGCGCCTTGTTCTCGCCGTGGCGTGAACCGGTGGCGGCAAACGGCATTCCCGGCAGCCCGGACGTGGCGGCCGAGATCATCCAGGATGAATTCGAGTCCTGGCTGAAGGCTCTTCCTGCCCTTCCTGAACTGGCTCGCGAGCTCTTCGCCTATCCGGTCGACGAAACGCTGACCAAGATTTCCACGCCTGTCGTGGTCGCCGGCCAGCCACTGCGGGGACGGGTGCCGCAATGCTCTGGCATCGAAATCCGCGATCTTCCGATCGAACCCGAACCGCTCGCCCAAATGCTGGCTGAGAATACGGACGTCTGAAGGAGCGAGCCATGGACTACACTTACCAAATCCTTCTTTTTGTCCACGTCCTCCTGTTCGTATTCTGGATAGGAACCGACGTCGGCGTGTTCGTTCTGGGCAAGATCGGACAGTCTTCCCGCTATTCGGAAACCCGCCGCGCTGAAAGTTTTGAGACGGCGCTGGTGCTGGACCGGCTTCCCCGCATCTGCTTCTCGCTGATGCTGCCAGTCGGTGCGACGCTGGCCCAGACCATCGGCATGATCCAGATCAGCGGAGCTGCTTTGGCAGGCATTTGGCTGCTGGGGCTTCTGTGGCTCGCCTGCGTGTTCACCGGCATGGTTGTTTACAGCGGCACATTCTTCAAGACCATGCGCACAATCGACCGCGTTATTCAGGGCGTTGTCTGCCTTGGCACGCTGTGGTTCGGCCTGCCTTCGATGTTCGGTGCCGGACCGATCGACGCTCCGTGGTTTGCATACAAGCTCGTCGCATTCGGCATGCTGGCCGGGGCCGCTCTCTGCCTGGATTTCGCCTCAGAGCCGACTCCCGGGATGTTTGCGGAACTTCAAAACAAGGGTTCTTCGCCCGGGCTGGAGGCCCGG
>JAZQRJ010000033.1:0-35160 GCA_045629505.1 Novosphingobium sp.
ATCCCAAGCATCCTCCCACCGGTGGCCGCGCGAATGCGCTTTCCGGTATGTTTATCTCAACTTGAATTATTGGGGCGGTAAAGCACCTTCACAGGTGCATTTCAATCGCCGCCCATCAAGATTCGCGATTACCCGCTTGCCTTTGGCCCGACTGGCGCGGCATCGGGTTGCCATTACTTGCACTCCACCGCACAGCGGGAAATGAAAGAAGACATGACATGATCAATATCATCGGTGCGATCCTCAGCGGCCTTATGGTCGGGGTATTGGCGCGCTGGTTCTATCCCGGCTCGGTCAACATGGGCTGGATCGCCACGATCCTGCTGGGCATCGGCGGCTCTTTGCTCGCTGGTCTCATCACATCGCGCGGACACAGGGAGTTCTATCGCGCAGGCTGTCTGGCCTCCATACTCGGCGCGATCCTGCTGATCTTCCTTGGCAGGCTGGCCGGTATCGGCTGAGCGCTGCCAAAACCGTTTCAGCGCGGATACAGGATAGTATCGCGCGCTTCTGGCAAGGTATTGGGATAATCGAGCGTGTAGTGCAGCCCGCGGCTTTCCTGCCGCTTGAGCGCCGAACGCACGATCAGGTCGGCAGTTTGCAACAGGTTGCGCAACTCGATCAAATCGGTGCTGACGCGGAAATGCCGGTAATATTCGGCTATCTCCTCTTCCAGCAGTCGGATCCGGTGTTGCGCGCGTTCCAGCCGCTTGGTCGAACGCACGATGCCAACGTAGTTCCACATGAACCGGCGAATTTCCGTCCAGTTCTGCTTGATCACGACTTCCTCATCCGAATCGCTGACACGACTGGAATCCCAGTTGTGCACGGCGGGCGGTTCATCGAACTCGTCCCAGCGCGCCAGAATGTCAGCCGCCGCCGCCTCACCGAAAACAAAGCATTCCAGCAGCGAGTTTGATGCGAGTCTGTTGGCACCATGCAGACCGCTTTCGGTACATTCGCCGACGGCATAGAGGCCGGGCACATCCGTGCGAGCGTTCAGGTCGATCATAACGCCGCCGCAAGTATAATGCTGCGCAGGCACGACCGGGATCGGCTCCCTGGTCATGTCGATCCCCAGCGCCAGCAGCTTCTCGTTGATGTTGGGAAAGTGCTCGCGCACGAACTCTGGCGGTTGATGGCTAATGTCCAGATGCACGAAGTCGAGACCATAGCGCTTGATCTGGTCATCAATGGCGCGAGCGACGATATCCCGGGGGGCCAGTTCCAGGCGCTTGTCGTAATCCGACATGAAACGGCGCCCGGTTTCGGGATGTTTCAAATGGCCGCCTTCCCCGCGCACAGCCTCGGTAATCAGGAGGTTCTTGACCTCCAGATTGTATAGGCAAGTGGGGTGAAACTGCATCATCTCCATGTTCGAAACGCGGCAACCTGCGCGATAGGCCATGGCGATCCCGTCCCCGGTCGCCCCGCGCGGCGCGGTGGAGAACAAGTAGCAACGCCCTGCCCCGCCGGTTGCCAACACGGTCGCACGGGCAGTGTGCGCCTCTACCTTGCCGGTTTCCTCATTCAGAGCATAGACGCCCCACACCCGGCCTGCCCCGGAATAGCGCTTCTCATGTTTGCCCGTTATCAGGTCGATAGCGGCCCTTCCCGGCAGAAGGGTGATGTTCGGGTTGGCTTCGGCCGCAGCGATCAGGGCGGATTGCACAGCCCAGCCGGTAGCATCGGCAACGTGTACGATCCGGCGGTGGGAATGCCCGCCCTCACGCGTGAGGTGCAGCGCATTGCCATCCGTATTGAATGGGACGTCCAGCTCGACAAGTCGTTCGATTGCATGCGGTGCGCGTTCAATGACGAACTCAACCGTCGCCTGTTGATTGAGGCCCCCGCCCGCATCCATCGTATCGCGGATATGGTCTTCGAACGTATCGCCGGCATCCAGCACCGCGGCAATGCCGCCTTGCGCCCATGCGGTGGAGCCGCCGGTCAAGGAACCCTTGGCGAGCACAAGCACCTTGCGCTTTTCAGCCAGCGCCAGGGCAGTGGTAAGCCCGGCCGCACCGGAACCGATGACGATCACGTCATATTGCGATTGAGTAGAACAGTCTCCCATCAAGCCTCCTTGCCGGGCAAGTCCCATTCCTGCAAGCGCGCCTGCAAAACTGCGCGGCGAGGGCAATGGCGATAAAGCTTCAACTTGCCGGCTGAGGCTGGCTCGTCAGGCTTACGAACACGTCTTCCAGATCGGCCTCACGCGTCGTCACATCGACAATCGCAAGGCCCGCTTGCTGGAAATGCGAAAGGACTTCGCCCGCATTGGTGCGGTCCTTGTCATAGCTCACCTCGATTGTGCGTTCGCCCACCTTGTCGCACTTCAGGAAATCGGGGTGAGACGGCAATTCGGCCAAATCGCGGTCCAATGTCAGCACCACGATCTTCTCACGCGCCATTTCCAGCAGTTCCCGCGTGGGCTTGTTTGCGATCAACTTGCCATGGTTGATGATTGCAATGCGGTCGCAAAGTTCTTCCGCTTCTTCCAGATAGTGGGTGGTGAGAACGATGGTGACACCGCGCGCGTTCAACTCACGCACCAGAACCCATAGCTGACGGCGCAGTTCTACGTCGACGCCCGCTGTCGGCTCGTCCAACACCAGCACCGGCGGCGCATGAACAAGCGCCTTGGCGATCAGCAATCGGCGCTTCATCCCACCCGAAAGCGTGCGGGAATAGGCCCGCGCCTTGTCCTCAAGGTGAACCGCGCGCAGCAGGTCCATGCTGCGCCGCGCAGACTTTTCAACGCCATACAGCCCGGCCTGAATCTCCAGCACCTCAATCGGCGTAAAGAACGGATCAAACACGATTTCCTGCGGGACGATGCCGATGGAACGCTTGGCATTGCGCTTGTCCCGATCAATGTCAAAACCCCAGATCTCCGCCTTGCCAGAGGTTTTCATCACCATCCCGGCCAGGATATTGATCAGCGTCGATTTGCCCGCGCCATTTGGGCCAAGCAAGCCGAAAATCTGGCCTTCCGGCACGTCAAAGCTGACGCCATCAAGCGCGAGCTTGCCCGGTTCGCCCCCGGAATCGGAATAGCGTTTCACAAGATCGCGGATGGAAATTGCCGGGCTGTCGGTCATGACCGGCGTACTTGCGCCACTAAATGCGCGGCGTAAAGAGCCGCAAATCAACCTGCCCGCCATAAAAGAAATCTGGAAAAGCTTGCCGGCGATTGGTAATCGTGCGGGATGATCGAACCGCCTGAAACCGTTTTCACCGATTCCACTCGCGTCAAGTGCGACGGCGCCAGCGAAATTCGCGCCAACGGCGCATACAAGCCCGCGGCCCTTGGGCACCCACGCGTTTGGCTGGAAATCGACGAGCACGGATACGTTGATTGCGGCTATTGCGACCGCCGCTTCGTGTTGCGCGGCGGCCCAGCCGATGGCGCGGATCAATCGTCGCTACCTGACATCGCCTCTGGCGCTAGCATCTGAGCGAACTATATCGGTGCAATGAACATTGGCACCGATCCCCGCTCGCTTATTTATCGCGCTGGCCAGCTTTCTCCAGACGACGCACAGGCGCTTGCCCGCGAAACGCTGTCGCGCTGCGACGATGGCGAACTCTATCTGCAATTCGTTGCCAGCGAGACATTCGGCTTCGACGACGGCCGGCTGAAAACCGCAGACTATTCCCGTGATTCGGGGTTCGGGCTGCGCGGCGTGTCTGGAGAGATGACCGGGTTTGCCCATGCCAACGATCTTTCCCCCGCCGCGATCCGCCGCGCGGGCGAAACGCTGCAACTGCTCGACCCGGCGACGGCCCAGCCAGCTTCCGCACCGCGGCTGAACAATCGCCATCTCTATACCGATGCTTCACCGCTTGATGCGATTCCCTTTGCGGAAAAGGTCAAGCTGCTTGAAACGATCGACGCCGCTGCACGGGCCCGGGATCCCCGCATCAGCCAAGTAAGCGCCAGCCTTTCGGGCAGTTGGTCCGTCATAGAAATCGTGCGTGCCGATGGCTTTGTCGCAACAGACGTGCGCCCACTCGTTCGCCTGAATGTCAGCATCGTAGCCGAAGTAAACGGCAGGCGCGAAACCGGCACATTCGGCATGGGCGGCCGATACCTGTATGATCGCCTGTTCGAGGAATCGAACTGGAACCGCGCCATTGACGACGCGCTCTCGCAGGCGCTGGTCAATTTGGAAAGCGTAGCTGCTCCCGCAGGAGAAATGACGGTGCTGCTTGGCCCGGGCTGGCCCGGCGTATTGCTGCACGAGGCTATCGGCCACGGCCTTGAGGGCGATTTCAATCGCAAGGGCGTCAGCGCCTTTTCAGGCCGCATTGGGGAGCGCGTTGCCGCCCCCGGCGTGACAGTGGTGGACGACGGCTCTATCCCGGAACGGCGCGGTTCGCTCTCAATCGACGATGAGGGCACGCCCACCAGAGAGACTGTGCTGATCGAGGATGGCATCCTCAAAGGTTACATGCAGGACCGCCTCAACGCGCGACTGATGGGTGTGGAGCCAACTGGCAACGGACGGCGCGAGGATTATGCCCATGCCCCGATGCCGCGCATGACCAACACTTTCATGAAGGCTGGCAACGACGATCCGGAGGAACTCCTCTCCCGCATCGGCAACGGTATCTTCGCCAAGAGCTTTGGCGGCGGCCAGGTCGATATCGTTTCAGGCAAGTTCGTGTTCTCCTGCACCGAAGCCTACAAGGTGGAGAACGGCAAGCTCGGCGCGCCGATCAAGGGAGCGACGCTGATCGGCGACGGGCCAAGCGTGCTTACCCGCGTGAAGGGTATAGGCAACGACATGCGCCTTGATGAGGGCGTTGGCGTATGCGGCAAGGGCGGCCAAAGCGTGCCTGCAGGTGTTGGCCAGCCGACGCTGCTGATCGAAGGGCTGACGGTGGGCGGCACGGCCTGAGACTGGCCAGCCTCGCCCCCTAAACCCGTGCGGTCAGCCCCGGTTAACTCCGTCTATTGTCAATAGGAACAACAGATTGGAGACCAGATCATGAAGAGACTCGCAATCGCCATCGCCGCTACCGCCGCTCTGCTGGGCACCCCCGCGCTGCACGCAAAGGAACGGCTGAGCGGGGAAGCACAACTGGCCAAACTGCTGGAAGGCCGCGTGGCCGGTGAGCCTGTAAACTGCCTGCCGCTATCCGCAAATAACGACGTCCGCATCATTGCAAAGACAGCGATCGTTTATGGCCGGGGCGACACCGTCTGGGTCAACCAGCCGACCAATGCCACGGCGTTGGACCCAGATGACATCCTTGTCCGCAAATCCCAGACGCCACGGGTGTGCAACCTCGATACGATACAATTGCTGGATCGCAGTTCCAATTTTTACACGGGCTTTGTTGGCCTCAACCAGTTCGTGCCCTATCGCAAGGTTGCAGCTGCCGAATAACTTAACATTCGTTCGCGCAATCGGAAGCGCACATAGGGGATGAACTTGGCAACTCGTTTCTGGGCAGAAGATCTGCTGCATTTCTGGTTTCGCAAGCTCAGCCCTGCTGACTGGTTCGGGCGCAGTGACGCAGTCGATGCCGAGCTGCGCCGCCGGTACGGACGTTGGCTTGAAGCCTTGGGCAACAGGCCACCGTCCGATTTTCTGCGTGACCGGGATACGGCTCGCGCCGCGATCCTGCTGTTCGATCAATGTCCCCGCAACCTGCTGCGCGGTAGCCCGCATGCCTATTCCTACGATCCATTGGCGCGGGCGATTTGCCGCGCGGCACTTGCCAAGAAATGGGATCGCGGGCTGACAAAAGCGGAGAGGCAATTCCTCTACATGCCGCTTATGCACAGCGAACATGTTCTGGATCAGCAGCTATCAATGCGTCTCTATACCCGGTTGGACGATAGCTTCATTCGCGGATTTGCACGCGATCATCATGCGATGATCGCTCGCTTCGGGCGATTTCCGCACCGCAATAAAGTGCTTGGACGCGGATCGACGCCCGCCGAGGAGCGGGCCGTCGCATCCGGCCATAGCTGGTAGAATTTGGTCGATCAGGCTGGCGCGTAAGCCTCAGCCAGTTCCTCATAGACCATGAAGTTCAGGTTCTCAGCGTCGAGATCAGGCGACATCACCATTTCAGGCGTTCCCGCCTTGGACTGCAGCAAAGCAACTGCTTCCTTGGCGTCTGCAGCCTCAAGCTCATAAATCGCCAGATAGTTCGTAAGGCCAGGCCCCATTCCGGTATCGACGAATTTGAAGCGCTGCGCGCCCGTGAATCCTTCAAGACGGCAGACATCGGGGATGTGCTGTTCATCGTACCACTTGTTGTAGCCTTCTTCGCTGCCACCTTGGGCCGGGTTGGTGAAAACCAGCATCTTGAACTTCGGCATCCGGATTCTCCTTCTTGGGGTTCAGAGGCTTTATTGATGGTCACGCCGCTGCTGTAAATCCTGAATGGCGCCTCATCCCATTTTCATAGCAAACGCGCAAAAGTTCATCTTAAAGGGATAATCATCGCCAGTGTCACAAATTTGTCAGAATTCGGTAATACGGATGACATGACTCATGGGGCGGGCCACCAACCGACACTGCTGAACTGCTTGGATCGCGTAACAGGAAGCGACGAATGACCTTTCGACATCTTGCCGCAGTCCTGCCCTCCACCGTGGCATTGTTGATGTGCCCCGCCACGGCACAAGCACAACACGCACCTGGAGGTGGAGAGTCCGCCGATGCGGCGCTTCGTGAAGAAGTCCAGCGTTTGCGGGCAGAAGTTGCGGCAATGCGCGCGGAAATGCAGGCCCTGCGCACTTCGGTAAGCGGCAGCGGCGACCCGGCGCCTGTTGCATCCCAGTCAGAGACTGCGTCTTCGACCGCAGTCGCCGCTATCCCCGCAAAACCGGACAAAGCAGAACCTGTCAGCATCGCTTTCAAAGGCGCGCCGGAATTCAAGACCGATGACGGGTGGAGCTTCAAACCACGCGGTCGCATGCAGATCGATGCCGGGTACCTTGCCGCGCCTGCCTCACGCTCTGCGGAGCAGGCCGATGGTCGCGGGTTCACCAGCCGTGTGCGCCGGGCTTATCTCGGCGTGCAGGGCACGATGCCAGGCGGTTTCGCATATCGTGCGGAAGTCGATCTTGCTGGAAATTCGGTGAACTGGACAGATCTGTATCTTGCATACGAGACGGGTCCGGTCACTTTCACCGTGGGGCAGCACCACCCTTTCACGTCTATGGAACAGCTCCAGTCTGATCTTTTTCTTTCATTCAACGAACGTGCGGCATTCATCGGCGCATTCAATCTCGAACGTAGGGTTGGCATATCCGCAGGCTACAAGAACAAAGACCTGATGCTCAATGCAGGCATCTTTACCGATGAGGTAAGCAGCCTGACCAACGACGGCAACAAGGCCTTCAGCTTGGACGGCCGGATCGTCTGGATGCCCAAATTCGGAGAGACACAGCTCCACCTGGGCGGATCGGCGCACTACAGGAAGTTGGGCGATACCCTCGCTGGCAGCGGTACTCGCTTTCGCCAGCGCCCCTACATCAACACCACTGATATCCGCTTTGTCGATACTGGGACACTCAACGTCTCCAAGGAAAGGCACTTCGGGTTAGAATTCGCCGCCGACCGCGGCCGTTTGCGGTTTTCGAGCGAAGCCGCGTGGTTGACCGCGAGCATACCCGGCTCCGTCGACCCTACCTTCTTTGGTGGATATGCCGAAATCGGCATTCTGCTCACAAATGACCGTCGCACATACAAGAATGGTGCGTTTGATCGGATCGTACCACGCCATCCCGTAGGCGGCGGAGGCCTTGGCGCGCTGGAACTGAACCTGCGTTACGACCGACTGGATCTTACAGATCGCTCAATTGACGGTGGCACGCAGGACGGATTTGGAGCCGGCCTTGGGTGGAATCCCACCGCCTACGTCCGCTTCCTCCTGAACTACATGCACCTGATTTACGACGCACCCAGCGCCATGCCGAGCTTCTCGGCAGACACTATCGGGATGCGCGCGCAAATCGATTTCTAGATGTGATGCGCCGGGAAAGTGGGTTATTCCCACTCGATCGTGCCGGGTGGCTTTGACGTGTAGTCATACACCACGCGGTTGATGCCCTTCACCTCGTTTACGATGCGTGTAGCCACTCGGCTCAGGAAGCCGGCGTCGAAGGGGTAGATATCGGCCGTCATGCCATCGGTGGACGTAACCGCACGCAAGGCGCAGACGTTGTCATAAGTTCGGCCGTCGCCCATCACGCCCACGGTTTTGACCGGAAGCAGTACGGCGAAAGCCTGCCAGATGGCATCGTAAAGTCCTGCGTTGCGGATCTCTTCCAGATAGATCGCATCGGCACGACGGAGCACGTCGCAACGTTCGCGAGTGACTTCGCCGGGAATGCGAATGGCAAGACCGGGCCCCGGGAACGGATGACGCCCCACGAAGGCTTCGGGCAAGCCCAGTTCACGGCCGAGTTCACGCACTTCGTCCTTGAACAGTTCGCGCAGGGGCTCGACCAGTTGCATGTTCATCCGCTCTGGCAAGCCACCGACGTTGTGATGGCTCTTGATCGTGACTGAAGGACCGCCGGTAAAGGAAACGCTTTCGATCACATCGGGATATAGCGTGCCCTGCGCAAGGAAGTCCGCACCGCCCAGCTTGCGAGCCTCATCCTCGAACACGTCGATGAAGGTCTTGCCGATGAACTTGCGTTTCGCTTCGGGATCAGTGACGCCTTCCAGTCCCTTCAGGAACAGGGTCGATACATCGACATGCACCAACGGGATGTTGAAGCTGCCGCGGAACAGCGAGACGACCTGTTCCGTTTCCCCATGGCGCATGAGGCCATGATCGACGTAAACGCAAGTCAGCTGATCGCCGATCGCTTCATGGATGAGCACGGCCGCCACCGCGCTGTCCACACCGCCGGAAAGCCCGCAGATAACCTTGCGGTCACCCACTTGCGCCCGAATTTCTTCGATCTTGGTCTTGCGGAACTCCGCCATCGTCCAATCGCCGGCCAGACCGCAAACATGGCGCACGAAGTTCTTGAGAAGCTTGCCGCCATCGGGCGTGTGAACGACTTCAGGGTGGAACTGCGTGCCGTAGTAACGCTTTTCGTCATTGGCGATAATCGCGAAAGGCGCGCCATCCGAAATTGCGACGATGCGGAAGCCCGGTGCAAACTGCGTTACCTTGTCGCCATGGCTCATCCACACTTGGTGGCGTTCACCCACCTGCCAAAGGCCATCAAAAAGGGCACATGGTTCGGTAACGGTTAGAAACGCGCGCCCAAACTCTCCGCCTTCGCCCGTTTCATGGCCGGGCCGCACTTCACCGCCCAGTTGGTGGGTCATCACTTGCTGGCCATAACAGATGCCCAGGATCGGCACGCCGCTATCGAACAGTTCCTGCGGCGCACGCGGACTATCTTCATCGCAGACTGACGCCGGAGAACCGGAAAGTATTATACCCTTGGGCTTCATGCGCTGAAAGGCGGCCAGGGCCTGTGTGAACGGGGCGATTTCGGAATAAACACCTGCTTCGCGCACGCGCCGCGCGATAAGCTGGGTAACCTGGCTGCCAAAATCGACGATCAGAACGGAGTCGGAATGCTCTTGGGTCATCTGACGGCGTTAGTATTGGGCCGATAGCCTGTCCAGATGTCAGCGCTTGCTGACACCCCATTCGTTTAACCGCTGATGACGCTTTTTCCACGTGTTGCATTTTCCGCAAGCACGATTTCAACTTTTGCGTTTGCGAATATTACTAACCTACCTATGTTGCAGCTGCGAAGAGAGAACGTCGCACCAAAATAAAAGCAGGAGAATCAACATGCAGAACGTGATGCAAAACACGGTTAGTGTTTTCGCCGCGCTGGTCGCCAGCGGTCTTGCGTTTGCCCTCGCCCTGGTCTGAGCCACGAGGGGGGAAACTCTGACGAGGGCGGCGGTAATGCGCCGCCCCGACATCTTTCTTGCATTTCTGCTCATAGCCCGCGGCCAGTCTTCGCGACGGAAAAGGCCCTGTGCCGCCTCTCCCTTCACGGATTAGCGCGGCAACCACGTTCCAAGCCATATTGTGGATAATGACTCCGGCAGCGTCGGTTCTGCTTGGGTATAGTGCTCCAAATGCGTATATAATCGGCATGACAAACAATAGCGAAGACGCAATCCCGTTCGCACAGAGCAGCACCGGGGAATATGGTGCAGATTCCATCAAGGTTCTCAAGGGCTTGGACGCCGTCCGCAAGCGGCCGGGCATGTACATTGGTGACACCGATGACGGTTCGGGCCTGCATCACATGGTCTTCGAAGTATCCGACAACGCAATCGACGAAGCATTGGCAGGCCATTGCGATCTCGTATTGATAGAGCTTAATGCCGATGGCTCCGTTTCCGTTACGGACAACGGGCGCGGCATTCCCACTGACATCCACACCGAAGAAGGCGTTTCCGCCGCCGAAGTGATTATGACCCAGCTGCACGCTGGCGGGAAGTTCGACAACTCCAACGACGATAATGCCTACAAGGTATCGGGCGGCCTGCATGGAGTGGGCGTGTCGGTGGTAAACGCGCTGTCTGAATGGTTGGAACTCACCGTCTGGCGTGATGGCAAGGAACACTGGATGCGGTTCCGCCACGGCGACGCTGAAGGCCCACTGAAAGTCGTGGGCGATGCTGCGCCGGGCCAAAAGGGCACGCGCGTAACATTTCTTGCTTCGACAGATACGTTCAAGAACGTGACCGATTTTGATTTTGACAAGCTGGAACACCGCTACCGGGAGCTGGCTTTTCTGAATTCCGGTGTCCGCATCCTTTTGCGCGACAATCGGCACGAAGAACCATTGGAGCACGACTTGTATTACGAAGGCGGAATTGCCGCGTTCGTAAAATGGCTCGATCGCAACAAGCAGCCGCTGATTCCCGAACCCATCGCCATTTCTGCTAACCGCGACGGCATGGGAATCGAAGTCTCGCTGGAATGGAACGATTCGTATTACGAAAACGTCCTGTGCTTCACGAATAACATCCCGCAACGCGATGGCGGCACCCACCTTGCAGCCTTTCGCGCGGCGCTTACCCGCACGCTGAACGGCTATGCCGAACGTTCAGGCATGCTCAAGAAGGAAAAGGTGGGCCTTACCGGCGATGATATGCGCGAGGGTTTGACTGCGATCGTTTCGGTCAAGCTGCCCGATCCGAAGTTCTCCAGCCAGACCAAGGACAAGCTGGTTTCCTCCGAAGTCCGCCAGCCGCTTGAAAGCCTCATGGCCGATAAGATGAGCGAGTGGCTGGAAGAAAACCCCGCGAACGCAAAATCGATCATCCATAAGATCATCGACGCTGCCGCCGCCCGCGAAGCTGCGCGCAGGGCGCGCGAACTGACCCGCCGCAAGGGTGCGTTGGATATTGCCAGCCTGCCCGGCAAGCTGGCCGATTGCCAGGAGCGCGATCCCAGCAAGTGCGAACTCTTCCTGGTCGAAGGGGACTCGGCAGGCGGTTCTGCCAAGCAAGGGCGCGATCGGCACTTTCAGGCCATCCTGCCGCTGAAGGGCAAGATCCTGAACGTGGAACGCGCCCGCTTCGATCGCATCATCTCGTCCAAAGAAGTCGGCACCCTGATTCAAGCAATGGGCGCCGGCATCCGGGACGAATTCAATCTGGCAAAGCTGCGCTATCACAAGATCGTCATCATGACGGACGCCGACGTGGACGGCGCGCACATTCGTACCTTGCTGCTCACGTTTTTCCATCGCCAGATGCCGGATATCATTCGCGCGGGACACTTGTTCATTGCCCAGCCCCCGCTCTTCAAGGTCGCGAAGGGTCGCAGCGAGGTTTACCTCAAGGATACCGCCGCGCTGGACCGCTACCTGGTGGATGCCGGGCTGCAAGGCCGCGTGCTTGAAACTGCTGGCGGTGCGCGAGGCGAAGGCGAACTGCGCGAATTAGTGGATCATGCGCTGCGTGTGCGCGGCCTGATCGGTTTCGTATCGCGCAAGTATGACCCAGGCGTAATTGAACATATGGCGCTGGCAGGTGCCCTTGATCCCGAAAAGGATCGGGCAGGCCGCCTGACTGCTTTGGATGCAGCTGCAAGCCGTATGCAGATGGAGGATGGCGAAGGGCGTTGGCACGCCGAGGTCCGCGAAAGCGATGGCGCCGTCCTGTTCCGTCGCCTGTGGCGCGGCGTGGAAGACGTGCACGAAATCGAAGGACGCTTCCTCGATAGTGCGGAAGGCCGCAAGCTGCACCGGCTGATGAGCGAATTTGCGGACGTTTATGCAAAGCCGACACGGCTTGTCCGAGGCGATCAACCCGCTTCAGAGCCAGACATCGTGAGCGAGGATGAGGACGACTCATCAGAGACGGCAATGCCTGTCCTCTCCGGCAATGATTTGCTCACCCGCCCCACCCAATTGCTTGACGCGGTACTCGCCGTGGGCCGCAAGGGCCTTTCAATCCAGCGTTATAAGGGCCTTGGCGAAATGAACGCCGATCAGCTTTGGGAAACGACGCTCGATCCTGACAACCGTGCACTGCTGCAAGTGAAAGTCGAAGACGCGGACGTCACCGATGAAATCTTTACCCGATTGATGGGCGACGTGGTGGAGCCGCGGCGCGAATTCATTCAGGAGAACGCGCTGAACGTAGCCAATTTGGACGTTTAACGCCCTGCGTCCCTCATAATTTCAGCCAATGAAACACGGCATCCGGCACTTGCCGGATGCCAATTATGATTTTTCTAACGCAAATATTATGTTGAGAATCTGATGGGAAGTCACGCGATCACAGCGATGCCCGCGATGTGGGGTATGAGGCCGTCAGGGTAATATTGCATCATACGCTTGATGTTCGTCTGGACGATTTTGTCCGTTTTGTTCGCTTCGAGCCAACGATACGCCGCGCCACACATGTTCCGACAAAATTCGACAACTCCATAAATATAGGCGTCGTTGACCTTGCAGTTGGTGAACGATGCCCCTTCCGGCAGTGCAAACACCACTCGTGAGACGTTATGCTGGAGATCACCGTATCTCCCTTGGTGGAGAACTCCGCACCTCATCGAATAAAGATCGTCCGGCGTGACGAAACTGAACTTAGGTCCAGTGAGGTTTGCAGCGCACCAATCCTTGTATTCCTTGCCTGGCGATCTCCCGTCCTGTTGGGAAAGTGACGCGCAAATCGCAGGCAATGCGACTGCCATACCAATTGCAATGAGATGCAATCCGCCATTTGCCGCGCGATTTATTTGATTCAGCAGATCGTAAAGCGGTGAAGAATTTGGTTCCGGCAAATCATTCAAATCCATTCTTCTCAATTTTCGGCGCTCCCACCATAGCTGACTCGATCGCCTTCCTACAAACCGGTTAGCCTATTGACTCAATAGGAGACCGGTATCGCGATCACCAGTTACTTTCGGGCTAATACCAAAGTAGTTATTATACTCCCCTAATATCACTGTTTTTTGAATACCCGTAAGCGCTATACGATTTCGTAATAATATTGCAGTTACTCCTGCGGCGGGCTTCAAACAAAGGGGAGGAAGCCATTTTACTTTATCTTTTGATCACGGCGGGCGCTGTATCAGTAGGCTTTGTTCTGGGTGGCATTTTTGCCAGCGGTAAAATCGCTGAACTGGAAGACCGCCTGCAAATAAACGACAAGTTTGTGGCGGAAATATCCCGAGAGCTGCGCGACTGTAAGATCCTTCTTGCACCTGAAACGTCCCGCATCGGCCCTCCAGAAACGATAGACGTTACATTCCAAGTCATGGAGCAGGCATAGCAGTTTCACCCCTGTCCGACGATCTGGCCCCCAGATGGCAGGGCCGCAAAGTCCTTGAACTAGAGCGATCTATCGGAAACAATCGGTGCATGAATCGAAACCCGATCCGCACCCCTTCCGCCCAGGAATTTGAGCGCATTGCCAGGGAGGCGTTCGCGCGTATTCCCGCTCCTTTTGCAGAGCACCTTGCTGAGATAGTAGTAAAGGTTGAGGAATTTGCGGAGGATGAGACTCTCGCTGCCCTGGGACTCGACGACGCGTGGGAGCTTTCGGGGCTTTATCATGGCCGCCCAATGAGCGAACAGTCCGTCTGGGCATCAGGCGATATGCCGCCGATCATTACCCTTTATCGCCAGCCGCTGCTTGCCGAATGGTGCGAAACGGATGCTGATCTTGAAGCGATTATCACCCACGTCATCGTCCATGAAGTTGGCCACCACTTTGGCCTTTCGGACGAGGATATGCACGTGCTGGAACAGGGCGATTAACGTCGTCGGCAAACACTCCGCAGTTTAAAAGCCAACTCCGTCCGGCCAGTGGGGTGCAGCCATTCCCATCACCTTGAACAGCACGCCCATCTGGTCATCGCTGAGAAGACGGTCCAAAGCGGATTCAATTGCCCCGCGCTGTTCTGGCGCGGATGTGATCAGGCTCTGCGCACGTGTCTCGATCCCAAGTTGGCGCAGCCAGCTGCCCTGCGTAACCGTTCCCAGCCACGTGCACCCGCGAGCTTTCACGACCGGCGCGAGCGCTGCAAAATCGACGAGCGCAGTAACGTCTGCCTCACCGGGCATCTCCAGCGGATCGACTTTGCGATGCTGGCGCAACGCTTGCAGTGTCGACCCGGTTCGAGAGACCTCGTGCCCATAGTCGATCAGCAGAGCTGCACCACCCTGCGCCACTAACCGTCCCGCAATTTCATCGACCGTGGCGGCAGCGGCAGGACAAGTCTCAAGAATCGTTCCGACCGCTGCATCGCGCAAGGTTGGCGGCACGGCGCTGTCCATCGGCCGATCACCCGCGACGAAAACGAAACGATCGTCCTTCCAATCCACCATCCGCTCACGCCAACCGGAGTTGGTCTTCACCAGTTGTCGCACCGGCAGAGCATCGAGAAATTCGTTACCGACGATCAGCACCGGCCCATCCAATGGTACCGTTGAAAGATCGTGATGCCACTGTGCTTCGGGAACCAGCGCTTGCTGAACACTCTTCAGCGCAGCAGACGTTTCCACGAAATGGATCTGTGGCGCCAACCCTGCGCGGCCCGCAGCGCGCAAGGCATCGCGGGCCAGAGTGCCGCGACCGGGGCCGAGTTCAACATAATGGACAGGCTCGGGACGGCCTGCACGCGTCCACATATCGGCAAGCCACAGGCCAATAAGCTCCCCAAACATCTGGCTGATTTCAGGCGCAGTAATGAAATCGCCTTCGCTGCCCAGCGGATCGCGCGCGCCATAGTAACGCGCATTCGATTCCGCCATGTAGTGGGCAACGCTGATCGGGCCATTGCTGGCAACAAGACGGCGGAATATCGCCGCAAGCGACGTATCCCGCTGACGTTCGTTCATGCCACGGATTTCTTTCCGCTGCCCAGTTCCGGCCGCATATAGGCTCGCAGCAACAGGATCAGGCCCAGCGCGATGAGAGGCAGGGTTAGCCACTGACCCATCGAAAGGCCTGTGCGCATGGCAAGTTCCTGCAACTGCGCATCCGGCTCACGGAAGAACTCCGCGATAAAGCGGGCAAGGCTGATGCCCAGCGTGAACACCCCAACCAACAAGCCGGGGCGATAACGCGCGCGCGTTTTCCAGAAGAGCAGCAGCATGATTACCATCATCAGCGCGCCTTCCAGAGCCGCCTGATAAAGCTGACTGGGATGGCGCGCCAGAGGCCCCGCCCCCGGAAAAACCATGGCCCACGGCACATCGGGGCCTGCCACTCGGCCCCACAGCTCCCCGTTCACGAAGTTCGCCAGCCGGCCGAACAGCATGCCGAACGGTACGCAGACAGAAATGTAGTCGGCAACACGCAGCAGGTTCAGCCCGTTACGCCAGGCAACCCATGCCATTGCGATCACAACACCCGCCAAACCGCCATGGAAGCTCATCCCCCCCTGCCAGATCTGCAAGACCTGAACTGGGTCTTCCCACAATTCAGGAGCATAGAAGATCGTATAGCCAAGCCTTCCGCCCAAGATGATGCCCAGCGTACAATAAAAGAACAAATCATCCGCGTGGTTCTGCGCCATCGGCGCCCCGGGTGCCTTTAACATCCGGGTGAGGTGCCAGTATCCAAGGAGGATGCCCGCAAGGTAGGCCAGCGAATAATAGCGCAAGGTAAAGAAACCCAAGTCTATCCCCGGCTTCAAGCCAAGATCCAGCCAATGAATTGGGCCCTCGCCGGCCGCGGCAAGCGCTGTCGTCAGCAACACGGAAACAACCCCCAATAAATGGCACCACATCAACCTTTCCGCCAGCGATAACGGCGGTAGGCCGAGGCGCTTTCTGGCACAGGCCTGAACGTGATGATAGGTGCGAAATGGCATTGCGGCGACAAGCCACCCATCCCGGCAGAACGTCGGTGAGCGGGCGGGCATTCCTTTTTCCCCACGCCATGTTTAGGATGCCAGCCAATGAGCGTTATCCGTATCAACAATCCGCGCGCGGTGATTGACCGCCGCTCGCTTACCGAAACCATCGCCGCGATCATTGAGCGTGATGGCGCCGCCCAGGGGCGGCTCGCCATCGTGGAAGTGCTACGCAATGCACTTGCGGCCGGCCGCGCAGAAATTGCGCAGCGGTTAATGGCCAATCCGTCAGCCGGCTTTGAGACGGCCGAAGCGCAGGCGTTTCTGGTCGATCAGTTGGTTCGCCTGATTCACGATCATGTGACGACCAACGTCTATCCATCAGGCAACCGATCAACCGGTGAACGAATTTCGATCATGGCCGTTGGCGGATATGGACGGGGAGAGATGGCCCCTCACTCCGACGTGGACATCGCCTTTTTGACACCCATGAAATCGACAGCTTGGTGCGAACAGGTAATCGAGGCGATCCTCTATTTCCTGTGGGATCTGGGCCTCACGGTCGGCCATTCCAGCCGCTCGCTCGATGAAATGGTCAAGCAGTGCAAGGCAGACCTCACCATCCGAACTGCAATGCTGGAAGGACGATATGTCTGGGGAGACCAGAAATTGCATGAGGAGGCACGCCAGCGCTTCTGGCGTGATGTCGTCGCAGGCTCTGAACGCCAGTATGTGATCGAAAAGCTTGCTGAACGCGATCAACGGCACAAGCGCATGGGTGACAGCCGCTATGTGGTTGAGCCGAACGTCAAGGAAGGCAAAGGGTCGCTGCGCGATCTTCACACGCTCTACTGGATCGGCAAATATATCTACAAGGTTCGCAATGCGAGCGAGCTTGTGAATGTGGGTTTGCTCACTCAATCGGAATACCGTTCATTCCGCCGGGCCGCCTCATTCTTCTGGGCCGTGCGCTGCCACCTGCATGACATCGCAGGGCGAGCCGAGGATCGCCTTACCTTCGACATGCAGCGCGAAGTTGCGCGGCGTATGCAGTATTCGGATAACCGCGCGGGCAAGAGTGCGGTCGAACGCTTCATGCAGTTCTTCTTCCTCCAGGCGAAAGTGGTGGGCAGCCTGACAGGCGTGTTCCTTGCTCAGCTGGACGAACAGTTCACATCAACCAAGCGCCGCACCGGGCTGCTGGCGGGGTTCCGGGCGAGACCGCGCAAACTGAAGGGCTACACGGTGTTCGGCGGGCGGATCAGCGCGCCGTCAGATGATTGGTTCGAAGCTGATCCGATCCGGCTGCTGGAAATATTCGTGCTGGCTGATCGCGAGGGGCTTGAAATCCATCCCGAGACCATGCGCCAGATCGCGCGTGATGCGCGGCTCATCAAGGCGGACATGCGCAAGGACAAACGCGCCAACGCCTTGTTCATGGATCTGCTGACCAGCCCGAACAATCCGGAAAGCAGCCTGCGTTCGCTGAACGAGGCCGGGGTGTTTGGCCGCTTCGTATTAGAGTTCGGGCGCGTCAACGCGCAGATGCAGTTCGATATGTACCACCACTTTACGGTGGACGAACACACTATCCGGGCAATCGGCCTGATATCGCGCATTGAGAAGGGCGAACTGAAGGAAGACCACCCCCTCGCACACGACGTCATCCATAAGATCCAATCCCGTCGCGCGCTCTACACGGCGGTGCTGCTGCACGATATCGCCAAGGGGCAAGGCGGTGATCACTCGGAACTCGGCGCGGAAATCGCGCTAAAGCTTTGTCCGCGCCTGGGCCTTGACGAGGACGAGACCGAACTGGTGAGCTGGCTGGTGCGCTATCACCTGCTGCTTTCCTCCACCGCGCAAAAGCGCGACATTTCCGATCCCAAGACGATCAGCAACTTCGTGGCCCAAGTGCAATCGCTCGATCGACTGCGCCAGCTTTTGTGCCTGACGGTGGTGGATATCCGCGCAGTGGGTCCGGGCACGTGGAACAGTTGGAAGCGCCAGTTGCTGAGCGAGCTGTTCGCAGCGGCAGAGGAGCGCCTAAGGCTTGGCCATGTCGAATATGGCCGCGAATATCGCGTCGCAGCCAAGAAGGCCGCGGTTGCCGAACGGCTGGGCGTCCGCCGCGATCTTGTCGAAGCCGTTGGGGCAGAACTGGCCGATGCTTACTGGATCGCCGAACAGGACGATGTGATCGCGCTAAACCTCGTGCAAGCGCAGGCCGCGCGCGATCTCAACGATGCGCTATCCATCCACTGCGAATATTATCCGGCCAGAGGTGCAACGCTGGTCACCGTGATCGCAGCCGATCATCCGGGCCTGTTCTATCGTATTGCTGGCGGGATTCACCTTGCGGGCGGAAACATCATCGACGCCCGGATCCACACCACGCGCAGGGGCATCGCAGTCGATAATTTCCTGATCCAGGATCCGCTGGGCCGGCCTTTTAGTGAAGATGAGCAGCTATCGAGGCTTAAGGTGTCGATCCAGAATGCGCTGGCTAACCGGGTCGAATTGGCGCCGCAACTTGCTGCACGTCCGCCAGCCCGGCCGCGGGCAGATGCCTTCGACGTTCGGCCGCGGGTAATCTTTGATAACGAGGCTTCCAACCGTTTCACCGTGATCGAGGTCAACGCGAAGGACCGCCCCGCATTGCTCAACCGGCTCGCGCGTACTCTGTTTGAGTCGCGTCTTATCGTCCATTCCGCCCACATCGCCACTTATGGAGAACGGGCAGCGGATACGTTCTATGTTACCGATCTTCTAGGCGACAAAGTTACGTCTGCCGGCCGCCTGAAAGACATTGAAAACGCGCTGTTCGATGCAGCACTGGAACCGCCTGCGCAGGCCAAAACCAAGAAGGACAATATCGAGGCGGCCTGACAACCAGACCGCCTCTCAGTCATTCAATTCAGCCGATCAGGGCTTCTGCAATCTGCACGGCGTTTAGCGCTGCGCCCTTACGCAAATTGTCACCCACCACGAACAACGCCAGGCCGTTCTCAACGCTGGTATCGCGGCGCACACGGCCCACAAACACGGGATCCTGGCCAGCAGCTTCGGCCGGATTGGGCACTTCGCTAACCACGACGCCGGGTGCCTGGCTCAGAAGTTCCAGCGCGCGTTCGGGACTGATCGGACGTTCAAACTCCACATTGATCGACAGCGAGTGACCGGTGAAGACCGGAACACGAACACACGTGCACGAAACGGGCAGGTCGGGGATTTCAAGGATCTTGCGCGTTTCATCACGCAGCTTGATTTCTTCCTCGGTATAGCCGTCTTCAGCATAGACGTAGTTCAGAGGCACAACGTTCCAAGCTATCGGCACGGCCCACTTCTCTGCCGGGGGGAGCAAGCCTTCGCTTGCACCATAGGCCAGTTCGGAAGCCCGCCCGCCCACGTGCGCGGCCTGCCGTGCAAGAACGTCGATGCCTTCGATCCCCCCGCCCGATACCGCCTGATAAGTAGAGGCGACAAGACGCTTCAGACCGGCTTCTTCGTGCAGAGGCTTGAGCACCGGCATGGCTGCCATCGTCGTGCAGTTGGGATTGGCGATAATGCCCTTGGGCAGATTGGCCAGAGTATGGGGGTTCACTTCGGAAACTACCAGGGGAACGTGCGGATCACTACGCCATGCCGAACTGTTGTCGATCACGATGGCGCCAGTTGCCGCAACCTTCTCGGCAAGGGCCTTTGAAGTGCTGCCGCCAGCAGAAAACAGGACGATATCCAGACCAGAATAATCAGCGGTCGCCGCGTCTTCCACGGTTATGCCATCCAGCACCTTGCCCGCCGACCGAGCGGAAGCGAACAGTCGCAAGGAGGCGATTGGAAACTTCCGCTCCGCCAGAATCTCACGAATCATGGTGCCGACAAGACCAGTCGCGCCAACAACGCCGACGTTGAGCGCCCAGCCCTTTTCGAAATGATGTCCCATCGATGCTTCTCCAGTTAGTGCAGGAGCCGCGCGGGGTGATTTCTTGAAGACACCCCGCAAGCTCAAGCGGGGTAAGGTTGTCTGGCAGTCTAGATCGAACGCACCAAAACAACCGTCCCGCAACCGGCGGTCGGTTTAGTTGTCGTCGGTGTAGTCGTGCGTAGTGCCATGGGCAGCGCCCCTACCTTTGCTGCAATGCAATGTAAAGCGCCGCCGTACCAAACGGAAATCAGGCGGCGGCAGACCTTAACCGCGCCAGCGCCGCCTGCCTGCCTATTAACGGCAGCAACGTCGCCATTTCCGGCCCATGATCGCGCCCGGTCATTGCCTGCCGCAGCGGCTGAAACAGCGCCTTGCCCTTGCGACCCGTGCTTTCCTTCAGCTTGCCGGTCAGCCTGGCCCAGACATTTTCATCCCACTCCGCGCTTTCCAGAACCGCAGCCGCTTCAGACAGAAACGCGCGCGTCTCATCATCAAATGCAGGAGCATCGATAGGTCCCGTGACGACCTGCCACCAGTCCTGCGCTTCGCCAACATGGGCGAGGTTAGGCCGAATCACTTCCCATGCAGCAGCGTCCATGCCTTCCGGCAGGCGCGCAGCAACGTCCGCAAAGGACATGCCGTGAACCACAGCGGCATTCAGCCTGTGCAGTTCCGCCTCATCAAAACGGGCGGGTGCGCGGCCAAAGTGGGCAAGGTTGAAACTTTCGGCAAGCGCATCGGCATCCAGCGTGGCGTCCACCGGATCAGACGTGCCCAGCCGCGCCAACAGCGCGATCAGTGTATGCGGTTCAATCCCGGCTTCGCGCAAAGCGTCCAGACCCAGCGAGCCAAGCCGCTTGGACAGCTTGCCCTCGGTGCCCACCAACAAAGCCTCATGCGCGAATCGCGGAGGCGCTGCATCAAGCGCGTAAAACATCTGCATCTGCGCAGCCGTGTTGGAGACGTGATCCTCTCCGCGCAGCACATCGGTGACACCCATTGCCACGTCGTCAATCACGCTAGGCAACATATAAAGCCACGATCCGTCTGCTCGGCGTACCACGGGATCGGACATCTGCGCAGGATCGAAATGCTGCGTTCCGCGAATGCCGTCTTCCCATTCGATCGGGCGATCACGGTCCAACTTGAACCGCCAGTGGGGGCGCTCTCCTGCAGCTTCCTTTTCAGTTCGCTCCGCGTCCGTTAACTGCAGTGCCGCCCGGTCATAAATCGGTGGCAAACCACGGCCCAGCTGGATCTTGCGCTTTAGTTCAAGTTCCTGCGGCGTTTCATAGCAGGGATAAACGTGGCCTGTTTCCATCAGCCGTTCAAACGCCGTTTCATATTCAGCAAAGCGCGCAGACTGACGCTCTTCGCCTTCGGCCTCGATGCCCAGCCACGCCAGATCGACGCGGATTGCATCCACATATTCCTCACGGCTACGCTGCGCATCGGTATCATCGATTCGCAGCAGGAAGCGGCCACCCGCCTTGCGGGCCAGCAGCCAGTTGTGCACCGCCGTGCGGATATTGCCGACATGAAGACGCCCGGTAGGCGAGGGAGCGAAACGTGTGGTTACGGTCATCGCTAGCCGTTAGCGCGTCAACGCGGCGCTGTCATGCACGCGATGGCCTGTGCCCCTATGCACTCCTGAAGGAATGAGAGATCGGATAGCGCCGATCTCGTCCGAAATTGCGACTTGTAAGCTTTACACCCGGCGGCGCCTGGCGACGCTTGTATTCCGCCAGATGCAGCAGTCTTTCGATGCGGGCCACGGTTTCGCGATCAAAACCATCCTGCGCCAATTGCTCCACGCTTTTCTCATGCTCGATCAGGCCAAGCAGAATCGCATCCAGCACTTCATATGGCGGGAGCGAATCCTCGTCTTTCTGATCCTCGCGCAGTTCGGCGCTGGGCGGCTTGGTGATGATGTTTTCCGGGATCACTGGGCCGTCCGGTCCCAATGCGATGCGCGGTTTATTCGTATTGCGCCAGCGGCAGACGTCGAACACGGTGAGCTTATAAGCGTCCTTCAGCGGGTTATACCCGCCCGCCATGTCGCCATAGATGGTGGCATAGCCAACGCTCATTTCACTCTTATTACCGGTGGTCATCAACATCGGCCCGAACTTGTTGGAAAGGGCCATCAGCGTGACGCCACGAATACGCGATTGGAGGTTTTCTTCGGTCAGGTCTGGCTTGGTACCCTCGAAGGATTCCGCCAGCATCACGTCAAACGCGGCAACGGCAGGCTGAATCGGGATCGTTGAATAACGGCACCCAAGCGCCTCTGCACAATACCGCGCGTCGTCGAGGCTGGCTTTGCTGGTGTAGCGAGAGGGGAGCATCACGCACCACACCCGGTCCGCGCCCAGTGCATCCACCGCGATGGCAGCGCAGGCAGCACTATCAATGCCGCCCGACATACCCAGCACCACGCCGGGGAAACCATTGCGGTCCACATAGTCGCGCAGGCCCAGTACCATGGCACAGTAAACCTCTTCCGGACCGCCTGTCAGTTCATGGATCTCGCCCCGATCACACCTCCATCCCTGCGCCGTCTTGGTCCAGTTAGTGGTGACTTCCTGCTCTTCCCAATCACGCATCTGCACGGCGAGCGAACCATCGCTATTCACCACAAAACTGGCGCCATCGAACACCAGCTCATCCTGCCCACCCACGCGGTTGAGATAGGCAAGCGGCAGCCCGGTATCGGCAGCGCGGCGCTTGGCCACGCTTTCAATCCGCAACGCATCCTTGTCGATCTCATAAGGGCTGCCATTGATGCAAAGCAGAATCTCGGCACCGAAGGTCGCAAGGTGGCGGCAAACATCAGGTTGCCAGATATCTTCGCAGATCGGCACGCCGATCATCACACCCTTGAACACGATCGGTTCAGGCAGCGGCCCCGGTTGGAACAGGCGCATTTCATCGAAAGTGCCGTAGTTGGGCAATTCGTGCTTCAATCGAACTGCGGAGATCCTGCCTTCCTCCAGCAGTGCGACGCCGTTGTACAGTGCGCCGTTGAGCACGAAGACGGAACCGACCAGCATGGCGGGGCCATCCCCGGTCGTCTTTTTGGCCAGCGCTTCAAGCTCAGCCGCGGCGCGTTCGATCAACGCCGGCTTCAGGATCAGGTCTTCCGGCGGATAACCGATAAGCTGCAGTTCCGGGAAAACGATGAGATCGGAGTCTTTTGCCCGATCACGTGCTTCAAGCATCCGGCGGGCGTTGCCAGCGATATCGCCGACAGACTGATTCAACTGCGCGAGCGTGATCTTAAGTGTATCGGGCATATCATCGTGATGCCCACTCACTTTTGTTCATGCAATGAAAAATCCTCCGCATGGGAGGGTTATGCGTTTTGCCTGCAAGCAGGCGGGACGGACGGCCAAGGCCACCCGCCCCGATTAATTCTTACTTTTACTGGGCAGGCGCTGCCGTGGCCGTAGCTGTCGCAGCAGGATCGACGACAGCGGTCGTCATGTCTACGACCACCGCCTCGGTCGCCAGCGGATCGGTCACAGCTTCTTCAGCCATGGTTTCAGTGTCTTCAACCATCACGTCCTGATTTGCATCTTCGGCCTTACCGCAAGCGGTAAGAGCAAGAGCGGCGGCCGAGGCGAAAGCGGCATATGCGAACTTCTTCATGCGAACTCCTTTGAAAGTCGTGAAAGGTCCGGCGCGAAACACTTGCGGCAAAAACGGCCTTGGCGCCCATCACATGCAGGCATGCCTGCACCCGAATAAATAGCGCAATGCACAATACAAGGCAAATGGCCCACGAAACTGCCGGAGGGAACTGCGGATTTGCAAGGCTTGCAGGCATATAAAGAAATCTTTATATGCCGTGTTAGAATGCGAATTGAACCACTCCTGCGCGCGCTGAACGATCCGACGCGATTGCGTATTATGCGCCTGCTTTCGCATATGGAGCTGGCTGTTGGTGAACTGGCACAGGTCCTCGGGCAAAGCCAGCCGCGAGTATCTCGCCACATTGGTATCCTGTGCGATGCCGGTGTCGCAGAGCGCCGCAAAGAGGGAAGCTGGGTCTTCCTCAGAAGCGCTATTGCGCCTGATGGTGGCCCGCCACTGGGAGCCGCTGCGGCGCAGCTGCTCGCCATCGCGGAAAGCGAAGACGCCGGGTTCGCTGCCCGCTGCGCCGAAGATCTGCGTCATCTGGCGGCGATTCGCTCAGTGCGCGAAGCCAAAGCGGCAGAATACTTTTCCCGTCATGCCGAAGAGTGGGACCGCTTGCGCGTGCTCCATTGCCCGGATGAGCCGGTCGAAGCAGCGCTGGTCGCTGCACTCGGGGCCAAAGCAGGGGAAACACGGCTGGGTGTGCTGCTGGACGTGGGCACCGGGACCGGGCGCATTGCAGAGCTGTTCGCCCAGTCAGCCAGCCAAGTAACCGCGTTGGATCGCAACCCGGATATGCTTCAAGTTGCCCGCGCACGCCTGCAGGCGCTGCCCGCCGGACTGATCGATCTGGTGCAAGGCGATTTCAACACCCTGCCCTTTGCCGATGCCATGTTCGACACGGTGATCTTCCATCAGGTTCTGCACTATGCGCAGGAGCCGGAAAGCGTGCTGGCTGAGGCTGCCCGCGTAACCCGGCAGGGCGGCACGGTCACCGTCGTTGATTTCGCGGCCCATGATCTTGAGGAATTGCGCACGGATCACGCGCATGCCCGCCTTGGCTTTTCGGACGAGCAGATGTTTGCATTGCTCAGCGATGCCGGGTTCTCATGCCGGGAACCGATTGCCCTTCCCGGCACCCCTCTCACCGTGAAAATTTGGACTGCAAGCCGGAATGGGGATAGGCGCAATTCGCCCCTTCCCGCCGCAACAGGAAAGACTGTTCGATCATGAATACCGCACTCGATGCCGCTCAGGAAAAGCGAACCGCGCATGATGCGCCGCTGTTCGCCTCGCTTCCAGGCGACATCGCCATTTCCTTTGAGTTTTTTCCTCCCAAGACGGAAAAGATGAACGAGCAGTTGTGGAACGCAATTGAAACGCTCGCCCCGTTGGACCCGCGTTTCGTTTCGGTCACTTATGGTGCGGGAGGGTCCACGCGCGAGCGAACCCACGCAACGGTTGCGCGCATTGCGCAGGAAACCCGCTTGCCCGCAGCTGCTCACCTCACCTGCGTGGAAGCCACTCAGGAAGAGATCAATGAAGTCGCCGAGCAATATTGGCAGGCGGGTGTGCGCCATATCGTCGCGCTGCGAGGCGATCCGCCACAGGCGGGTACTGCGTACAAAACGCATCCCGGCGGCTATGATAATGCCGAGGCGTTAGTTCGCGGCCTCGCGCGCCTGCATCCGTTCGAAATTTCGGTGGCTGCTTATCCTGAATGCCACCCTGATTCCCACAATCCAGAAGCGGATCTCGACAATCTGAAGCGCAAGATTGATGCCGGTGCCAGCCGGGCCATCACCCAGTTCTTCTTTGAACCGGATACATTCTTCCGCTTTCGCGACAGAGCTGCTGCGGCCGGTATCAATGCGGAAATCGTGCCCGGCATCATGCCGGTGATGAACTATGCCAGCGTCACCCGTATGGCTGCGCAATGCAACACCGACGTGCCAGCGTGGATGGAGCACCTGTTCGAAGGGCTGGACGATCGACCGGCTGCCCGCCAACTGGTTTCGGCCACGCTGGCCGCTGAACTGTGCCGCAGGCTCTACGCCGGGGGCGTTCGCCAGTTTCACTTTTACACCCTCAACCGCGCCGAGCTGGCCTATGCCATCTGTCACATGCTTGGCGTTCGTCCCGAAAGGAATGGCGCCCAATGACCGCCGCAACCGAATTTCGTGCCCGCGCGGCTGAACGAATCCTGCTGTTCGACGGGGCTTATGGCACCTCGATCCAGCAGTATCGCCTCAATGAGCAGGATTATCGCGGACACCTTGATCTGCCTCTGGACCAGAAGGGCAACAACGATCTGCTCTGCCTGACGCAGCCGCAAGTGATCCGTGAGATTCACCAGGCCTATGTCGACGCCGGGGCAGACATGATCGAGACGAACACCTTCAGTTCGACCACGATCGCCATGGCTGATTATGGCTGCGAACATCTGGTGCGCGATCTCAACATCGCGGCGGCCAGGATCGCCCGTGAAGTAACTGATGCTGCGCAGGCGCGCGATGGCAAGCGGCGCTTTGTGGCGGGTTCCATCGGCCCCACGAACAAGACGCTCTCTCTGTCGCCGGATGTAAATGACCCCGGATATCGGGAAGTCGATTACGATACGTTGAAAGCTACTTATCGCGAGCAATGCGATGCCCTGATTGAAGGCGGGGTAGACTTCCTGCTGATCGAAACCTGCTTCGACACGCTCAATGCCAAGGCGGCGGGCATGGCCGCGAAAGAGGCAGAGGCCGCCAGCGGGCGCGAAGTTCCCGTGATGCTCAGCTTCACGATCACCGACATGAGCGGGCGCAACCTCTCCGGCCACACGATCATGGCGTTCTGGTACACTCTGCGGCACCTGAAGCCGCTCACCATCGGGGCGAACTGCGCCTTTGGGGCGGACAAGATGCGCCCGTTCCTGTCCGAGCTGGCCAAGGACACCGATACGCTCATCATGGCGTTCCCCAACGCGGGCCTGCCCAATGAACTGGGCCAGTATGATGAGCTGCCGGAAAAGACCGCATCGCTGATCCAGGAATGGACCGACAACGGGCTGGTCAACGTGGTTGGCGGCTGCTGCGGCACAACGCCTGCCCATATCGCCGCGATCGCCAAGGCGGTTGACGGCGCTGCCCCTCGCACCATGCCCGATCTGCCCGTCAAGACGCGGCTTTCCGGGCTTGAGCCTTTTGTGATGATTGCCTGAAGCGATATTCCACCATGAACGACACCACTACAAATCGACCCGCAGGCTCTCTCTTCGTCAACATTGGCGAGCGCACCAACGTCACGGGCTCCGCCAAGTTCAAGAAGCTGGTCCTTGCTGGCGACTATGCCGCCGCCGTTGATGTGGCGCGCCAGCAAGTTGAAAACGGCGCGCAGATCATCGACGTCAATATGGACGAAGGCCTGCTCGACGCTGTCGAGGCGATGACCACGTTCCTCAAGCTGATCACAGCAGAGCCGGATATCTCCCGCGTGCCTGTGATGATCGACAGCTCCAAGTGGCACGTCATCGAAGCGGGCCTGAAATGCGTCTCCGGCAAGCCAATCGTCAATTCGATCAGCATGAAGGAAGGCGAAGAGCCGTTCCTCGATCAGGCGCGCAAGTGCATGGCTTATGGCGCTGCCGTCGTCGTAATGGCCTTCGATGAGACCGGACAGGCCGACACCAAACAGCGCAAGGTGGAAATCTGCACCCGTGCCTACAAGCTGCTGACCGGCATCGGTTTCCCGCCCGAAGACATCATCTTCGACCCCAACGTCTTCGCGGTTGCCACGGGGATCGAGGAACACAACAACTACGCCGTCGACTTTATCGAAGCGGTGAAGGAAATCCGCGCCGCTTGCCCGCACGTGCACTTTTCCGGCGGGCTGTCGAACCTTTCGTTCAGCTTCCGGGGCAACGAGATTGTGCGCCGGGCCATGCACTCGGTGTTCCTCTATCACGTCATCCCGGCCGGGCTGGACATGGCAATCGTCAACGCCGGGCAGCTCGACATCTATGACCAGATCGACCCGGCGCTGCGTGAAGCGTGCGAGGATGTCATCCTCAACCGCAATCAGGACGTGCCAGAAGGTGAACAGACGGCGACCGAAAAGCTCATCGAACTGGCTGAAAGCTACAAAGGCAAGGACGCGAAGGCCGAGAAAGAGGCCGAGGAATGGCGCGGATGGCCTGCGAAAAAGCGCATTGAGCACGCGCTGGTCAAAGGCATCGACGCCTATATCGTCGACGATACCGAGGAAATGCGCGCTGCCACATCCGCTGCGGGTGGCAAGCCAATCGAGGTAATCGAAGGCCCGCTGATGGACGGGATGAACGTTGTCGGCGATCTGTTCGGCAGCGGCCAGATGTTCTTGCCGCAGGTCGTCAAATCCGCGCGCGTGATGAAAAAGGCCGTTGCCCACCTCATCCCCTTCATCGAGGCGGAGAAGGAACCCGGCGCCAAGGCCAAAGGCCGCATCATCATGGCAACAGTGAAGGGTGACGTTCACGATATTGGCAAGAACATCGTCGGCGTTGTGCTTCAGTGCAACGGCTATGAAGTTATCGACCTTGGCGTGATGGTGTCTTGGGCGACGATCCTTGAAACCGCGAAGGAACGCGATGCGGATATTATCGGCTTGTCCGGCCTCATCACCCCATCGCTGGACGAGATGGTTACCGTCGCTGAAGAGATGCAGCGCGCTGGCTTTGACATTCCGCTGCTGATCGGGGGCGCAACCACCAGCAGGGTGCACACAGCTCTGCGCATCGATCCTGCCTATGAAGGCCCGGTGATCCATGTGCTGGATGCCAGCCGCGCGGTGGGTGTGGCCTCCCAGCTACTTTCCGACACTCAGGCTGAACCCTACAAGGAATCGATTGCGGTCGACTACCGCAAGATCCGAGAAGCGCGTGAAGGCAAGGGCAAGTCCGATCTCCTTTCACTGGCAGCAGCGCGCGCCAATGCCTTTTCTGCAGACATGGAGCAGAAGGCTCCTCCTCCCGCAAAGCGGGGTGTGCATGTCTTTGCCGACTGGGATCTGGCGGACTTGCGCGAATATATCGACTGGACGCCCTTTTTCCGCGCGTGGGAACTGGCGGGCACATATCCAGCCATCCTTGATGACGAGATTGTTGGCGAAAGCGCCCGCAACCTCTGGGCCGATGCGCAGGCCATGCTTGACCAGATCGTGAATGAAAAGTGGCTCACGGCAAAGGCCGTATGCGCGTTTTGGCCCTGCCACCGCGATGGTGACGACGTGATCATCACCGACCCTATCCTTGGCAACAGCGCGGGGATGAGCGAACGGCTAGCCGCGCTGGTCGAAGCACAAGAAGGCGTGGTTCGCCTCCCCTTCCTTCGCCAGCAGGTCAAGAAAACGCGCGACCGCGCCAACTTCTGCCTTGCCGATTTCATTGACACGCAGCCAGACTGGATCGGCGGTTTTGCGGTGGGCATCCACGGCATTGATGAACACATTGCCCGCTTCAAGGCCCAGCATGACGATTACAGCGAAATCCTGCTGAAGGCGCTGGCCGACCGTTTCGCCGAAGCTTTTGCAGAACGTCTGCACAAACATGTCCGCACCGAATTGTGGGCCTATGCACCGGGCGAGCAGCTTACCAACGAAGCGCTGATCCGCGAACAGTATCGCGGCATCCGCCCTGCGCCCGGCTATCCCGCATGCCCTGACCATTCGCTGAAGCCGATCCTGTTCGATCTGCTGCACGCGCAGGAAAATGCCGGCATCACGCTCACCGAAAGCCAGGCAATGCTACCCACATCGGCGGTTTCAGGGTTCTATTTCGCGCATCCTGAAAGCCAGTATTTCGGCGTTGCGCGGATCGGGCGTGATCAGGTTGAAGACTACGCTCATCGGCGTGGTGAGGAACTGGCATCAGTCGAACGCTGGCTGCGTCCAAACCTCGATTGATAGTTAGCCAACGAACTGTGGGCGGACCGGGAAACACATTCCGCCCACAGATTAGAGAGGCAAGCTGATCACAACGGGTTATCGAGCTTGATGATTTCCTCATCGCTCTTGCGCTGCGTCGTCTTGATTTGGCGCGGTGCATCGAAGCTATCCAGAACGGACTTATCGCGACCGTAGATGTCGTTAAACTTCTTCATCGTGCCGTCGATCGCCGTGCCCATGGTGAAATAGGTTATATAGACCGGGAACGTGCGGGTCATGGCCACTTTGGTGTATTCGCCAGAGCGAGAGACTTCGGCTGCTTGGGCCGCCGGCATCTGCGCGCCCAGAATTGCCATCGTCATGCCCAGCTCAACCGCGCGCTCCGTGCGGATGCACCCGTGGCTATAAGCGCGAACATCATGGTTGAAGTATTGCTTCGAAGGGGTGTCGTGCAGATAGATCGCATGGGGATTAGGCATGTCGATCTTCATCAGGCCAAGCGCATTGTTCGCCCCTGGCTGCTGCACCACCGTGACGAATCCGTTCGCGGCCTTGGTTACTCTATAACCCTCCCGCTTCGCCTGAGCGGGGTTGGCCAGCAGTCGCGCCCCCAGCCCCTCACCCTTCACGATTGATTGCGGAACCGTCCATGTGGGATTGAACACTACGGCCGTCACAGTTTCCGCCAATTGAGGAGTGGCTGTGCGGCCCGGCTTACCGACTACCGTGCGATAGGTGCGAATGTTCTGGTTCTTCACCGTCAGGCGCAGCTGGAATTCCGGCACGTTGGTCATCAGATAGACCTCGCCCAAGTCGCGCTTGAGCCAGCGCCAGCGGTCCATATTGGCGCGGATCAGCTTGATCTTCTCCGCCTGGCTCTTCGGCGTGGCAGCCAGTTCAGCCTTGAGCCTTGCGTAATCGGGATGTGTGGAATTCAGGCTTGCAAGAACCCCGGCAATGTCATGCGTTTGCAACGCACGGGCCATCAAGTCCGCAGTTGGCATATCGTCCTGATCCCGGTCCACCGCGAACCATTGCACGCGCGCCTTCATCGGCGTGCGGCCATCGCGCAGATCCTCCACCAGCCATGAGAACGACTTACTGGCAACCTCGTCCAACGCCGGGCCAGCGCCTGCAGCAATTGCGGCGCGCAGCTTATCAACCTGATAATCGGCCGGGACCAGACCTTCGGTGCCGATGCGTTCGATCACGCGCAGCAGGGCCGCCGCATCCTGCGTGGTCCACTGCATAACCGGCTCCAGAACCGGCGTGGCAGGAACGGATGGCGTAGGCGAAGCAGCAGGCGTAGCCGTTGTGGAGGCTACAGGCTGCGCGGGCTTGGGAACTGTTTCGAACGCTTTATTGAAGTCTTGATCGGCCCGCTGGGCAGCCGCAGGCTGGCCGGCCAAGACAAGGCTTCCCAACCCGAGCATACCGCAAGCGATCAACCGACTCTTTGACTTCATTATGTAATCGCCCCTGTGAATGCGAACGGACTTGTCGCGAAACGCCGCGAAACATAGCGTGTTCCTATTTCATTACCCACATAGTGACACCTGCTGGCTTAGCCAAAGATGAATTGCTTGCCTGCCAAGAATTACCGGGCGAGAGGCCGGCAAGATGCGAGACTCCCAAAGCCTTATGCCGTTTGCTGCAACAGTCGCGGGCATCGCCATATTCAGCGCGATGGATGCGGCAATGAAAGGTGCAGCTATCGCATCGGGCGTCTATACCGCGACCCTGCTCCGCTCGGTCTTTGGCGTGATACTCACTTTGCCGATCTGGATAATCGCTGGCCGCCATCTCGCGGGCCGCGCTGCACTGCGCGTACATATTCAACGCGCCTGCGTTACCTCAGCCATGGCACCGCTCTTCTTCTTCGGGCTGGTGCGCGTTCCCATGGCGGAAGCAATTGCCCTTTCCTTCATCGCGCCACTTATCGCGCTCTATTTCGCAGCAGTCTTGCTGGAAGAGACGATCCGGCCTGACACGGTTTTAGCTTCGCTGATGGGCATTGCCGGTGTCGCGGTGATCGGCGCTGCGCGCGTTGGCAGCGGTAACTATTCGCCCGATGCAGTTTGGGGCATTGCCGCCATCCTGGCTTCAGCCGTGCTCTATGCGCTCAATCTCGTCCTGCAGAGAAAGCAGGCTCTTCTCGCCAGCCCGACCGAGATCGCATTGGCGCAAAACGTGTTCATGTCGCTAATCCTTGCAACTGCCGCGCCGTGGCTTCAGGTCTGGCCGGAGACCGCAGCTTTAACAGAAATCTGGGTTGCCGCCGGGCTGGCTACGGTCGCGCTTCTGCTGCTTTCATGGGGTTATGCGCGAGCCGAGGCGCAATCTCTGATGCCGATCGAATATACGGCTTTCCTTTGGGCTGCATTGCTAGGCTGGCTACGGTTTGGAGAAGAGCTTGATCTGCCAACGCTGCTGGGCGCGGCGTTGATCGTCATCGGCTGTCTGATCGTTTCCAGAAGGGCCGTAACCCCGCCCTCGCCCCCGCCAACCCCTTGACGTTCAGCCATCAAACGCGCATCGGCACCGCAAGCGAATCCACATTCGCGTTCGCATCAAAATGCCCGTGCCAACATGGACCGGTGCGGCAGTCCATCAGAAGGAAAGAGGCACTCCAATGACCCAGGTCGGACAGGATACGCTTGGCACCCGCAGCACGATGAATGTCGGCGGCAAGCAAGTCGCATACTATTCGCTGAAGAAAGCTTCCGAAAAGGTCGGTGACATCAGCCGTCTGCCTTTTTCGATGAAAGTGCTGCTTGAAAACCTTTTGCGATTTGAGGACGGTGGCTTCACCGTTTCGACGGACCATGTACAGGCAATCGTCGACTGGCAGAAGAACCCGGTAACCGGCGAAGAAATCCAGTATCGCCCCGCGCGCGTGCTGTTGCAGGATTTCACCGGCGTGCCCTGCGTCGTCGATCTGGCCGCGATGCGCGACGCAATCGCCAAGCTCGGCGGTGACACCAGCAAGATCAATCCGCTGGTTCCGGTAAACCTCGTGATCGACCACTCGGTCATGGTGGACGAGTTTGGCCACCCCAAGGCGTTCGAACAGAACGTTGAAATCGAATATGCCCGCAACATGGAACGCTATGACTTCCTGAAGTGGGGCTCCAAGTCACTCGCCAATTTCTACGCAGTGCCACCAGGCACCGGCATCTGCCATCAGGTCAATCTGGAAAACATCGCCAAGACTGTGTGGTCGTCGAACGATCAGAACGGCGAACTGGTTGCCTATCCTGACACTTGCGTTGGCACTGACAGCCACACCACAATGATTAACGGCCTTGGCGTTCTTGGCTGGGGCGTGGGCGGCATCGAAGCCGAAGCCGCAATGCTTGGCCAGCCCGTGTCAATGCTTATCCCTGAAGTTGTGGGTTTCAAGCTGACCGGCGAACTTCAGGAAGGCGTAACTGCAACCGACCTCGTGCTCACCTGCACCTCGATGCTACGCAAGCACGGTGTGGTTGGCCGCTTCGTTGAATATTTCGGCCCTGGCCTTGCATCGCTTAGCCTTGCTGACCGCGCGACGCTCGCCAACATGGCTCCGGAATACGGCGCGACCTGCGGCTTCTTCGGCATCGACGACAAGACGCTGGATTACCTGCGCCTCACCGGACGCGAAGAAGATCAGATCGCTCTGGTTGAAGCCTATGCCAAGGAACAGGGCTTCTGGATTGAGCCCGGCGCTGCCGACCCGATCTTTACCAGCACGCTGGAACTCGACATGTCGACTGTCGTGCCGTCGCTGGCCGGCCCCAAGCGCCCGCAAGACTGGGTCTCGCTTCCCGAAGTGGACGACGTGTTCAAGGCCGATATGGCCGCGACCTACAAGAAGACCCCTGCCCGCGTTCCGGTCAGCGGCAAGGACTTCGATATCGGTGATGGCGACGTGATGATTGCCGCGATCACCAGCTGCACCAACACGTCCAACCCCGGCGTTCTGGTTGCTGCCGGTCTCGTCGCCAAGAAGGCTGACGAACTCGGCCTCAAGCCGAAGCCTTGGGTGAAGACCTCGCTTGCACCGGGATCGCAGGTTGTTACCGATTATCTCGAAAAAGCTGGCCTCCAGACGCACCTCGACAATATTGGCTTCAACCTTGTCGGCTATGGCTGCACCACCTGTATCGGCAACTCTGGCCCGCTGGCCGAACCGATCAGCAAGGCGATCAACGACAATGGTGTAGTCGCCGCGGCTGTAATCTCTGGCAACCGCAACTTCGAAGGCCGCGTTTCGCCTGACGTGCGCGCCAACTTCCTCGCTTCACCGCCGCTCGTGGTTGCTTACGCTCTGAAGGGCACGGTGATCGAAGACTTCACCACCACCCCGATTGGCACCGGCAAAGACGGCTCGGACGTGTTCCTCAAGGACATCTGGCCGACCAATCTTGAAGTCTCGGACATGATGGCAAGCTGCGTGGACCGTGAGATGTTCCAGGCCCGTTACGCAGACGTCTACAAGGGCGATGCGCATTGGCAGGCCATCAACGTGACCGGATCGGATACCTACCAATGGCGCGCGGGTTCGACGTATGTCGCCAACCCGCCGTACTTCGAGGGCATGGAAATGACCCCGGCGCCGGTTTCGGACATCATCAGCGCCAAGCCGCTATTGATTCTGGGCGATTCGATCACCACCGACCACATCTCGCCCGCCGGTTCGATCAAGGCAGACAGCCCGGCCGGCCAGTGGCTGATGGAACACCAGGTCGCCAAGGCAGACTTCAACTCCTACGGCGCGCGCCGTGGCCATCACGAAGTCATGATGCGTGGCACGTTCGCCAACATCCGCATCCGCAACGAAATGGTCCCGGGCATTGAAGGCGGCATGAGCCGTTACGGCACCGAACCGATGCCGGTTTACGACGCTGCCATGAAGCACAAGGCTGACGGCACGCCGCTGGTCGTCATTGCGGGCAAGGAATACGGCACCGGCTCCTCACGCGACTGGGCAGCCAAAGGCACCAATCTGTTGGGCGTGCGCGTTGTCATCGTTGAAAGCTTCGAACGTATCCACCGCTCGAACCTCGTCGGCATGGGTGTGCTCCCGCTGCAGTTCAAGGATGGCGAATCCCGCCACACCCATGCGCTGGACGGCGATTGCAGCTTCACGATCAAGGGCGTTGCCAATCTCAAGCCGCAGCAGGATGTTGAAGTTGAAGTGACGCGCGCCGATGGCACTACCTTCACCTTCACCGCGCTTTGCCGCATCGATACCGCCAATGAAGTGGAATACTTCATGAACGGCGGCATCCTGCAGTACGTTCTGCGGAAGCTGGCCAGCTAAGCGACGGACGGACGCAGCAATACTGACAAGAAAGGCCGTGGGTTCGCCCGCGGTCTTTTTTTGTGCCTCACATAGTTGAAGGCATCCCCCTGCTGATCGG
>JAZQRJ010000034.1:0-8221 GCA_045629505.1 Novosphingobium sp.
GGCACGTTCACAGTCACCACTTCGGGGTCGCCAAGCTGCCCCATGCTGGGCGCGACTTCGCTCACTATATAGCTGGCATTCAGCGTCAGCTTGCTTGTGGGCGACCATATGACGCCAGCGTTCCAGTCAAACAGCGACCCAAAGTCGGAGAAGTGATGAAGGGCGCTGCTCAAGTTCAGAGTGATGGCGCCGATATCGTCCAGAAAGTTATCACGCCCGCCGGTGACGGGCACGGACAGGTTCGCGCTGACCGAGTAGATGTCGCGCGAGAGGTTATTGCTGCGGATAAGGCCGGGCGAGTTGCTGCTGCGGTTATCGAGGTGATCATACCCGGCATTCACGGTCAGCGAGACATCGCCGGCCGGCAGCTTCACAGGGCTCCCCATCGCTGCGACGGAACTTGAAAGGGTCCAAAGCTTGCTACGCGCCAGGTCCCGCCCCGGCCTTGCAGGCCCAAACAACGGGCCATCGATGGAGATCAGACCCGCATCGACAGCGTCCTGCAGATCGGAAAGATCCACTTCCCGGTCGGTTCGGGTCGTTGAATCCGTATAAACAGAATCCGCCGTCGCGGTAAGTTGCCAGGCACCCAGACGTTTGTTGAGTGTAAGCCCTAGCTCATACTTGTCGATACGGGCATCGCGTTCCAGCGCGCCCGGAAGGGTGCCCAGTGCGGACGATCCATTCAGCACCACTGAGTTCAGACCAAGCAGCGAGCGCGAATCGGCGCGGCTCAATTCGCCGTCGACGGTAAGAGATCCGTCCATACCCTCTTCGCCCAGTCCGGTTGACCAGCTTCCTGTCAAACTGTGAGACACGCTGTCCGCAACAAGACTGCGGAACTCCGCGACATCCGGATCGGTCGGGACGCGCGCGGCCCCTTCGTTGGGCTGCACAATGTTGCGCTCCGCCTCGGTCAGGAGCGAGTCGTCTTCCATTTTCCAGTTGAGGTTGAGGCGGCGCGGGCCATCGATCCTAACCAGCCCGGCTTCCAGTTCCTTGTTACTGAAACCGCCGCGCGTGGGGAAATTGTATTCCCCGGCAACCTGCACAGACGAAAAGTTGTTTTTCAGGATGAAATTCACAACCCGCGAATCCGGCGCATAACCGAACTTCGCCGCCACTTCTTCCGGCAGCACTTCCATACGACGAATCGCTTCGGGCGGAATATCTCGGATTTGCCGGAAACTGGCGATCCGCTGGCCATTCAGCAATATGATGGGGCGTCCGCCGCCCCTGCCCCTGCCGCTGGTGGTCTGCGGGCTGAGTTCCTCCAACAGGTCGCCAATCGAGGCTGCCCCGTAAGACGCGATATCTTCTTCATCGAGCGTGATGATCGGCGGCACGTCTGTGTCCACCTGTCCGGCCAACCGGGTCGCCACAACAACAATATCGTCGCTAATAAGATTGTCTTCGGAATCATCAGGAAGATTGGTGTCCGCGGGTTGATCGGCTTCCGCGGCCATGACGGGCGAAGCGACCACCAACAATGGAAGGATAAACTGAGAGCGCAAGATATTGACTCCAAAAGACATTTCTATGTGCTTCCTCCCGCGACGCCGGAGATGCGTCAGCAGGCGGCTTGTGACAACCCGCTCCCGGGTATTAATTTGTCGCACATTGATAACGCTGGGATGAACGGCCAGACTTTCCTTTTCCTTCAAGCGCCGCTATGCGCGCCGCTATGACGCACAAGTGTTACGGAAACTGATCGCCCATGGCGAAAGAAGAACTTCTCGAAATGCGGGGGAAAGTTGTCGAACTTCTCCCCAATGCCATGTTCAGGGTCGAACTTGAAAACGGCCACGAAATTCTTGGCCACACCGCAGGCAAGATGCGCAAGAACCGTATTCGCGTTCTTGTGGGTGACGAAGTGCTCGTCGAACTGACGCCTTACGATCTGACCAAGGGTCGCATCACCTATCGCTTTATGCCAGGCCGCGGTGGTCCAGGACAGTATTGAAGCCTTGGCCGGACTTTCCGGCACAAGCGAGTCTTCCAGGGTTATCCCATCTTCAAAGCTGATCCTTGGATCGGCGAGTCCGCGCCGCCGCGAATTGCTGGCAAGGCTTGGGCTGACGCCGGTTGAGATCCGCTCAGCAGATATCGACGAAACGCCACTGAAAGGTGAGCGTGCGCGCGACTATGCGCGGCGCATGGCGCGTGAAAAGGCCTTGGCGCTCGACTGCCCAGATGCATTCGTGCTGTCCGGCGATACCGTGGTTGCCGCTGGCCTGCGGATTCTGCCCAAGGCTGAGGATGAGGCGACTGCACGCCAATGCCTCACGCTCCTGTCCGGTCGCCGTCATCGCGTTTATTCGGCCGTGGCGCTTCGCTATCCTGACGGGACGCTCAAGGAACGGCTTTCTGAAACCATCGTTCGCTTCAAGCCGCTCTCCCGCGATGAAATCGAAGGCTACCTCTCTGGCGGCGAGTGGCATGGCAAAGCCGGGGGTTATGCAATTCAGGGCGCTGCCGAAGGGCTGATCGCGTGGATTTCAGGCAGTCATTCCGGCGTGGTGGGGTTGCCGCTATTCGAAACGCGTGCACTGCTCAAATCAGCGGGCTTTCCGCTTGGCTGAATGGCTGGTCGAACAGGGCATCGGTGAGGATCGCGCGATCTACCTGGAGGACGACACCATTGTTGCGGCCAGATTAGAATGGCCGGGAAAGCTCACCGCCGGGCAGATTGACGACGCCAAGCTGATTTCCCGAAAAGGCTCCAAACGCGGGACCGTACGCTTTGCCAGCGGCGAAGAGGCGTTGATAGACGGCCTCTCTCGCGACGTAAGCGAAGGCAGCACCATCAGAGTGCAAATCACGCGCAGTGCCATTGCCGAAGTCGGGCGCTTCAAGCTCGCACACGCACGCCCAACACATGACGCCCCGCGCCCTGCCCCAACGCTAAGTGAGCAATTGCAAGCAGACGGGCATGATGTGCGGATCGTCCGGCAATTTCCCCAAGGTGCATGGCAGGAATTATTTGCCGAAGCATGGGACGGCGTCGTCAGCTTCGATCAGGGTGCGCTGACGATCTCCCCCACCCCGGCTATGACGTTAATCGACATTGACGGACATCAGCCGGCCGCAACTTTGGCACGCGCCGCGATTCCTGCAGTGGCCAGTGCGATCCGGCGATTCGATCTCAGCGGCTCGATTGGTGTCGACTTCCCCACTCTTGGGGAGAAGGCCGACCGGCGCGCCGTGGATGATGGGCTCCAAGCGGCACTCTCCGATTGGCCGCACCAACGCACGGCCATGAACGGATTCGGATTCGTTCAAATGGTCGCCCGGCTGGAGCGCCCATCGATTCTCCATCGTTTGCGCCATGATCGCGCCGGAGCGGCCGCGCGACTTATCTTGCGGCAAGCAGAATCGATTGCAGCGCCCGGCGCCTTGCTCATCACGTTGCACCCCGCTGTCCAAAAGTCGATCCGCCCGGAATGGGAAAGCGACCTTGCAAGGCGCGCCGGCAGAGAGATTCGTTGGCAGCCTGATCCGGGCCTTGCACTCACGGGCAGCTTCGCGCAGGCAGTGGCCCCATGACCCAGAAACAGCGCAAATGCCCGATCTGCGGCGCTCCTCGTCAACCTGAGCACGCGCCCTTCTGTTCGAAACGATGCCGGGATCGCGACCTTCTTAAGTGGTTGGATGATGGGTACTCCGTGCCCGGGCGACCCGCTCCGCCAGATTATCAGCAGGATGACTGATTCCGGGGGTTGCAAAGCTCGGCGACCTTCGCCATAGGCGGCGCTCCAACGCTGGCCGGTCCGAAACGGACCATCGCCGAAGCAGTGCCCGAGTAGCTCAGTTGGTAGAGCATACGACTGAAAATCGTAGTGTCGGTGGTTCGATCCCGCCCTCGGGCACCATTTCTTGAAATTCACTTTCCCACGAAATTGGTAGCCAGAATGTCAGCCTGCAGAGGGCTGCTCATCTGCTCGCCAGGTTAGCGAATTAGGCTGGCAACGATCCGGTCTGACGCAAAGCCTCGCCAAGCGCCAACGCGGCAGATGTCGCCAAGTTCATTGAACGCACCTGTGGGCGCATAGGCAAACGCACGCGAGCGTCGCAGGCCTCCGCCACCGACACCGGCACGCCAGCGCTTTCCTTCCCGAACAACAGGATGTCGTTAGGCTTAAACGCAAACTCGTAAGCCGAATCACTACACTTGGTGGTGAACAGCACCAGTCGGCTTGATCCGATGGTTTCTCTGAATGCCTCGAAACCGGCGTGACGGATAACGGTGACGTGATCAATGTAATCCATCGCTGTTCGCCGCACTCTGCGGTCGTCCCAAGCGAACCCCATCGGCTCGATGAGATCTACTGCCGCACCCATGCAAGCACCTAGGCGAAGAACAGCACCGACGTTTCCGGCGATTTCGGGTTCAAACAGAGCAATACGCATGCGGCCAGATGGCCCGGGTGCAGATTCCTTGCAAGCCTTGAGAACCCAGCAACCTCGTTAGCCTTGGCGGCTGATTGCCACGACAATTCGAATATTCATGTTGAAAACAGCAGCCCAATAGTTAATATAATTTAAGCAATTACAATATGTTAGCTGGATTATGTTACAAGGTTAACCCGAATAACCTTTAATGATCCGTTTAAGTGCTCGGCGATTAAGGGGCAGCCGGAGATGGAACTCGACCTAAGCCTACCGGAACAGTTAACTTTGTTTCAAATGATGGCTGATGCAAAAGATGACATAGTTATAAAGACGGATCTGGCCGGTATAATTCGTTATGCCTCGCCATCCACAGGCCCGCTTGGGACCTTGATATCAGACGGGGAATGCGGTCCACATATCCTTGACCTTGTGGACACGGCACACAAGGCAGCAATCGAAGACACTCTCATCAAAGCGCTTCAGGGCCGCAACTCACGCGATTGGCTGGAATTCAACTCACCCCGCGCCGACGACAAGACCCAATGGTTTTCCATCCGCCTCGCGGCTCTGAAGAACCCCAAAGGGGAAATAAGCGGGACATTGGGCGTGGTTCGCGATCTTCAGGAAGTAAAGCATCTGGAAGAGCAAATTTTCCGCGCGGAGCTTACTGATCCGCTAACGGGACTGACCAATCGCCGCGCCTGGATGGAAATGCTGCAGCACCTGATCGACACGAAAGGTGCGGCATCCCTTGCCCTGATCGATATCGATCATTTCAAGGCAATCAATCTCCATTACGGCATCTCGTCGGGAGATAAGGTATTGATCGCATTTGCCGATTTTCTGCGCACTCAAATACCAAAGGGCATCAGCATCTCTCGCGTGGGCGGGAGCCGGTTCGGCATGTTCTTCCCGGATTGGACCATAGAACGCACCGAAAGTGTGTGCCGTGAAATCGTCGACGTTCTCGCAAACCTGCGCTGCACTGATTGGCAGCATCGCTTCTCGATAACGGCGAGCGTGGGAATAGCCAGTGTTTCGCCAGATATCGATATGACCGTCAAAACAGCCGAAACCGCCCTTCGTCTTGCACGCGCAAAAGGGGGGAGCACGGTGATGACCGAGCAGAAGTCCCGTTTGCGAAATGTTATGCGGAGGGCTGGCTAGCGGTTAACCGCATGGTTCGCAGTTAGCTGGCATGCTCCAAACCAGTCTTGGGAGCGGTAACGATCGCGATCATTAGCCCACCTTCGGTCTGGCGGAACGCTACAAGTTTTTGGCCAGCGGCGCCGTGTTTCTCTTGGAAACGGGTCTTCCAGATCGCCAGTTCATCCATTGTCGGGCGGATGCCGATTGGCAGTTCCTCAAAGCATGGCTCGTCAGTGCGGTCCCTGACGGGAGGCAAAGGGGCCTGCAGTATTGCCGCGCTTATAGCCGCTGTTGGGAGACGCGTAAGAAACTCGCAGCCAAAAGCGTGATCCTGCTGCCAGACAATGCGTGCATCCGTTTCATGCCCACCCGGAAGCGAGACTTGGACGATTTCGCCAATCCGCAGCTCCTGACTGGTTTCGAGCATCATCCCCTTTTCGGACAGATTGCGTATGTTGGCGTACCCCGCGCCCTCCTGCTGTCCTAACGCCACAAGCAATTCCACGTGCCAGCGTTGCTCGTTACGGCGTTCGTCCGTTCCAACCTGACGCATATTTGCGCGAAGCGATTTCATGATAGCCCTCTCCCGAGCTTACAATTCAATCATGATGCGAACTTGAGCCGCATCGACACCAAACGATTCGGCAATCTGCTGCCGACTACGTTCCAATATGGCCATCGCAGCATCGACATCCCGACCGGTACGCAAATCTGCCACCGAAGTATGAAGTACTTCCGCGATTTTTTCGTGACGGTCCTGAGTAGGAATGCTCCTGTCTTGCTCCCACGCCCACACCGTAGGTTTGCTGACACCCAATTCGCTGGCAAGATCGGCTAGCGTTAGGCGGCGAGCCTTCCGCAATCGTCGCAACCGATTGCCCAGCGACTCTTCCATGCCATTCTTACGCGTGACGACGGGTTCTGGTGGCGGTGCGATTTGCTCAGTGCCCACCGCACTACGAAGTTGAGCCGCACTGAGTGTGGCCCTTCCCAATGGCTCCACGAACTTGCAACCGTGAAGCGAACCGCTAACCCATAAGACGACTGCTTCGGTATCCGGCGCCTCTGGCAAATCGACCCGCAATGACAAGCCAACATCCAGGCGTTCGCTGCATTCCAGCAACATTCCTGTCGCGGAGATGTTGTGCACGCTGAGGGGCACCACATCGCCCGAAGCCGTGGCCCCCAATCCCTCCAGCGACACGCGACGACGCGGCTCACGGACCTTGAAGCCGCCAACTGCATCCTCCTGTAACCAAGCTCGGATAGTCATTACTGGGTCCTTTTCAAACCAGACCCTCTTCCGACGACAAACGTTAATTTTGTGTTGTCGTTAACGAGTTGGACACAGTTTTTCTCGGGTGACAACGATAAACCGCCTCGTTCATGAGATTTCTTGCACACAGCGCACCCATCGGCGATAGCTGCCAACGAACCAAATGGCCAAACGGACCACGGGGAGGAGAGAAAAATGACGTTTGAAATCAATCGCTGGGCGGGCCCGATAGCATCACCCAGTGCGCAGGAGCTGAGCGATCGCTACGCTGCTTCGCAACTTGTGAAAGTTTACGCGTTGGGCGTCGATATGCGGGATTATGACCTGGCCCGAAGCGTTTTTGCCGACGAAGCCGACGCCAAAGGCTCAATGGGCGAAGCGCCCATCGATGAATATTTACCCAAGGTCTATGGCGGGGCAGCAGCTTTCGCCGCTACGCAGCATAACATAACCAATCAGCATGTCGAACTGAACGGCGATGACGCGCGCGTGCTTTCCTACGCCATCGCCGTTCACAAGGCTGCGCCGGGTTCCGAGCAGAAAGACCTCACGATGGGCGTGCAATATCGCGATACCTGCCGCCGGTTTGAAAACGGCTGGCTGATTGTCCATCGCGAAGCGGTCCCACAATGGATGGAAAGCGGCCCTGCCGCCTGATCCGGGATTGCGACAGACTTTGATCGACTGAAAGGGGTGCCCGCTTATTCGGCGGGCATTGCCTGCACATAATCCGCGGTGGCGTCGAGCTCATCGTCTTCCAAAACGCCGGTCCATGGCGGCATGGCTTCGGAAAGACCTACCGCCGCACCGCCTTGCGCGATTGCCTTGCGAACTTCTTCGCGGCTCTTTGCCTTGAACGCCGGCGTATGGAAGTTGGTGGGCGCAGCGCCGAACTGCTGCTTCAACAATACCGCGTCGGGGCCGTCACCCTTCCCCGTTTCGCCGTGACAACGCGCGCAGTTCGTCACGAAAGACTCGCGCAGCGCCGCATCACTGATCTTGCCGGACGAAGTGGCTGCCGCAGCGACCGCACCTTTGCCGGAAAGGCCCTGCTCCGCGCCCGCACGCGGCACCAACTCCACGATTTCGCCGTTCGGCGCGGACGATGAGCCCATGATACTGACCAGAATGCGATCGTCAGGCGTCTGGAGGATCTGAGTAAAGCCGCGCTGCGCATACTTGTCGGCTTGTCCCAAAGTGATCGGTTGAGACACTTTCTGATTCAGCGCCGGAATCGCCCAGAACTTGCCGGAATAATTGTCACCAAAAATGTAGTGACCATCAAGTTGCGGCCACCGCTTGCCGCGATAAACGATACCGCCGATTACCGAACGGTCATAAGCCGTGTGCCGATAGGCAAAGATCGGACCCTTTTCCACGCCGTGGATGGTCGCTGGCTTCTCA
>JAZQRJ010000035.1:0-3255 GCA_045629505.1 Novosphingobium sp.
GCCGAGGACCTCGCAGGTGATGTAGGCGTTGTTCTCCCACTCCTCGTCCTCTTTTTCCTCGAATATCTGAGGCGCGGCGGGCTGCCCCCCGACATCGTGCGGGGGCCATATAAGGGCCTCGTACCGGATATGCGGGACCTCGTACGGCCAGTCCTGCTCCTGATGGATTGTCGGCCTCAGCTGGGTGCCGGTTTCGTAAATCTGGCGGGTTTCGCTCGGTGATGGCATCGCGCTTTATCCTTTGTATCTCGAGGCGAGATAGGAGGCTCTGCATCGGTCGCAATAATGGGCTTAAACGGGTGCAAGATGTGGCATTGTCAGCCTGATCTCGCATAGCGCGATCTCACCTGCACCTCAGCCGATTTTTGTTTCGTAAGATGGCTTATCGAAACATTCGAAGCCATACTTCTCCAATTTTGTAGAGTCAATTTTTACCTGGGATACTTGGAGTTCGGTCGCTGCATCGTGTATTGAGCAAACATGCTGTCGCACAGCGTCCGAGATGTGAATGCGCAAGGCTTTATCGTCGTTAGCGACAGCTCGGGTGATCGCCACACGTGCCGGATCAGAGTTATGCGGCGGAAGCTGCCGCCGCATTGGACGTTGGGTGAATGATGTAAGTCCATTCGTGAAAGGCCTGAAATCGCATCTGCGCGATACTGCGGCTCCATTCCAGTGGAGTCCTGATCGCCAGGCAACCTGGATGCCCCCGTAGACTCATAGTGTAAGCGATAAGTTTAAGCTCATGACTTCAATAACGAAGCCTTCTCCGTCAAGCCGATAATGGTGCGCGAGAGGGTTCGCGTGCACAAGCTGTGCCGCGGCTTCCTGATGGCTCAGGCTCCAGATCACTGCTGCTGCTCCACAAATTCCTTTTCCTTCGCCAGAGATCACCCTGGGTTTATGCTTCGGTCTGTGGTCGGCGCGGTGGCTGCCAACATGATGCTGGTTGCATTGTCACGTTGTGGCCGCAAGCGGCGCATCCCGCATGACAGGATGCTGTATCGCTAGCGGCACCGTATTGAGAACATGTTCGCAGGCTGAAGGACTGGCGCCGCATAGCCATGCGCTATGACCGCTGCGCCCACACTTTCATGTGCGCTATCTGCCTCGCAGCCATCGTCTTCTCCTGGATTAATGAGCCCTGAACTCAAACATTCTCCGTGTGCATCCAACATCAATCCTTGTTTAGTCTGCGACCGAGTTCATACAGCAAGACCAATCTCAGGAATGGAAGCCAATCCCATCATTGGATGGGGAACCATCCGGCAAGCCGTGGCTTGATGGAACGCCTTGATGATACTGCGTTTTCTTCAAACAACCTGGAGGTTCTCATGAATTACTGGATCAGCATCCTCTTTCGAATCATCCCTCTTGCCATGGGTACCGTGTGCTTAAGCTTAGGGCTTTACGTTCGGACAGGGGGCGCGGATCCAAATTATTTTGTCGCTGGACACGTACTGATCTCGCTGACTGCCATCTGCATCGCTCTCTTCACAACCGCTGCCATGATCATTCGGCAGCTCACCCACACTTTTAGCCGGACCTGGATGATTATCCTGCCGGTCATTGGTTATTCGGTCGCCCTCGCAACCATGCTCTGGGGGGTGCTAGTCCTTCAACAGGGGAGCGTGCCCAGCTTCGTTGCTGGCCATGTGGTGTTCGGTGTCGGATTGATCGCGAGCTGTGTCAGCACCGTCGCGACCGCCTCAAGCGCCTTCACGCTGATCCCCAAAAATGCTCATGGCCGCCCTGAAGACGGCCCACCCCGGGATGCTTACAGCACCGTAGCTGGCGTTGGGCTGATCTGCGTTCCTGTGGCAGCGACCGCAATCGGCTTCGTCTGGGCGACGATGTTGCTGATGCGAGAGGCAAACGCACCCGATTTTGTCGCCGGTCATGTCCTGATGGGGATTTCGGCGATCTGTGCGAGTCTTATTTCGCTGGTTTCGACAGTGGTGCGACAAGTCCGCAATCAGTTCGGCGAAGCCGAGCGGTGGGTTTGGACGCTTTGGGTCCTTTTGATGGGAACGGCGACCTTCGGGTGGGGCCTTTTTGTGCTGTTCGGATCAGATCGACCTGAACGGATTGCTCCCGGCTGCGTTCTGCTCGGGCTTGGCATGATCTGCTACAGCATCAATTCGAAGGTGTGGCTGCTGGCGTTGGTCTGGCGGCGCGAATGCTCCCTGGCCAATCGGATTCCGCTGATACCGATCCTGACCTGCCTCGCCTGCCTGTTCTTCTCCACCTTCCTTGCGGAAGCCGCGGTTGCCGATCTCGGTTTTTTCGTTCCGGCGCGGGTTCTCGCGGGATTAGGCGCCGTCTGCTTTACGCTGTTTTCGATCGTATCGATCCTCGAGGCCGGAACGTCGGGCAAGGGCTAATACTTAGCTGTCTGGTTGTGAGACGTCCTTGGCATTCTCGACGATGATGCGGGCCTTGGCGATGTCCTGTGGCCCGGCTTGCCCGGCGGGCTTGCTGCGCGGCAGCTTGATGAGCGCGGCGCCAGAGTGACCAGGCAATGATGCTGGCAGGTTGGTTCTGGTGCATCTTTTGTGGTCTGGCGCGATCGCGGCCAAGCTGGAGTATGGCACGGCGACAGTTGGCGAAGCTCTGGGCGGTGCGCTGGTACCTGATGTTCCCGATCAGCTACCGCGACCTCGGACTCATGCTCCAGGACCGCGGTGTCGACATCGCGCACACTGCCATCTTTCGATGGATCCAGGCCTATGCACCGGAACTGGAGCGGCGGCTCCGGCCCTTATCTACGCCTGTCCAACGGACCATGGAGGGTTGACGAGACCTACGTGCGGGTGAAGGGCCGCTGGATGTACCTGTATCGCGCAGTCGACAGCCGTGGTCAGTGTGATCGACTTCCTGCTCTCAACCAAGCGGGATGCCGAAGCTGCGAAGCGCTTCTTCCGCAAGGCGCTCGGGCAGCCGCATACGGTGAACCCGCGCACCATCACGGTGGACAAGAACCTGGCTTACCCTTGCGCCATAGCGGGGATGAAAGCAGACAATGAGCTGGGGCGCTTCGCCCGGCTACGACAATGCAGGTTTCTCAATAACATTGTGGCACAAGACCACCGGCGCGTGAAACGCCTGGTCAGACCAGGGCTTGGCTTCGGCGGTTTCCATACAGCACGACGAACACTGGCAGGCTACGAGGCAATGGCAATGATCAGGAAGGGGCAGGCACACGAGGTAGGCGGACGAGACATGCGGGCCAAAGCCGCCTGTGTGGCCGAGTTG
>JAZQRJ010000036.1:0-71728 GCA_045629505.1 Novosphingobium sp.
TGTTCGTGGTTCGTTGCCATGACGAAGCGATGGTAACTCTCGATAGTACGACGCGGCTGGTTCTTCTCTTCGACCGTGATGTGCATTTCGGTGACGAGCGATTTCATCCTGTCCGCTGCCTTCCCATCCCCGGCGAACACGGCTTCATCCATGAACACCACGTAATTGCACTCCAACGCGGCGTTGAACCCTCCGACGACGTGCGCAACGTCCGAGACTTTTAGCGCTGACGCTGGCCACAACGCGTGCAGCAAGTCATAGAACGTCCCCTTACCGGTTCCCTGTCCGCCGATCAGCGCGATACAGACACCCGGCTTCTCTTCCGGCTTGCGCAGCGCATGGGCAACCCAGCCGATGATGTAGTCGTAGCGGTCGTGGTTGCCGGTGCAGATCACTTCCAGCAGGAACCCGCGCAACAGCGCCCAGTCGCCGGGGGCAGGCTTCGCAGGCGAACCGCTCCACAGGTTGAGCGTCGTGTCCGGCTCGGTGCGCGGACTGAACGCGGTGGCAGTGTAAACGCGGGTGTTGGGATCAAGCTCGAATTTACCGATATTAGCCGCCAGAGCATCCTCATGCACGCCCAAGGCGAGCACCAATCGTCGTTTCATCAGCTTCCGTCCGGCTTGGGGATTGTAAAGCACAAGCCCGTGACCGGGCATCGCGGCGTTGCGCAGAGCATCGATTTGCGCATTGTCGATGATGCGGTCTTGTCCGCCGATCATGCACAGGCTGAAATCCCGTTGTAGCAGTGCGAGCGGCCCCAGCGCGTCCCCCTCTGGTAATTCCGGTAATTCAGGAAAGTCGTCCGGCAAGCTCGTGGGCATCCCCACCGCCGCCCGGAACCGGCTGGTTGTTATCTCGCCCTCACCGCCATGAAAGGTGTGCTGGCACTTGAACCGTGCTTCCTTATGGCCTTTGGTTCCGGCGAACATCCACATGGCTTCGGTCGGCCCATTGTCCGACGAGTGCAGATTATCGAACGGACAGCGGACATAGATGCCGCTGGGGGCGTCGCCGCGCACATCCCAGTTCTCATACAGCCAATCGGCTTCGGGTTGGGGCAGGCCGTCCACCGTGTCGCCCAGCTTGCGGACGCCCTGCCGGGTTGCATCGCCGGTGCCGTGGAGCATTTCGACAAGCTCGATTAGCTCTCGATACGCTTTCAGCGAGATTACGGGGATGGCGTCCGGCAAGCCGTCGCGCCATTCATAGGCCACACCGGACGGGTGCATCCCGGCGAGGACTGTCTGCTGTCCGTTTCCAAGGAACTCGACCATTCCGCCGTCCACCGGCACAACAACCTTGCCGATCTCGCCTTCGACCTCAACCAGCAGCGTGCGCTTGCCGCTGTTTGAGCGGGTGCGGACCGGTAGAGCGATGCTGCTCGTCTCGGTGGCCAATTGCTCGATGACGGACTGCTCTATGGCGTCGGCCTTGGCAGGGTCGTCAACGTCGATGTCGATGGCCTGCACACGGCGGGTCTGGATGCAGACACCCAGCCGGTCGTCGCCCGACCAGCGTTCGACCTCGCGGCCCGTGGCGACGTGCTGCGTCCAGCCCTTGAAGCCTCTGGCTTGCCCGGCGTGGTTAATCCGCCCCGGCACCTTGCCCGGCTGCTTCAAAGCCGAATTTTGGCTGGGCGGGATGTGCGGTTGGGGCACCGGTAGCAGATCGCCAGTGTAGCCCAACCGGTCGAACGTCCGCCACGTGTCCGCGACGTTGCCGGTGAAGGTTTTATTCCGGGCGCGCATATGCTAACCCTCCTTTTGTAAAGATGATGATGAGCGGCCCTGTGGCGGGGCCGCCTTTTCGCCTCGGGAGCACCGCGCGCGTTTATCCGCGCTGCATTGCGCGCTCGTTATCCTCGCGTGCTATTTGTGCGAGCAAGCGCTCGCGATCGCGTTGTTTCCGCCGGTGAAGGCTGGCGGCGCGCTCATGGGCTTCCGTATAAGGATAGAGTTGCTCGCCCGCGTTATGGATCAGGCGAAGCGCGTTGCGGAGCCGCTTGCGGCTGACCCTGACGCCGATGGCTTCAAGACGGATGTGCAGGAGTGCCACCTGAGGGCAGTCGTGCTCCACACGAATGCGCAATTGAGCCTCTCGATCTCGGAAGGTCAACAGGCCGTTGGGCATGTCGAGCGCTGGAGATGCCAGCGCCCCCATTCGCACGCCTGCCCCGCGCTGGCCCTCCAAGGGGCTGTAATGGTACCAGAGCCTGAGCTTGAGAAGTTCGGAAGCCTCCAGCAGCAACACAGCCAGCCGCTCGACGCCGGGTTTGAACGCAGCCATGCTCATTCTCCCACTGCGAGGAAGCGCCGGGCTTCGTCGGTTGTGATAACCGTGCGGCCCCCGATGCGCGTGGCGCGCAACCTTCCAGCCGCGATATGCGCGTAGGTTGTGGAGCGCGCAATGCTTGTGGCGTGGCAAAATTCCTTGATAGAATAAGCCAGTTTCGGAGTGGAGGTTATAGTTCGCATGTGGGGTGTCCCATTAGGCAGACGCGGGATTGCGTCGGCCGATACGGGAAACTTTCACACTCTCAGGGAACGCTGCGAGATGCTTAATTCCGTCATAAACGTGACGGCGGCGTTGGTGGCGGTTCGGGCGGCAATTCAGTGCTTGTAATCAGCGATTCGCCACGAGCATCCAAATCGCGAGACCATTGGCCAAGAAGATGCCGGTAACGTGCCCACCGTTTGACGAGATTTTGATAGCTGCGCTCGCTTTTTGCGAACTTGTCGGATGCCGCGTCGGGGTCGGTATCCTGACGCCTTGGCCGCCCTACTGGCTTGTTAATGACAGCGGTACTGCATGCCTGCATCGCCCCAATAAGCTCGGGAGACCAGCATAGACTTATGACTATTCCCAATCTCGCCCACACCACCGCTACGTCCAACTGTCCCCCTAACCATCGAGCGTCCTCGCGGAGAAGTTGTCGGCCGGGTCTCGGACCTGCTGCTCCTCGGCTGGGTTTGCTCAGGTTACAGATAAGACGTGCAGCGCGTTCGCGGCACTCGTCGACGTAGCTTTCACTCTCGATCAGGGTTGGCACCGGCGGTTCATATCGGTGCAAGAACCTCACGGCCGCAGTGCGCTCGCACGAGGTCATGTACACTTTAACATAGCCAGCTTTAGGCACGCGCGCCTCCTATCCCGATCCCTACCTTTTTGTCACAGCGTCAAACTCGCTAGCGCTTCGGTCGCGGCGGCGCGGTTAAGGTGCCCATAGTGACGCTCGATCATTTCTGCGCTGGTGCCGCTAATTTGGGCGACCGTCAGAAGGGGTAAGCCGTTGGTTACGAGGTCGGTTATCGTCGAATGTCGCAGGGTATAGGCGGTGACGCCGGTTGGCAGGTTCGCTGCCGCGACGGCTTTGGTGATAGGATCGTTCCAGTTATTCCGATCCCAAGGCTTGCCGTTCGCGCGCGTGAAGAGGGGGGCTCCCGGCAGCTTTGAGTTGGCAGCCTGGGAAAAAAGCTTTGCTGCCGGAGGGGGCAGGACGATGCGGCGTGGTTTCCCTATCTTGTCTTTGCCGATGCTCAATTCGGCGGTGCGCTTTTCGAAGTCACCGGCAGTGAGGTTGGCGACAGCACCGGGGCGCAACGGCAGGGTGCAAAGAGCACTCACAAATAGCACTGCTTCCGCCGGTAGTGCAGCTATCAGGGCCTTACGCTGTTTCCTGTCCAGATAGAGCGTCCGCTGCCGATCGGCGTTCCTGATCGCTTTCAGCGCCTCCTGCCAAGCTGCTTCGCTTCCGGGCGTGCCGGGAGCGAGCACTTTGGCCAGCGCCGCTCGCAGCGGCACCATGTCACGATTGACGGTGGAGGCCGCACGGGTGCGGGTGATGGACTCGCCTTTCTTTCGTCGGCTGACCACGGCCGGGGCGGCTTCAAGCCGCTTCCGCCATGCCCGCAGATGATGACGACGCAGCTTGTCGAGTTTCACCTTGGCGATCGGATCGCTGTAGACGTGTCGGCGGAACACTCCTTCCGCGATGCCGTTGGCGTCGTTGATGCCAGCCAGATAGTCGTGGCAGGCATCGACGACGGTTTCCACCTTGCGGCGGACCTCTCCACCGGCTTCCACCAGTTCCGCCAGCTTTTCCGCTTCCCCCTTGGCGGCTGCGAAGATTTCATTGCCGGGCAGCGTGCCGAAGTCGCCCAACGACTTCACGCGATATTTCCCGGCATCCTCGTCATAGGCGCGGGCAATCCATGTTCCCTTGCCACCGCGTTTTGAGGGTCGAAAGCCAATGAAGCATCCCGCGCGTAGCCGCTGCCAGTGCGGTTCGCGTTGCGCTTTCAAGCGCTCCCTCTCGCCCACTTTGCTCAAGTCCAATGCCACTGCCAGTCGCCTCATTCTGTTCCGTATGGAATAGTATGGAATGCGTACGGAATACACTGGGGGATGAATTAGGACAAGGATGGATAAAAACAGCGCGTTTACACGCTCTTATAATTCCTACGATGTCCAGAAAAGTCTATATTTCCACCCTTGGTAAGGGTGAGGTCGGGAGTTCAATCCTCCCCAGCAGCACCATCTGCATCAGCGCGGATGGTGCGTAAAAGAACTCCCGAAACTTGGCCTTTTGCCGGTGAGATTCACCCCAGCAACCTTTTTGCCATGGCGCGGACTTCTTCGCCCATGTCTTCGCGTTCAAGCGCAAGCGCAAGCGTAGCCTCGACAAAGCCCAACTTTGATCCGCAGTCGAACCGGCGCCCTGCAAACGTCACGGCATGAAATGGCTGCTGGCCGATCATTCGCGCCATAGCGTCCGTGAGCTGGATTTCGCCGCCCGCGCCCTTTTCCTGTGTTTCCAGAATGCGCATCACATCAGGCTGGAGGATGTAGCGTCCCGATACGATCAGGTTGGAGGGGGCGTCCTCCACCTTGGGTTTTTCGACCAAGCCGGTCACTTCGGTCAACGCGCCGCCGTACCCTTCAAGTTTTTTACCCGGTGCAATCACGCCATAGCTGGACACTTCATCATGTGGGACTTCGAGCACGGAAATCATATTGCCGCCGACTTCCGAATAGGCATCGACCATCTGCTTCATGCAACCCGGCTGGCCAACCATCAGCTCATCCGGCAGGAAGATAGCGAAAGGCTCATCGCCCACGATTGACCGCGCGCACCAGATAGCGTGACCAAGGCCCAGAGGGACCTGCTGCCGCACGGTGACGAGATTACCGGGCTTAACACGGGTCGCCTCCAGAGCATCCAGCGACTTTCCACGCTCCTTCATGGTCGCTTCAAGCTCAAACGCCGTGTCGAAATGTTCGACAATTGCCGTCTTGCCGCGGCCGGTTACGAAGATCAGTTCCTCGATCCCTGCTTCTCGCGCCTCGTCTACCGCATATTGTATCAGTGGCCGGTCAACGATCGGGAGCAATTCCTTGGGAATGGCTTTGGTTGCGGGAAGAAATCGGGTGCCGAGCCCGGCGACGGGGAACACGGCCTTGCGGACCGGTTTTTTGAGGCTGGCGTTAGTCATATGCTGAACCTGGGCTCCGTTTTTTGTTGCATAGGTTAAACCCCATGTCACCCGCGAGGCGCAACACCTGCGTTCTGCGTGAAAGTATTTGGCACACTTAGGGGATAGGTAATTACCGAACGTAATTTTAGTTTGGCAACCTGTGTGCTCACGTAAGGTTCCGCAGGATCTGATCGCTGCGAAGCCGCTGCTGCAGCTGCAGAGGCCAAATGGTTCTGTCTGGCTCGAATCCCTAATTTTTTCGGTGGCCCCGATTTCCCGCACGCCAGATGATTCCATCTGGCTCAAAATCACTCTAAGGGATCCGCATGGACAAGATCATCATTGAGGGCGGCAAGCCGCTATCCGGCGCAATCAGGATTTCGGGGGCCAAGAATGCGGCGCTAACGCTGGTGCCCTGCGCCTTGCTAACCGAAGAGCCTTTGACGCTGCGCAATCTGCCGCGTCTGGCTGATATCGACAGCTTTCAACACCTGATGACGCAGTTCGGCGTGTCGACCAGAATCGCCGGTTCTCGTCCGGAAGACTTTGGCCGGGTCATGACGCTGGAAGCATCGCGGATTACCAGCAACGTCGCCCCATACGATCTCGTTCGCAAGATGCGTGCCTCTATCCTTGTATTGGGCCCCATGCTGGCCCGCATGGGTGAAGCCAAGGTTTCATTGCCGGGCGGGTGCGCAATCGGAAATCGCCCGATTGATCTGCATTTGCAGGTGCTTGAGGCGTTCGGTGCGGAAATTGAACTGGCGTCTGGCTATGTCCGCGCGATCGCACCCGATGGAGGCTTGCCCGGCGGGGATTTCACATTCCCGGTGGTGTCTGTCGGGGCAACGGAAAACGCCTTGATGGCGGCGGTACTGGCGAACGGCACCAGCAGGCTGGACAATGCTGCGCGGGAGCCGGAAATCGTGGATCTGTGCAACTGCCTCGCCGCGATGGGCGCGGAGATCGAGGGCATCGGCGAATCGCAGCTCGTTATCCATGGCGTGAAGCGGCTTCACGGTGCCACTTATGAAGTGATGCCCGATCGTATCGAGGCAGGCAGTTATGCTTGCGCTGCTGCGATCACAGGCGGCGACGTCCTGCTGGAAGGCACGCGTGCGGATGACATGCGCGCTATAATTCACGCACTGCGCAGTGCCGGCGTGGTTGTGGAAGAGGAAAAGCGTGGCCTGCGAATTGGAGTAGATGGGCCGTTGAAGGCGGTTACGCTTTCAACCGCACCGTTCCCGGGCTTCCCTACCGATATGCAGGCGCAGCTGATGGCACTGCTTTGCCTTGCTGAAGGATCTAGCGTTCTGAACGAGACGATCTTTGAAAACCGCTACATGCACGTCCCTGAACTAAACCGCATGGGCGCGAATATTGAAACGTCGGGCAGAACAGCAGTCGTGCACGGCGTGTCCAAGCTGTCCGGCGCGGAAGTTATGGCTACCGACCTGCGTGCTTCCATGAGCCTTGTAATCGCAGGTCTTGCAGCAGAGGGACAAACGCAAGTTCACCGGCTTTACCACCTTGATCGTGGTTATGAACGATTGGAAGAAAAACTGAGTGGAGTAGGTGCTCAGATTGAGCGTGTCGGCGGCGACTGACCGTTTTATTTTACCGGTCGTTGGTGCAACCAACCACTACTTCCGAACGTTGCTAGATGGTAATTGATCGGAAGGAATAGTACAGATGGGACTGCTTAAACTCGGCATTTTAGGTGCTGCCGGATATGGCATTTACAAATACGCCATGGGTAAATCTGCGACGGGTCAAGCGGCCTTTGCTACCGGCGAAGGGGCACCTGGCAATGCGACGCAGATCCGCAATGCAGGAGCAGAATCGATGCGTGACCAGCCGCGCCGGTGGAGTGCAACCGATGAGGCAAGTGACGCCAGCTTCCCAGCCAGCGATCCGCCTGGAACTTATTGATTCATTTCGCCAATCGCTGCAGCATGCCAGTGGCTGGTGAAAGGCCGGGTGGGGTATCTCCACCCGGCCTTAGTTTGTTCAGCTGATTTTTGCGTTGCGAGCTGCCAGCCACACTCGAATCGCGCTGGCCAGGCCCGGCGGCGAATTCGCCTCAAGCCGTTCGGCATCAATCTTTGCGACAAGTGCGTTCAGGGGCGTGCCCTGATCTGCGGCGGCCTCCTTAAGTAACTCCCAGAACAATGGCTCGAGACTGATCGAGGTCTTGTGTCCCGCAATCTCTACCGAGCGTTTGACGGGTGGATGATAGGGCACGTTCATGCCATCAGCTTACCGGTCGGTTCGCAGCGCGCAATGGTGCGGGCGATTCACGGTAAGAAAAGGGGAGGGATGATGGGCAAGCTGCAAGGAAAAGTGGCGATTGTGACAGGAGCCAGCCAAGGGGCAGGCTACGGCGCGGCTCGAGCCATGGCGCTCGAAGGAGCCGCAGTCGTATTGGTAAGCCGAACGCGATCCAAACTCGAAGATGTAGCGCACGAGATCGAGAGCGATGGAGGTACGGCGCTGGTTCATCCGGCGGACGTTTCCGACCGCGCGGCGTTGGAAGGTATCGTCGATTCAACGGTGCAGCGTTTCGGGCGAGTGGACGTGCTGGTAAACGCGGCGCAATCTCCGGTTATCCGCACCGCACCCATTGCCGAGATTTCTGACGAAGACGTACGCGAGCTTTGGGAATCGGGTGCAGTTGCCACGCTAGCGCTCATGCGCGCGGTGCGCCCTCATATGATTGCTGCAGGCGGGGGCAGCATCATCAATTTTGGGAGCGGCGCGATCCATAATCCTCAGCATTATGGAGTATATGGTGGAGTGAAGGCGGCGATTCAGGCTATCAGCCGCGCCGCTGCGCTGGAGTGGGCGCGGGAGGGTATTCGCGTCAACTTAGTGCTTCCTATGTCACAATCTCCCTCAGCCGATGCAGACTTTGCGCTAGCAGATGGACGCGCGGCTGCTGTCACCGAAGCGATTCCACTGGGGCGGATGGGCGAGCCGGTGGCCGACATCGGCATGCCCATCGCATTTCTGGCCAGCGATGAAAGTCGCTTCATCACGGGGTCAACGATCGCGATCGATGGAGGCAAGGCCTATCTTCGCTGACCTTGCGAAGGCGGCCATCAATACATGTGTTGGCCGCCGTTGATCGACATTGTCGAACCCGTCACGAAAGTCGAATTCTCGGAACAGAAGAACGCCACGCCGCGTGCGATTTCATCCGCATGGCCCAAGCGTCCGACGGGAATACCGGCGATGATCTTGTCGAGCACCTGGCGAGGGACGGCCGCAACCATGTCTGTGTCGATATAGCCAGGAGCAATGGCGTTGACGGTGACGCCGAACTTCGCGCCTTCCTGTGCCAGCGCTTTGGTAAAGCCATGAATGCCCGACTTTGCGGCGGCGTAATTGACCTGGCCATATTGCCCAGCCTGCCCGTTCACCGATCCGATGTTGACGATGCGCCCCCAGCCGCGGTCGCGCATCCCGGGGAACGTGGCTTTCGCCATGTTGAAGCAACCGCCGAGGTTGATTCGCATCACCTCGTTCCAATCGTCGAAAGTCATCTTGTGGAGCGTGCCGTCGCGCGTGATACCCGCGTTGTTGACTAGCACGTCGATCGGACCCATTTCTTTTTCGACAAGGGCACAGCCTTCCAGCGTAGCCTCGTGATCGCCGACGTCCCATTTGTATGCAGGGATGCCTGTCTCTTCGGTAAATTGCGCGGCCGCCCGATCATTGCCTGCATAATTGGCGACAACCGTCATCCCTTTATCGCGTAACGTCAGGCAGATACCTTTGCCAATACCTCTGGTGCCACCTGTAACAATAGCGATGCGCGACATCGAGCCTTCCTTTCCGGGTCTGTCCTCCCGCCCCAACAGGTATGTCAGCGCGCGATTTGGGGCAAGCGCCGCGCAAAGCAATGTTGTTGCAAACGCGGCGAGCTCGGTTGCGGTTATATCAACGCGCACCGAGATTTTTGTTGGATATGCATAGAGATGGCAGCGGCCAGCCTAGAACCGTATTTGCGTACCGAGATAGACTGCTTGGTTATCTTGCTTCCCGTCGGTGACGGGCATTAGCCTTTCACGTTCCTGCGAATAGCGGACGCCAGCTGTGACATCGAGGTTCTTCGTTATCCGATAGCTGCCGCCAACGTCGACTTTATCGTCGCTATCGCCTGCAAACGTACGCGGGGCGCGGCCGGCAAGTTGCGTTTCGTCCATGATTATGCGCGGACTGAAGCGCGATTCTGCCGGCGGCTGACGTTTGGCAATGCTGAACTTAGTCAAATCGGCCATGCCAGGCGCCGACTTATCTTCCTTGGGCGCAATGTTCTGCGCGAAGTTGGTGTAGCCGCGCGAAACGCCCAGATTGAAGGCGGTGGGGGCAAGGCCGAGTTCCGCTACGGCAATACTGGGTTTGTGGGGCTGACCGCGGACTGTCAAAGCGCGCACAGTTTCCGGATCGAACCGCACTGCGACAGTTACGGACCTATCAGGCCGTGTAGGAGAGCCTGCCGGCGTAAAGGGGAAAGGCATGCCCTTTGCCAAGGAACGGACGGGGAAATTGCGGGCGAGGCTTGCCCCGGGCTGCCCGTCGCTCAACATATGAGCGGCTTCACCGCCAGCAGATTTTTTGCCACCCGGCTCGAAATTAATGGTGAAGGCCAGAACGGCGCTTGGCAGGGCAAGCAGGCAGACGGCGCAGGAAATTAACGCACCCGCAGCGATGCCGCTCCGCGCGCGCGGATCTTCCGTGCTTTCTGAAGTGATCCTCGCTGCAGCGGTCGTGTCCGACACGATGAAACTCCCTTGGCGCATTCGATCGGTCTTGCATGATTCGGCAGGTGCGAACTATCAAGTTGCAGCTTAACACAGGGTGATTTGAACGAACAGCCATCCTCGCGTAGCAATACAGCCTGCAGACAGGGACAAGACTGCATGGAGAAGCTTGCCGCGCAGTCTGCGACGGCTATAGAGGCTGGGAATGAGGCGAACCTGCCGCGTGGCACGCTGTCAGGACATGAGGAATTGGATACGATATGACTGGCGATACTCTATCCGGCCGTTCCGTTGCTCGAGTGGCTTTGCGCGGGGGCATTTTTGTTGCCGCGGCGCTTGCCCTAAGCGCATGTGGCGGAAAGTCCCGTCCCGTGGCAGAGCTCGCTGCTTCCAACGTCTCCACTATCGGGGTGAATTCGTATCTCTGGCGCGCCAGCCTGGATGCGCTTTCGTATATGCCTTTGTTGCAGACGGACAGCACCGGCGGCGTCATCGTTACCGATTGGTACACGAATCCCAGCAATCCGGGTGAGCGGGTCAAGATCACCGTCACCATTCTCGACAAGGATCTGCGCGCGGATGCGCTGCGTGTGGCAGCAAGCCGTGAAGTTGCGCAGGGTGGCGGTTGGGTGAGTGCCCCGGTTCAGGCCGCCACCGTACAGAAGCTGGAAGATATAATCCTGACACGGGCCCGCGACCTGCGCCGTAATTCCTTCGGCGGCTGATCGGTTCACACAGGAGGGTTTTGACCCAATGAATGAGCGGTTCAATCCGGCTCAGGCGGATAGCCATTGGCAACGCGCCTGGGATGAACGGCAATGTTTCAAGGCGGACGATGCGTCTGCCAAGCCGCGCAGCTATGTGCTGGAGATGTTCCCCTATCCTTCGGGGCGCATCCATATCGGCCACGTGCGTAACTATACGATGGGTGACGTGCTGGCGCGATACAAGCGCATGCGCGGCTTTGAAGTCCTGCATCCGATGGGCTGGGACGCTTTCGGCATGCCCGCGGAAAACGCGGCGATGGAAAAGGGCGTGCACCCCGGCGGCTGGACGCGCGACAATATCGCCAACATGAAGGCACAGCTCAAACGCTTGGGCTTCGCGCTGGACTGGAGCCGTGAACTCGCAACCTGTGAGCCGGAATATTACGGCCAGGAACAGGCGCTGTTCCTTGACCTTTATGCAGCGGGACTCGTCTATCGCAAGGAAAGCGCGGTTAACTGGGATCCGGTTGACCAGACGGTGCTGGCGAATGAGCAAGTTATCGACGGGCGCGGTTGGCGATCGGGCGCGCTGGTAGAAAAGCGCAAGCTGAGCCAGTGGTTCCTGAAGATCACCGACTTTGCCGAGGAACTGCTGGAAGGACTTTCCGGGCTGGACCAGTGGCCTGAGAAGGTCCGCACGATGCAGGAAAACTGGATCGGCAAGAGCCAAGGTCTGGAATTCTGCTTCGCGCTGTCGAACGGCGGATCGCTGGAAGTCTATACCACCCGGCCCGATACGATTTTCGGCGCTAGCTTTGTGGCCGTCGCTGCGGACCATCCTGTCGCGCAGGCAGTGGCCGCGACCAATGCAGAAGCCCAATCTTTCATTGAGGTTTGCAAGGCCGGTGGCACCACGGCGGCTGAACTGGAAACCGCTGATAAGCTAGGCTTCGATACGGGCATCACGGCCAAGCACCCGTTCAGCGGCGCCGACTTGCCGCTTTACATCGCGAATTTCGTGCTGATGGATTACGGCACCGGTGCGGTCATGGCCGTTCCTGGGCACGACCAGCGTGATTTCGAGTTTGCAACGAAATATGCCTTGCCGATCCGGCGCGTGGTGGCGGCCAGCGCGGATGAGGCAGATAAGCCCTTCGATGGCGAAGCCGAAGCGGGCGATGGCATTCTCGTGAATTCGGATTTCCTCAATGGCATGAGCGTCGCGGAAGCCAAGGCTGCCGTCATCACGCGTGCTGAAAGCGAAGGCTGGGGTACGCCACGCACGCAGTTCCGGCTGCGCGACTGGGGTGTTTCACGCCAGCGTTACTGGGGCACGCCGATTCCGTTCATCCATTGCGATGGTTGCGGTGTTGTACCGGTGCCGAAGGAGCAGCTGCCGGTTGTACTGCCGGAGGACGTGGACTTTGCCACTCCGGGAAATCCCCTGGTCCGCCATCCCACGTGGAAGCATGTCGATTGCCCGTCGTGCGGCAAGCCTGCAGTGCGGGAAACGGATACGCTTGATACGTTCGTCGATTCCTCGTGGTATTTCCTGCGCTTTGCCAGCCAGCCCGATGATCGCCCCTTCGATCACGAAGTGATCGCAAAGTGGCTTCCCGTCGAACAGTATATCGGCGGGATTGAGCACGCGATTCTCCACCTGCTCTATGCGCGGTTCTGGACACGCGCGCTCGCCAGGATCGGCAAGATCGAGGTGAAAGAACCATTCGGTAGTCTGTTCACGCAGGGCATGGTGACGCACGAGACGTACGAGCGCACAAATCCCGAAAACGGCCAACCGATCTATTTTGGACCTTCCGAGATTGACCGTAGCGGGGATGGCGCAATCTTGAAGGCGGACGGCCAGCCAGTAATGATCGGCCGGGTCATCAAGATGTCCAAGTCCAAGAAAAACGTGGTGGATCCCGACGAGATCGTGGCGACATATGGTGCGGACGCGGTGCGCTGGTTCATGTTGTCCGACAGCCCACCGGAACGCGATCTGCCTTGGTCTGCCGCAGGCATCGAAGGTTGCGGCAAGTTTGTGCAGCGGTTGTGGCGTCTGTTCGGTCAGTACGATCCTGCTGCAACGGGTGAGAACAAGGCGCTTGACCGCAAGCGGGACCAGACCGTTGCCGCGGTTGCGGCCGATATTGAAGCGCTGAGTTTCAACAAGGCAGTGGCGCGGATCTATGAGTTCGTTTCCGCCATTGAAAAAGCAGCTCCTGATGCCAGCCGCTCTGCCGCGATTCGTTCCGTGCTGTTGATTGTATCGCCGATGATGCCGCACATTGCAGAGGAAGCATGGTCCACCATCATCCTCGGTGGCACGGGCTCAGATCTTGTTGCCGAAGCCCAATGGCCGGAAGTAGATCCGGCCTTGCTGGTCGAGGATGAAGTGACCATCGCCGTGCAGGTGAAGGGCAAGCTGCGCGATACGCTGACTGTGGCAAAGGGCCTGCCGAATGCAGAACTGGAAGCTCTTGCGCTGGCCAGTGAGAAAGTGCAGCGTGCGATCGACGGGGCAGAAGTTCGTAAGGTGGTGGTTGTGCCCGACAGGCTCGTGAATATCGTTGCATGAAAACGGCCCTCATCCTGCCTGTTGCTTTATTGCTGTCTGCCTGCGGACTGCAGCCGATGTATGCAGGTGGCGGCAGTGGTGTAGTCGCTCGCGGGCTTGCCGATATTGAGGTTTCGCCCATTGAAGGCCGCGCTGGCTGGCTGGTCCGTAATGCACTGATCGACAATCTGGACATCAGCGGTAAGGCCGATGCTGCGCCGCGTTATCGCCTTGACGTGCGGCTGGATGAAAATCTGGAAGGTTTCGCGCTGCTTTCGGACGATACCATTGGGCGAGAACGGCTGACTTTGCGTGCGCGATATCAGCTGGTCGATTTGGCAAGTGGTGAGATCATGCTGGACACGACCGCCGGATCGGATGCCGGTATCGACGTAGTATCATCGGATTACGCAACGATTGCGGCCGCGCAGACTGCGCTTCAAAATCTGGCGGTGGATGTGGCCAACCGCATCGTCACCAATGTCGCGTTGGAACTGCGGTCGCAGAACCGCGCGGCGGGGCAGTGAAGGCCACTCAATCGACATTTTCCGGCATGGCGCAGCGCGCGGCGAAAGAGGCGCGGGTGTTCTTTTTTTGCGGGCCGGACGAGGCTGGCGCATGGGCGGCTGCGGAACGGATTGTTGAGCTTTTGCCCGATCCTGGCGAGCGTATTGAACTGGCTGGGGCAGACTTGCGCAAAGACCCGGTGCGCCTGGGGGACGAGGCGCGATCCAACTCTCTGTTTGGCGATTCCCGGCATATCGTGGTGCGTGCGCAGGGCGATGAAGCCCATGATGCGGTCGAAACGCTCATCAGTTCTGATGTAGAGATATGCCCGGTGCTGATCGTGGCAGCGGCGGCCACTGATAAATCTCGAACGGCGAAACTGATCGCCAACCGCGCCGATGCGCTGGTGGCGATGTTCTATCCGCCCGATGTTCAGACGCTGGCCCAGTCGATCCGAAAGATGGCGGATGAACGCGGCGTGCGTGTTGATACTGCGATGGCGGAACGGATTGCCCGCGCCGCCGGGCTGGATGCGCGGCTTGCCCGGTCAGAAGTGGAGAAGCTCGCACTCTATCTCGATGCCGTCCCCGAAAGTCCGCAATCGGCCAGCATGGAAGCGCTGGATGCCGTGGGCGCGCCTTCAGAGGATGACAGCTTCTCGTCGATCGTCGATGCCGTGTTGAGCGGAGACAACCATCGCATTCCTGCGGAACTGCATCGCTTTCATGAACTGGGTATTAGCCCGGTTGTTGTCCTGCTGGCGCTGGAGCGCCGTGCAGCGCAACTAGCTGGCCTTGCTGCCAAGCTGGGATCACGCGGCGATGTTGGCGCACTGCTTGATGCGGAACGGAACGCCCGCCGCGTCTTCTGGAAGGATGTCCCGCGGCTGCGCGATCAGCTCAGCAAGTGGCGTGGGAAGCGGTTGGAGCGATTGGTCGAAAAACTGGCCCGCCTTCATTCTGCGATGCTATCCAATAATCGTGAGGCGGATCTGTTGCTCACGCAAGGCATGGTGGAAATCGCGCGGGTTGCCGCACGCAAGCCTTAGCCGCTGATGCAGCCTGGCGAGCGCTTTGCGACGAGGCTGGCGATCAGTTCTTCTTTGCAGGCACGCTGAACGAGCCGGAAACGCGGCCACCTTCAGCCGAAGACACGCCGGTGTTCAGATCGATCACGAAACGCTGGCCTTTCAGGGTGTCGGCACCGCGTTTCAACGAAGCGTTGCCCGACATCGTAATGATCCGGCGGTTGAAATCGTAAACTGCGACATCGCCCCGGGCCACTTCATTCCCCCGCGTTACAACAACGCCGCCGGTCGCCGTGATCTTCTGGATGCGCAGCGAATCTGTGTTGGTGAAGTCCACCACCGTGCGTGCCGCGCGCACCCGCAAGTTATCCTGAGTCACGTCTACATTGCCGGAAAGCACGACGCGGTTCTGCCGGTCCTGCAGCTCAATTCGGTCTGCAGCATAGTTGACCGGCGCATTGGAATTGTGGCCTGAAATTGCCTGCGCAGTTAGCTGTTGCCAGCCCAACAGGCAGCCTGCGGTGCCGACGAAGGTCAGTACGGCCCTGCGCAGCGGCCGGATAAGCGATGAGCGCGACATCATTGGGGAACCCTCAGTTTGCCCGGCGTCATCCGCAGGCGGGCATTGCCATCAAGTGTTACAGTGCGGGCTTCAAAATCGGCGATGATCGAGTTCGCTTGGAATGTGCCGGTTGGCATTGAGCCGGAAACGCCGCCTGTGCCGACTGCCATCTGGGTCTTCAGATCCACGCTAACATCGCGGGTTTCCATCCGGTATCCGTCAGCAGCGGTGAAATAGACCGGGCCTTGGGCCGTAAGTTTTTCGGTATGATAGTTGTACATACCCCTAGGCGCTTCAATTTCGGCGGGACCGTCTGCCATTTGAAGATGCGCCTGAAGATTGTTCAAACGCACTATCGGGCTATCAGCGCTCACCTGCACGGCGCTTCCGGCGAGTAGGCTAAACTCGCGGCCTTCGTTATCCTCACCGCGATACATTGCCTTCTCGACCACGAGCCGGTCATTCGTGACAGCGACCTTGTTACGGTCCAGAAGAAAACCGACCTCGCCGCGGGGACCGAGTGGGGTGAGTATCATCACCGCCGCGATAATACCGATCCCGGCGGGCAATGCCTTGGCAAGAAAGCCGATAAGCCGATCATGCGAACCGCCCGGTGCAGCGAACTTTCGCCGTCGGTCCTGAATCCGGTTCGCTTCGACTGTCATGGCTGATCACGCAGACATGTGGCTGAAAATATCGTGTTCAGACCAACCCGCCAAATCGAGTCGCGCGCGAGCAGGCAGAAAATCGAAGCAGGCCTGTGCCAGTTCTTTCCGTCCTTCCCGTTCCAGCTTCTCCGCCAGAATACCCTGCATCTCATGCAGATAGCGCACATCGGATGCGGCATATTCCCGTTGGGCATCGCTTAACTGCGGGGCGCCCCAGTCGCTCGATTGTTGTTGCTTGGAAATTTCCTTGCCCAGCAATTCGCGCACCAGATCCTTCAGCCCGTGCCGATCCGTATAAGTGCGCACCAGCTTGCTGGCGATCTTGGTGCAGAACACAGGTTCGGCCATGACGCCCAGATAGTGCTGGATCGCTGCCAGATCGAATCGGGCGAAGTGATAGAGCTTCACGCGCGTCGGATCGGCCAGAACAGCTTTGAGATTTGGAGCTGCGAAATCACTGCCCGGCGCAAAGCGGACCAAATGTTCATCTGGCCCGCCGTCCGAAATTTGGACAAGGCACAGCCTGTCGCGTGGGGTGATCAACCCCATAGTTTCGGTATCGACGGCGACGGGACCCGGCCCAAGAACGCCCTCGGGTAGATCTTCCTCATGGAGATGGACAGTCATATTGGGAATTTGCTTAAGCTCTGCGCCCGGCTTAGGCAATGATTGGAATTGCCCGGCACAGGGATTTAGCACCGGCAGGGTCCCGCTGGTCGGATTTCAATGAGGCTTTTGAGATGACAGACGCGGCCATGGCCAACACGATGTGGGCAGGTGTGCCGCCAAGCTGGCAGCTGGCGCTGGGCTTCGTGCTGGAAAGCCCCGAAGCGCGCAAGCTGGGAGGGTTCCTGGAGGCTCAGGAAAAGGCGGGCAAGGTGATCTATCCGCCTCGTGGAAGCCGGTTGAGGGCGTTGGAGCTGACGCCGCGGGATACCGTCAAGGTCGTGATCCTTGGGCAAGATCCCTATCATGGACCAGGGCAAGCCCACGGCCTTGCGTTTTCGGTGCCGGAAGGGGTGAAAATTCCGCCCTCCCTCGTAAATATTCGCAAGGAATTGGACAACGATCTGGGCGTGAAAAGCCCCGGCCATGGCAATCTGGAAGGCTGGGCGCGGCAAGGTGTGCTGCTGCTCAATAATGCGTTGACGGTTGAGGCTGGCCAGGCCGGTTCGCACCAGTCGCTTGGTTGGGAGGCCATAACCGATGCGGCCATTGCAGCCGTTTGCGCCCAGTCAGCACCATGCGTGTTCATGTTGTGGGGCAACTACGCCCGCAAGAAGGCGCAGCGTGTGCCAGGGCTGATGGACGGCCGGCATCTGGTGCTGACCGCACCGCATCCCAGCCCGCTCTCGGCGTACTCCGGGTTCTTTGGTTGTGGCCATTTCAGCAAGGCAAACGCATTTCTCGAAGCGAATGGGCGCAGCGGGATCGATTGGTCGGCGTGAACGCGGCTTATGCGTAAATAGAGATTTTCGGGTAGCCGAGATCATTATCTTGCTGGGAATGGACGCAGGCTATACCGTTGATGACAATAAGATGGTTGTAAAAGGGAGAGAAATGCCATGGCTTATCCATTGGAACCGGGAAAGCCGGAAGACTATCCTGTGGCCCCCGGATCTATGCTGTTGACGCTGGTCGAGCCGCACAAGGGCTATGAAGTAGCATTCAATCGCTGGTATGAACGCGATCATTACTATGGCGGCTGCATGGAAGGCGCGTGGACTATCGCCGGTGCCCGTTGGGTCGCGACGCGTGATCTGAAAGACATTCGCTTTCCAACGCAGACCGACGCGACTTCGCCCAATTACGATTCCGGATCGTTCGTTGCGCTATATTGGATTCTTGATGGCAAGCACGACGAATGGCTGGAATGGTCTGGCAAGCGCGTGTTCGAACTCTATTCGACCGGGCGCGGTTTTCCAGAGCGCAGCCACGTTCACACCAACCTCTATACGTTTCTGGGGGCGGATTACCGCGATGAAGATCCGGTGCCGGTCACACTTGCGCTGGATCGCCATTTTCAGGGCATGACGATTCTGTGGTTTGACGGGCTTGATGGCGCCACACCGGCAGAAAGCCTCGCCAAGCTGCGGGAAAAGTGCCTTCCTGATCTGTTGCAGGGATCAGAGATTGAGATCGCGGCGACTTGGGCGCCTATCCTGTCGGACGAGCCGCGCGATTCACCGATGGACCTCGGTGCCGGCCCAGGGGGTAAGACCCGCTTCTGCCAGTTGATGTTCTCCGATGCCGATCCGAAGCAGTCGATGGACCGGTTGCAGGCTTACGCCGATGCGGTGAAGGAGGCAGGAATTGCTGAACTGTCGCTCTGCGCGCCGTTCAAGAAGACGATCGTGGGCACGGACACGTATACTGACAAGCTTTGGTGAGGTGATGGGCAAGGCACGGGATTAAAGTCGCCGTGCGTGTGTCCAGATAGCCATGAGGCGTTGCAGCCCGACTGAGCTGAAACGCCTCATTATTTTACGTTCCGGAGTTATGAGCGGTTTTTTACCGCGGCAGTTCAGTGTTGCCCATAAGAGCTTCGTCCACGGCTGCTGCACATTGGCGGCCTTCGCGGATTGCCCAAACGACCAATGATTGGCCGCGACGCATATCGCCGCAAGACCAGATTAGCGGGTCGCTTGTCTGATATTTCTCGGTATCGGCCTTCACATTGCCACGCGGATCAAGCTCAATCGCTGCCTGATCGAGCAGGCCCGGCTTGCGGGGGCCCAGAAAGCCCATGGCGAGCAGGATAAGGTCGGCTTCCAGAATAAATTCGGAACCCTCTACTTCGCGCATCTTGCCGTCGACCCATTCGACGCGGACGCATTCCAGCCCCTGCACCGCGTTATCGCCGACAACGCGCTTTGTGAGGATTGCCCAGTCGCGCTCCACGCCTTCTTCATGGCTGGACGAAGTGCGCAGCTTGAGCGGCCAGAACGGCCAGGACAAAGCCTTGTCTTCCATGACCGGCGGTTTGGGCATGATTTCGATCTGGATAACCGATTTCGCGCCCTGACGATTGGAGGTGCCGACACAGTCAGATCCGGTGTCGCCACCACCGATGACGATGACGTTCTTGCCCGTGGCGGAAATGGCGCCATCGGGAGCAGCGCGCAACTCGTCATCCCCGGCATTGCGCTTGTTCTGCTGACGCAGGAAATCCATGGCAAGGTGCACGCCGGGCAGTTCCGCGCCCGGAATTTCCAGCCGGCGAGCTTCTTCTGCGCCGCCCGAAAGCACGATCGCATCGAAGTTCGCCTTTAGTGAAGCGACTGAAACGGTCATGCCGATTTCGGTGGACGGACGGAATTCCACGCCTTCGGCTTCCATCTGCTTTATTCGACGGTCGATCAGGCGCTTTTCCATTTTGAAGTCAGGGATGCCGTAACGCAGCAAGCCGCCAATCCGGTCGTTCTTTTCAAACAGCGTCACCGAATGGCCCGCACGCGCAAGCTGTTGTGCTGCAGCCATGCCGGCCGGGCCGGAGCCCACCACTGCAACCGACTTGCCAGTGCGTTCAGCGGGAACCTGCGGCTTCACCCAGCCATTTTCCCAGCCCTTATCGATGATCTGGCATTCGATCGTCTTGATCGTCACCGGCTCGTCAATGATGTTGAGCGTGCATGCTGCTTCGCACGGAGCGGGACAGATGCGGCCAGTGAATTCGGGGAAGTTGTTGGTCGAATGCAGGACTTCGAGCGCGTTCTGCCAATCATTCTCATAGACCAGATGATTCCAGTCCGGGATGATGTTGTTCACCGGGCAACCGGTGTGACAATGCGGCACGCCGCAATTCATGCAGCGTGACGCCTGCGCGCGCAGTTCATCAGCTGGAAGCGGAATTACGAATTCCTTATAATGCTTCAGCCGGCCCTGCGGGTCCGCATAAGTGCGGTCGTGGCGATCTACTTCGAGGAATCCCGTTTCCTTGCCCATAATGGCCTGATCCTGTCTTTATTCGGCTGCGACGGAAGCGGCTTCGAGACGCTCCGCTTCGAGTAGCTTGAGGGCGCTGCGATAATCGCGCGGCATAACCTTTACGAACTTGGCCAGCGCGTTGTCCCAATCGTCCAGCAGAGCCCGCGCCCGGCGCGAACCGGTGTGCAGGTGGTGCCGTTCGAGCATGATGCGCAAACGTTCGGCGTCATAACGCAGCATGTCGCCCATGCCGTAATCGTAAACGCTCTGGCCCCGTTGTTGTGGGCGAGCCCAGACTTCGTCGCCTGCATCCGCTTCAGGCACGATCTTTTCAAGATCGACCTGAGCATGGTTGCAGAGCTTATCGAAATCGCCGTCCTCGTCATAGACGTAGGCAAGGCCGCCGGACATGCCCGCCGCGAAGTTGCGGCCGGTTTTGCCCAGCACAACGACTACGCCGCCGGTCATGTATTCACAGCCGTGATCGCCAACGCCTTCGACAACTGCGAGAGCGCCAGAGTTGCGGACTGCGAAACGTTCACCAGCAACGCCGTTAAAGTATGCTTCGCCGGCGATGGCGCCGTAAAGCACGGTATTGCCGACGATGATGTTGTTCAGCGGATCGCGGTTCACATGATCGGGCTGACGGACAATGACGCGGCCGCCTGAAAGGCCCTTGCCGACATAGTCGTTGGCATCGCCGGTCAGATCAAGCGTGATGCCGTGGGCCAGCCATGCACCGAAGCTCTGCCCCGCGACGCCGCGAACCGTGATCTGGATCGTGTTGTCGGGAAGCCCCGCATGGCCATAACGCCGTGCGACTTCGCCTGAGAGCATAGCGCCGACCGTGCGGTTGACGTTGATGACGGTCTTCTCGATCCGAACCGGCTCTTGCCGTTCGAGAGCGGGGGCGGCCGCTTCGATCAGCTCGTTGTCGAGCGCATTTTCAAGCCCGTGATCCTGTGTCTGCGACCAGTTCAGCGACGGGCCGTCACCCAAAGGTGCCTGGTAAAGGATGCGCGAAAGATCGACGCCGGCAGCCTTCCAGTGATCGATCGCCTTCTTCATGTTCAGCTTGTCGACCCGGCCGACCATTTCTTCGACGGTACGGAAGCCGAGCTCGGCCATGATCTGGCGCAGTTCCTCGGCGACGAAGAAGAAGTAGTTGACCACATGTTCCGGCTGACCGGTGAAGCGAGCGCGCAGAACAGGATCCTGCGTGGCGACGCCGACGGGGCAGGTGTTCAGATGGCACTTGCGCATCATGATGCACCCGGCCGCGATCAGCGGCGCGGTGGCAAAGCCGAACTCGTCCGCACCAAGAAGGGCGGCGATTGCGACATCACGACCAGTTCGCAGCCCGCCATCAGTCTGCACGGCGATACGGCTGCGCAGATTGTTGAGCAGCAGGGTCTGCTGGGTTTCGGCAAGGCCGATTTCCCATGGGCTGCCTGCGTGAGTTAGCGAGGTGAGCGGCGATGCTCCGGTGCCACCTTCATATCCCGAAATGGTTACGTGATCGGCACGTGCCTTGGAAACGCCCGCAGCAACCGTTCCGACGCCCACTTCGGACACCAGCTTTACCGAGATGCGCGCAACCGGATTGACATTCTTCAAGTCGTGGATCAGCTGGGCCAGATCCTCGATCGAGTAAATGTCATGGTGCGGCGGCGGGCTGATCAAGCCCACGCCTGGCGTCGAATGCCGGACCTTGCCGATCGTCTTGTCGACCTTGTGGCCAGGAAGCTGGCCGCCTTCGCCGGGCTTTGCGCCCTGGGCCATCTTGATTTGAATATCGTCGGAGTTGACGAGGTATTCCGTGGTTACGCCGAAGCGGCCACTGGCAACCTGCTTGATCGCCGAACGCATGGAATCGCCGTTTGGCAGCGGAGTGAAGCGATCCACTTCCTCACCGCCTTCGCCAGTGTTCGATTTGCCGCCGATCCGGTTCATCGCCATTGCCAGCGTGGTGTGCGCTTCACGGCTGATAGAGCCAAAGCTCATCGCGCCGGTGGCAAAACGCTTCACGATCTCGCTGGCGGGTTCAACTTCGGAGATATCAAGCGGCGCGTCCGCATACTGGAATTCCATCAGCCCCCGAATCGTCAGCAGACGTTCGGACTGTTCGTTGATCGAAGCCGCGAACTCCTGGTACTTCTCCGGCAGATTGCCGCGCACGGCGTGTTGAAGGTTGCCAATGTTCGATGACGTCCAGGCGTGATCTTCGCCGCGGACGCGGGCCTGATAGATACCGCCGACATCCAGCATGGTACGATAGAGCGGGTTGTCGCCATAAGCTGCGGCGTGGCGACGCACGGTTTCCTCGGCGACTTCCTTTAGGCCGGCGCCTTCGATGGTGGTGGCCGTGCCGGTGAAATAGGCGTTGATCAGCTCGCTCGAAAGACCGATCGCGTCGAAGATCTGCGCACCGCAATAGGACTGATAGGTCGAAATACCCATCTTCGACATAACCTTGCGGATGCCCTTGCCGATTGCCTTGATGTAGTTCTTCTCGGCATCTTTTGCGCTAACAGGAAGTTCCTTGCGAACGCGCAGTTCTTCCAGCGTCTCAAACGCGACGTACGGGTTGATAGCTTCAGCGCCATAGCCTGCAAGCGCGCAGAAGTGATGGACTTCGCGTGCTTCGCCTGTTTCCACGACCAGCCCGGACTGCATGCGCAGACCCTGGCGCACAAGGTGCTGATGCACCGCTGCCGTTGCCAGCAGGGCGGGAATGGCGATGCGATCCGGGCTCTGTGCGCGATCCGACAAGATCAGGATGTTCTTGTCAGCCAGCACGGCTTCCGTGGCTGCCCAGCAAACCTGGGTCAGCGCCTTTTCGATGCCATCGGCACCGTCAGCGGCTGGCCAGGTGATATCGAGCGTTTCGGTGCGGAACGCACCGTCAAGCGCAGCTTCAACCGACCGGATCTTGGCGATGTCCTCGTTCGTGAGGATCGGTTGATCGACTTCGAGGCGCTTGTGGCTGCCGGCATCCTGGCCGAGCAGGTTGGGGCGCGGGCCGATCATGGAAACCAGGCTCATCACCAGTTCTTCGCGGATCGGATCGATCGGCGGATTGGTAACCTGCGCGAAGTTCTGCTTGAAATAATCGTAGAGCAGGCGAGGACGCTTCGATAGCACCGGAATCGGCGTATCCGTGCCCATCGATCCGATGGGGTCGTCAGCATTGACGGCCATCGGTTCAAGGAACTTGTTGGTATCTTCCTGCGTGTAGCCGAAGGCCTGCTGCCGATCGAGCAGCGTGGTGTTGGTTACCGGAAGCTGAGCCAGTTCCGGCTCGATTACGTCCAGTTCCTTCAGGTTGTACTGCGCCTTGTCGAGCCACTTCTGGTAAGGCTGCTCGGCGGCGAGCTTCGCCTTCAGCTCTTCGTCTTCGATGATGCGGCCTTCTTCGAAATCGATCAGCAGCATCTTGCCGGGCTGGAGACGCCACTTGCGCACGATGTTGTCTTCCTTGATCGGCAGAACGCCGCTTTCGGAAGCCATGACGCACAGATCGTCGTCCGTGACGCAGAAGCGGGCCGGGCGCAGGCCGTTGCGGTCCAGCGTGGCGCCGATCTGGCGTCCATCGGTGAAGGCGACGGCCGCAGGGCCATCCCACGGTTCCATCAATGCTGCGTGATATTCGTAAAACGCACGACGTTCCGGGCTCATCAGCGGGTTGCTCGCCCACGCTTCCGGAATCAGCATCATCATCGCGTGGACCAGGCTGTATCCGCCCGCAAGGAGCAGTTCGAGCGCGTTATCCAGGCACGCCGTGTCTGACTGGCCGTGGGGAATGATTGGCCACAGCTTGTCGAGATCGGGACCGAGCAGTTCCGATTCCATGGTGCGGCGACGCGCATTCATCCAGTTTACGTTGCCGCGAACGGTGTTGATTTCGCCGTTGTGGGCGATGAAGCGATAGGGGTGCGCCAGCTTCCAGCTAGGGAAGGTGTTGGTTGAGAACCGCTGGTGGACCAGGCCAAGCGCCGAAACGCATTCCGGGTTGCGCAAGTCGTCGTAGAAGCTGCCCACCTGCGTCGCCAGCAGCAGACCCTTGTAAACAATGGTCCGGGTGGAGAAGCTGGGCATGTAAAGCTCAGTCAGGCCCGGCATGTTGTGCTTCTCAGCCAGAGCTTCCAGCGGGTTCTGCGTTTGCTTGCGGATCGTCAGGATCTTGCGCTCGAATGCATCCTGATCGGCGCAGTTTTCACCGCGGGCGACGAAGCACTGGCGGATCACCGGCATCGATTCGATCACAGCCTTGCCGAGCCCATCCAGAGTGGTGGGCACATCGCGCCAGCCAATCAGCCGCTGGCCTTCCTTGGCCACGAACTTTTCAAACTTCTGGGTAATGAAATTGCGGCTCGCCTCATCCTGCGGGAGGAAGCACATTGCCACCGCATACTCGCCCTCGGGCGGCAGATCATGTTGATTCTGGCGTGCCCAAGTGCGGAACAGGGCATCAGGCATCTGGATCAGAATGCCGGCGCCATCACCCAGCAGGGGATCGGCGCCCACCGCACCGCGGTGATCGATATTTTTCAGGATTTCCAGGGCTTGCGTAATTATTGTATGGCTTTTTTGGCCTTTGATATGAGCAACGAAACCCACACCGCAGGAATCGTGTTCGTTACGCGCATCATAAAGGCCCTGGGGCTTTGGAAATCCCATCAATAAATCCATCCTGATCATTTGCCGGCGTCTGCCTTCGGCTTTCGTGTCGCAGGAACACGACTCGCATCACTGAAAAACAGCGATGGAAGCCGAATTTTCCCCATGGCGACAGGAAGCAGTTTTTGCAACCGCGAACGAAGTGTCGGCCGGCAAAAAAAGACAACCGGTTTGCCCGCGATCAACCTGCCAAAGCGTTTTCCCCGATTACACTCTTTGGGGCGAGTGTATCGTTTTGCTGCCTATTTCCTGGTGTTTTGAACCAAGTCGCGCCGTTTCAGGCAGAGTTGCTCATCCGTTGAGCCTTAGCGAAGGTTGAGCTCAAAGGTTCCTGGGGTTCTACTGGCTCGCTGACGCCTGCCTGCGAGGCAGCGCCGCTGTCGAGGTCATCCGCTTCGGTCGCGGCTGAAGGCGGAGACGACGGAACTCTTCCAGGGCCGATCTGGCGTGGCGGGATGTAACCGGGAAGAACGTCGTCATCGTCCACCGGATCAGTCCCAATGGGTCTGAGTGCGGCTGGGATAGTAGATGAGGGCGAAACGACAGATGTGGTTGGCGCCGTGGCCGGTTCCGCTGCTTTTGCTTCGGCTTCGTCCGCAATGATGGCTGTCGCGGTTTCGTCCGCCGGCTCCACGTCGGGTAGCTCGTCCGCTGCATGTGCAGCTACCACGCGCTTCTGGCGAAGTGAAATTGCAAGCCGTTCAAGGAGTTCGATCGGACCAAGATCTTCAACCCGCGCCGACATGATGCGTTCCGCCGCGCTAGCGTCCGAAATCGGCGCTGTATCATGCGTCACCGTTGCCTGATCGGATGAGGACTCCTGAACCGGCGGAGAAGAATCTGAATCCGGCGCGCGGTCGATGAGGGGCTGCGCTTTGCTGGGCAGTTTCCCAAAGCCGGGCTCCTGATCTTCGCCGCTGAGCCGCGGAAGAGTAGCGTTGGCGCTCCGGCTTTGAAGGGTCTGCTCAACGGCAAGTGGTTGAGTTTCCAGCGGAGCGACGGCGGGTTTTGATTCGTAAGCAGGTCCGGGCAGGAAAGTTACTTCCTCGGCGCTTTCACCTTCTGTGGGCGTGATCGCATCAGGTTCTGGATCTACCCGTTCTTTCTCAGGCCCGACCCCTTCGATACCGATTTGCGAGACGTTCAGAACTGGCGTGGCCCCCGGAACCGGGGCACGATCAAGGTGTCCCTTATCGCTTTGGGCGGGATCGGGAATGGCCAACTGCCTGCGGCGTCCAGCGCGAGCCACGGGCGCTGTCGGCGTCTCGGCTTCGGGTGATTGGCTCGCCGTATCTCCCTCGTCCAAAAAGCGGCTGCGTTTGCGGGGCCGGGCAACGGTCTTGGGACGGCCGAGGCGACGGGCGAGCCGTGCGCCAAGCATCCCGCCAATGCCGGCGAGAGCAGCGGCAATCAGCATGCGGGTCGCCATGTCCATCGGCAGTGGCACAATCGCATCGAGCTTTGCCGAAGCGATTGCTGATTCGATCAGTGCCGGTCGCACTGCAAGACTACCGATCCCGAACAGAGCCCCGAACCACAAGGCTACCGTCGCTGGGAACAAGGGGTGGCGTGTTATCGGCTGTTTGCCGCTTGCCATTCTCTGCTTTCCTTCGCCAATTCCTGATGGTTGCGTGCAGAAGAATGCAACGTTGCCGTTACCGGTTCCTGGCTACACGCGGTTCCGCGCAATCTATGGATGTTAACAAACTTTGGTAAACGACTTGATAACGTTTTGCATTCATCGACCAGTCGTGCCGGGCTTGTACATATTCGCGGCCGGAAATGAGCATGGAAGGCCACATAGCTCGGTTGTCGAATAAATCCGAAAGCGAATCTGCACAGGCTGCGGGATCGTCCGGCGCAAACAGGATGCCGGTTTCTTTGTCTTGAATCAGCTCCCGATGTCCGCCCACGTCCGATGCCGCAACGATCTTGCCCTGGGCCATCGCTTCCAGCGGCTTGAGCGGCGTTACAAGGTCGGTCAGGCGGCTCTTCTTACGCGGATATGCCATTATGTCGGTCAGCGCGTAATACCTCTCCACCTCGCTATGTGGCACGCGGCCCACGAAGCAGATGGCATCGGCGGCAGAAGATGCTTTTGCCTGTTGTCGCAGGGCTTCTTCGCGGGGGCCTCCGCCCACCAGCAGCAGTCGCGCGTCGGGATGTCGGGCGATGAGGGCTGGCATCGCTGCAATCAGATCGTCCAGACCTTCATAATCATAAAAGCTGCCGATGAAGCCGATCACGGGACAGGGCAGGCCATCATCGCGGATCAGGCCCAGCCTGGTGGCAAGTGACATGTCCTTGTCGGCAGGAGTGCCGAACATCGCGAGGTCCACGCCATTGGGCATCACTGTGATCTTGGCGCTGTCGTATCCACGCGCGGCCAGATCCCGCTGCAATCCGTCGCAGATCGTAACAACCGCATCAGCGCGCGAAACGACGTGGTTTTCAAGCTGACGAGTTAGGCGGTATCGCACCGATCCTTCCTGCGTGGTGCCGTTACCTACCGCCGCGTCCTCCCAAAAAGCGCGGATTTCATAGACCAGCGGAATGGAGAGGCGTTTGCCTGCGCGCACGGCGGCCAGGCCGCAAAGCGCGGGCGAATGGGCGTGAAGCACATCGGGCCGCCATTCCACGCAAAGCGCTTCTATCGCATCGGCAAGCGCCACCACTTCGCGCCATTCGCGCAGGCCCGGCGGGCCATTCACTTCGCCCTGGGCACGGTGGAAGCGGATACCGTCCACCTCTTCGGACGAGGGGCCGCCACGTTCATGCCGCAGGCCGGTCAACCCACGCACTTCAAGGCCCAAGCCCATCTGCGCCTTCAGGATGGCGCGCGTACGAAAGGTATAGCCGCTGTGCATCGGCAGCGAATGATCAAGAACATGAAGAATGCGTGTCATTGGCAGAAGGCAGTAAAGCAACAAGGTTTAACGCGCCGTCAACCGCGTTGTGCTAATAACATGACCCGATGATCGATTATCTTTGTCTTGGACTTTCGCACACAGTGCTGCTGCTGGCGTTCTGGCGACTGGTCTGGCGTGACGATCTGGACCGCGATGCTCCGCTCGATGAGCCGGCCGGGCAATCGAAGCCTTTGCCGCAGAACACCGCAAGGGGTGGGCCGCCGCGGCGTGCTTGATCTAGCCTTCCTTGGGTTTCTGGGCGCAGTCCTCCTGCTGGGCCTGAAACGTCCGTTCCTGTGGGTTCTAGGCTATATTTATGTGGACGTACTGAGTCCGGGCAAGATTTCCTGGGGCTTCCTGCAATCTATTCCCGTTTCGCTTCTATTTTTCGTGGCAGCATTTGGCGGCTGGTTGCTGCTGGATGCTAAGGAGGGCTCCCGCTTTACCGCGCGCCAATTCCTGATGCTAATGCTCTTGTTGCTGTGCGCCTACACCACGATGTTTGCCGATTTTCCCGAGCCGGCTGCGGCGAAATGGTCATGGGTATGGAAGTCGTTGGTATTTGCCATCTTCCTGCCTCTTACGCTTCGCACGCGCCTGCGGGTGGAAGCCGCTGCGCTGGTTCTGGTGCTGGCTGCGGGATCAATCCTGATGAGTTCGGGCATAAAAACCCTGCTCTCAGGCGGGGGTTACGGCTCGCTCAGTTCCTATGTGCAGGAAAATAGCGGCATCTATGAAGGCAGCACGCTTTCGACTATTGCCATAGCGATCATCCCGTTGATCATCTGGCTTGCTCGCTATGGCACGATCTTTCCATCTGACTGGAAGACGAAATACTATGCAGCAGGGCTGGTTTTTGCCGCAGTGCTGACTCCGATCGGCCTGCAAACGCGAACTGGGTTGATCTGCCTTGCCGTGCTGGCCGTGCTGGGCCTGCGGGATATAAAGCATCGCTTCCTGATTTTGAGCCTGATGGGCGCAGTTGTGCTGGCGGCGGTTCCTTTCCTGCCGCAAAGCTACACCGAGCGTATGGGTACGATCCAAACCCATCAGGCGGATACTTCTGCTTCCACCAGGGTGGCCGTGTGGATGGCTACTCTGGATTACGTAAAAGAGCATCCCATGGGCGGTGGTTTCGACGCCTATCTGGGCAACAAGCTGCGTTACGAAACGAGGGCAGTTTCAAACGCTGGCGATGTGACGACGGTAGAGAGACAAGTCGTGACGGACGAAGGTCGCGCTTATCACTCCGCTTATTTCGAAGTATTGGGGGAGCAGGGTTGGCTCGGCCTGTTCATCTGGCTTTTGATTCAGGGACTGGGCCTGATCCAACTTGAACTGGTGCGCAGGCGTTTACGCAAGAGCGAAAACGATCTGGACCGGGCGGATGCGTCGATGGCCAACGCATTGCAGCTTGCCCACGTTATCTATTTGGTCGGCGCCTTGTTCGTGGGCATAGCCTATCAACCTTTCATCTACATGCTGATCGGTTTGCAGATCGGGCTGGTGCTTCAGGTCAAGCGCAGAACTGAAGCGAGCAAGGAAACGCTGCGGCCAAAAGGAAGGCAGCCGATGCAGCCAGTTGGTATGGCGGGACAATCATGAATCCGGGTTCGATACAAACTGCATCTACACCACTACGTCTGGATGCTCTGACCGGCATTCGGGGAATCGCCGCATGGATCGTGGTGTTTTTCCATGTGCGGTTCTCGTTCCTGCTGCTGTTTCCAAATGATGTGATCACCTCGCTCGGCAAAGGTTATCTGGCGGTAGACCTGTTCTTCGTGCTCTCCGGTTTTGTTCTGTGGTTCAATTATGGAGAGAAGCTGCGCAGCGGCGGGAGGCCGCAAGTATGGTCATTCTTGTGGCGGCGTTTCGCCAGGGTCTGGCCGCTTCATGGTTTTATGATGGTGCTTTTCGTTGGGTTGGCAACGCTGCTGGTCATGCGGGGCACCCCCAACGTACGCTATCCTTTTGAAGAGCTGCCTCTCCATATCCTGCTGATCCAGAACTGGGGATTTACTGATTTTCTGCGCTGGAACGATCCAGCTTGGTCTATCAGTGCAGAGTTTGCCGCCTATCTCCTCTTTCCGCTGATCGTCTTCGCCTTGCCTTGGGATCGGCTTTCCGCGCCCGCACTGATCGGCGTCGGCATGGTTATCTGTACGGCGCTAGCGCTGCTGTGCCAGATTGTCGGTGCAGAGAAGCTGGGCGACGATGTACCGCGGCTGGGGTTGTGGCGCTGTCTGGGCGAATTCCCGCTCGGTATCGTTGCCTGTCTGCTCTGGCGCAAATGGCAGGGTCGGCGGCACGCGGCTGTGCTGGCGCTGCTTGTCTGTCTTGGCTTGATCGCTGTTACGATGTTGACGGGCATGGCCGATTATTACGCCGTGCCTGCCGCCCTCGCTGCGGGAATACTCGCCTTGGCGCTTGATAGAGGCATCGTCTCACGCGCGCTTTCCAGTCGCCTTGCGGTCTATCTGGGAGAGATCAGCTATTCGACATATCTGTCGCACCTCTTGCTGTTCATCCTGTTCAAAATGGCCTTCGTTGGGCCGGATCTGCAATCCGACTGGGCTGGATTTTCCGGGTATGTAGTGGCGTTGGTGGTGGTTTCGGCCGCACTTTATCACTGGGTCGAAAAGCCCGCTCAGCGTTGGTTGATCCGCTATCAGCCGGACCGGGCGAAGGCGCAGCGGCTGGTTCCTGCCGAATAGTTCCCCCGCTTGCGCGAGGCTCGCGCTTGCGCCAAGGAGAGCCGGCAGGAGAGGCAATGACAATAGATGAATTCAAAGAGTTGGTGGGGAAGCATGTTGCCACCTCCGACTGGTTTGAAGTGGACCAGTCGCGCATTGATATGTTCGCTGATGCCACCGGGGACCATGAACCCATTCATGTCGATCCCGTGGCTGCGGCCGATCTTCCGTTCGGCCAGACAATCGCACACGGTTTCCTTACCCTGTCGCTAATCGCTGCTTTTTATCAAAACTGCTTTCCCCGCATCGATGGCCGAAAATATGGTCTGAATTACGGATTGAACCGAGTGCGCTTTCTGGCGCCGGTGCTTTCCGGAAAGCGTGTGCGGGGCCATTTCAACTTACTATCAATGCTGGAAAAGCAGCCCGGCAATTACCAGTTCATTATAGAAGTCTCGGTGGAGATCGAGGGCGAGGATAAGCCCGCGATGGTCGCCGAATGGGTTACTTTCGCAGCAGTATAAATATTCAGTCAAACCTTTAACGAAGTCAGGACCAATCAATGCGTGATGCAGTAATCGTCTCCGCCGCCCGCACCCCAATCGGCCGGGCTTATCGGGGTGCTTTCAACGCCACGAAGGGGCCGACTCTTGGCTCGCATTCGATCGTGGAGGCTGTGCGCCGTGCCGGTCTGGAAGGCGGAGAAGTGGACGACCTGATCTGGGGTTCTGCTGTCCAGCAAGGTTCGCAGGCGCAAAGCATCGGTCGCAATGCGGCGCTGCGTGCCGGGCTGCCGGCTACCGTGTCGGCCATGAGCGTCAATCGCCAGTGTGCGTCGGGCCTGATGGCGCTGTCCGTGGCCGCGAACCAGGTGGTTTTGGATCAGATGGATATCGTTGTCGCCGGCGGACAGGAATCGATCTCCACTGTGCAGGTGCCGCAGAACTTCGCCGACAAGGATGACGAGCTCATCAAAATCATGCCCGCAGCTTACATGCCGATGCTGCAAACCGCCGAAGTGGTGGGTGAGCGTTATGGCATCTCGCGCGAGGCTTGCGACGAATATGCTCTGCAGTCGCAGCAGCGTACTGCCGCTGCGCAAGCTGCCGGTCGGTTCGATCAGGAAATCGTCCCGGTCACTGCCACCATGAACGTGGTCGACAAGGCAACAGGCGAAACCAGCCAAAAGCAGGTGACGCTTACCAAGGACGAAGGCAACCGGCCTGAAACTACGCTGGAAGGTCTGGCCAGCCTCAAACCGGTTCTCGAAGGCGGGATTGTGACTGCCGGCAATGCCAGCCAGCTTTCCGATGGTTCGGCGGCTTTGGTCGTCATGGAATCCAAGACGGCTGAACAGCGCGGCCTGGAGCCTCTGGGCCGCTTGGTCGGTATCTCGGTTGCGGGTACGAACCCGGATGAAATGGGCATTGGCCCGGTTTTCGCGATCCCCAAGCTGCTGGAACGCTACAATGTGAAGATGGATGACATCGGCATTTGGGAGCTTAACGAAGCTTTCGCCGTGCAGGTGCTCTATTGTCGTGATCGGCTGGGCATTCCGGGCGAACTGCTCAACGTTGACGGTGGTGCGATTTCCATCGGCCATCCTTACGGGATGACTGGCGCACGCGCTGCGATGCATGTGCTGTATGAAGGGAAGCGGCGCGGCGCGAAGTATGGCGTCGTCACGATGTGTGTCGGTGGCGGCATGGGCGCGGCGGGTCTGTTCGAGATCTTCTGACACATCATTGCCGTTGCCCTTGCGGCTTCGTGCGCGCATCCCTTCGCTTTGGAAGAGGCGCACGACATGGATCAACCGCTTGGCGCTCTTGAAATTCTGGGCCTGGCGGGCAGCTTAAGTCTGCTCGCCGGGTGGCGACTTTACGGTTGTATATTGGCAACCGGGAGTGCCATGCGGTCGGGGCTGCTGCCGCTCCCCGAGCATCTTGCTAGCCTTGATGTGCTTGCCGATCCCTGGTGATGGGGATCGCGGGCCTTGCAACCGCGGCGGAATTCTTTGCCGACAAGGTCCCTTGGATCGATTCCGTCTGGGATGCGATACATACTTTTATCCGCCCGATCGGCGGTGCGCTACTCACACTTGCCGTCGTCGATCCTAATGAACCGGTGGTGCAGGTTATCGTGTTTCTACTCGGAGGAGGGGCAACGTTGCTGGCCCATACCGGCAAAGCCGGAGCGCGAGCTGTGGTTAACACCAGCCCGGAGCCGGTTAGCAATGTGGCCGTCTCTACCGCCGAGGATTTGTTAACCGGCGGCCTGCTGGTTTTTGCCTATCAGTATCCCGAAATCGCGATTGTCATTGCGCTGGTTCTATTGGCGATAATGGTTAGCTTGCTACTGCTTGCGCGCAGACTGATACGATCCCTGTTTGCGCGCAGGAACGCGCCTTCGGAGAATTAAAGCTGGACATTCGGGAGCCGGCTATTCAAGTCGATTTACACGTTGTTAACCTTTAGCGTCCATACGTCCTATGGTTAATGTAGAGCAAAAAGTTTTGCTGGGGCCATAATAGCCGCGTGACCGGGGCAGAAAAAGGGGGCTTTCTCCAATGCGAGTTCTGTTGATCGAAGACGAACCGACAACTGCAAGAGCTATTGAGCTTATGCTGACGGCAGAAGGCTTCAACGTCTATTCGACCGATCTTGGCGAAGAAGGCCTCGATCTCGGCAAACTATATGATTATGACATCATTTTGTTGGACCTGAACTTGCCGGATATGCACGGCTACGACGTTCTTAAGAAACTGCGCGTCGCCAAGGTGCAGACGCCGGTGCTTATCCTTTCCGGCATTTCCGAAATGGATTCGAAAGTTCGCAGCTTTGGTTTCGGCGCGGATGATTACGTTACCAAGCCGTTCCATCGTGACGAACTGATCGCCCGTATTCATGCAGTGGTGCGCCGTTCCAAGGGGCATTCGCAGTCTGTAATCAAGACGGGTAAGCTGACAGTTAACCTTGATGCCAAGACGGTTGAGGTGGATGGTGCCCGCGTGCACCTGACGGGTAAGGAATACGCGATGCTTGAGCTGCTCTCGCTGCGCAAGGGCACGACGCTGACCAAGGAAATGTTCCTCAATCACCTTTATGGCGGCATGGACGAACCCGAACTCAAGATCATTGACGTGTTTATCTGTAAGCTGCGCAAGAAGCTTTCGCATGCGTGCGGTGGTGCCAACTACATCGAAACCGTCTGGGGTCGCGGATATGTTCTACGTGATCCGGATGAACAGGCTGAGGCAGCCTGATCTAATTCACCCGGTCTTGAACTGAAGCAGGGGCAACCCTGCAAGGCCCGTTTCCTATTGGGAGGCGGGCTTTTTCTTGCGCGGCCCGATCTTCTTATTGGTTCCTTCGGCAGATCGCCGGTGCGTAATATTGCGCCCGAGCGATGCTTGCCTGCTGTGCGAACCTCTCATATGCGTAATGCATCGGAATCGGTGCATTGCTCGTAATCTCGGGAGTGCACGAGCCAAGGCTGTGGGAGCTTGAAGGATGTCGGATATACAAACGAAAACCAATCTCGGGATCGACCCGGACACGCTGAAGAAAATCTATGTTCAGATGTCCCGCATCCACGAGGTGGACAATGCCATTAAGTCCAACCTGCAGAAGGGCAAATTCCAGTTCAGCTATTGGCCGCACACCGGGCAGGAAGCGATTCCGGCGACGCTTGCGACGATGACTGACAATAACGATTACATGGTCACGATTTATCGCGGCATTCACGATCAGGTGGCCAAGGGCGTGCCTTTGAAGGGCCTGTTTGCCGAAGCACTGGGTCGCACTGCTGGCGTCAACAAGGGCAAGGGCGGGTCACCCCATATTTCCGATCCGGACAGCGGCTCTATGCTCACCACCGCGATTGTCGGCGCGGGCGCACCAATCGCCAACGGTCTGGCCCTTGCTGCCAAGCTTCGCGGGGAAAAGCGCGTTACAGTCGTCAACTTCGGCGATGGCGCAACCAGCATCGGCGCAGTGCATGAAGCGATGAACTTGGCAGGTGTGTGGAAGCTGCCCATCATCTTCATGTGCCAGAACAACCAGATTGGCGAATACACCAAGATCCCGGACTATACTGCCAGCCCTGATTTTGCGGGGCGCGCCGCCGGTTACGGGTTCAAAGGTGTGAAGGTGGATGCCAACGATCCGGTTGAATTTCACAAAGTTATGACCGAGGTGGTGGAAGACGTACGCGCTGGCAACGGCCCCGTCTTCGTGGAAGCGGTAACGCTGCGCCTTGGCACCCACGCCGGTTTCACGCCGAACGAACTGCTTACGAAGGAAGAGCTTGAGGCTGGCCGAGTAAACTGGCCTGTGCCGAAGACTCGCAAGCTGTTGCTGGATGCAGGCATTTGCACTGAGGAAGAGCTCACCGCCATCGACGATGCTGCGAAGCAGGAAGTGGCCGAAGCGGTGGAATATGCACTGGCCGCTGCTGAAACCACGCCTGAAGTTATGTTTGACGATGTCTATGCAGACCCCACCGTCGTGCCGCGCCGCGGCGTCTATCCGGTGCGCGAGGCAGAAGCTGCTCCAACGGGCGAAACCCGGGCGATGGCGATGTTCGAAGCGATCATCAGCGCGCAGGATAATGCTCTGGAAGCTGATCCCGGCGTCATCCTGATGGGAGAGGACATTGGTGATCCGCCGGGGGGCGTGTTCAAGACGTCAGCCGGTTTGCAGACCAAGTGGGGCAAAGAACGTGTGCGCCCTACCCCGATCGCCGAGCAGGCGATCATCGGTGCCGGCATCGGTTCGGCGCTGGTGGGCATGCGTCCGGTTACGGAGATCATGTTCAGCGATTTCACCGCCGTCTGTATGGATCAGATCGCCAACCACGCCGCCAAGCAGCGTTACATGTCTGGCAGCGCCACTAACGTGCCGATGACGATCCGCGTCCTCACATCGGGCGGGATCGGCGGCTTCGGTGCGCAGCACAGTCAATCGCTTGAGGCATGGTTGCTCCATACGCCGGGCTTGAAGGTGGTCTATCCGTCCAGCGTCCTTGATGCGAAGGGCCTGCTTTCCTCTGCCATCTGGGATGAAGATCCGGTGGTGGTGATGGAATCGATGGCGCTGATCTTTGGCGCTCCGAAGCAGGAAGTGCCGGTAGGCGATTATCGCATTCCACTGGGTGTGGCCAAGACGGTGCGTGAAGGGGCGGACATCAGCCTCATCACCTGGGGCTGGCAGGTTCATCAGTGCCTCGCTGCTGCAGAGCAGCTGGCGCAGGAAGGCATCAATGCCGAGGTTCTCGACCTGCGTTCGCTGATGCCGCTGGATTACCACCGCGTCCTTGATTCCGTGAAAAAGACCGGCCGCGCTCTGGTGGTTCATGCTGCGACCGAGTTCTGTGGTCTTGGTTCGGAAATAGCCTCCACGATCAACGAAGAGCTGTTCGGCAAGCTGAAGGCTCCTGCCTGCCGCTTTGGCGCCGACTACATTCCGATCAGCTTCAACAAGAACATCGAAGCCGTGCAGATGCCGCACGCTGCCTCAATCGTGAAGCGCGCGAAGGAAGTTTGCGCATATTGAGCGCGCCAGTGTCCCGCCATCCTGACCGGGTGGCGGGCGCAGAAGGTGATTTGCAGGAGGTCTCATGCGGATTGACCGGCGCGGCCTCACCTGCCATCGGCGCGCACCATGACTGCGAACAAGCCCGGCGATCCCACAACCTTGAACCGACTGTACGGACGGTCGGTTGGCAAGCCCCTGCGGAAGGGCCAGCAAGAGCTGGTGGACAAGCTGCTGCCGCAAGTTTCCGTGCCAATCGAAGGCCCGGTTACGGCGACGGAACTGTTCGGTTTCGACCGGCCGCTTCACTTTGAAATCGGCTTCGGTTCCGGTGAGCACATGGCTTACCGCGCTGATATGCTGCCCGATCACGGGTTTATCGGTGCAGAACCGTTCCTCAACGGAGTGGCCGGCGCGCTGGTTCACGTTAATGATGGGCGCTTGGGCAATGTGCGCATCCATCATGGCGACGCGCTGGAAGTTCTGGCGCGGATACCCGATGGCGCCCTGTCATTCCTTTATCTGCTGCATCCAGATCCTTGGCCGAAGGCGCGTCATGCGAAACGGCGGATGGTGAACGATGGGCCTGTGAACATGTTTGCGGCCAAACTGAGGCCCGGCGGAGAGTTTCGTTTTGGCACAGATCATCCAGTTTATCTGCGCCATGCCCTGATGGTGATGCAGCGCCACCGTGACAGTTTCGAATGGTTGTGCGACGGTCCCGGCGATTTCCAGAATCGACCCGGGGGATGGCCGCAAACGCGATACGAAGCCAAGGCACGCGAGCAGGGGCACGAAGTCTGGTACTTCCGCTATCGACGGCGGTGACGGCCTCATCCAAGCTTGGCTATTGAGACGGGCAGAAAAATATTTCTCGCCAGACTTCCCTGAAAAATCCATGAGGACAGCCACTATGAACCGGAGCTTGGATTGATGGAATTTGCGGGTATCGATTTTTCCGCGATCCTTCCCTTTATCGCCATCGGATTCGCCGCGCAGCTGGTGGATGGTGCGCTGGGTATGGCCTTTGGGGTGATTTCCAGCACAATGATGGTGGGCGTGATGGGCCTTCCACCGGCGCTGGCCTCTCAGCGCGTGCACATCGTGGAGTGCTTCACCACCGCAACTTCAGGCATCAGCCACCTTCTACACGGCAATATTGACAAGCGCCTGTTCTTCCGCCTGCTTATTCCGGGCGTGATCGGCGGCGTGCTTGGCGCTTATGTACTGGCTTCGCTGGATGCCAGCGTGGTTAAACCGTTCGTGCTGCTCTACTTGGCCAGCATCGGCATCTATATTCTTGTACGTGGCCTGTTTTATCCGCCGAAGATCAAGGAAGCGAAGTTTATCGCTCCGCTAGGCTTGTTTGGCGGCTTTATGGATGCGGCCGGCGGCGGCGGATGGGGGCCGGTTGTTACATCCAATCTGCTGATCCAGGGCGCTGATCCGCGCAAGGTGGTCGGTACGGTCAATTCCGTCGAATTCTTCCTGACGGTGACGATTTCCGCTGCGTTTATCTATCATCTCGGCGTTGCCGATCTGGCCGGGGCGACCCTTGGCCTGCTTATCGGCGGCATTGTGGCGGCGCCGTTCGGTGCTTGGGCGGCTAAGCATCTGCCGGCAAAGAAGATGTTGATTCTGGTAGGTGTCGTGCTGACCTTGACCAGCAGCTACGGCATCTGGAGCGCCTGGGGATAATTCACTGGGGCAAATACCGTCCAGTCCCTTGGGGCCGGACGGTAGAATGTCTGGGTTATCCCGCGATACCGGCCGCGGCGAGCGCTGCCAGCGTGAGCACGTCCGGTGTGATTGCCGTCATCGGTGCGATCTGCACCGGCTTTTCCATACCGATCAGCATTGGGCCGATAACGGTCTGCCCCGCCAATTCGCGCAACAGCTTGGCCGAGATGTTGGCGGATTGCAGGCCGGGCATGATGAGCACGTTCGCCGGGGCGGTGAGACGCGAGAACGGATAGTTCTTCATGATGTTGGGGTTCAGCGCTGCATCGGGCGCCATATCCCCTTCATACTCGAAGCCCGGATTGCGCTGATCCAGAATGTGGACTGCCTCACGGATCGATTCCAGCCAGCGCCCGCTCGGATTGCCGAACGTGGAATAGGACAGAAACGCCACGCGCGGTTCATGGCCAAGCCTGCGCGCAACTGCTGCCGTTTCGATCGCAAACGTTGCGAGTTCTTCGGCATTTGGACGTTCGTTGATCGTGGTGTCAGCCAGGAACGTGGTTGTGTTCTTGCCCACCAGGACGTGAATGCCGAAAGGCGTATGGCCCGGCTTGGGATCCAGAACCCGCCGCACTTCGATCATCGATTGCGAGAAGGGCCGGTTCAGACCGGTGATCATCGCATCACCAACGCCGAGCTTCAGCAGGCCGGAAGCGAAGATGTTGCGGTCCTGATTGACCATGCGCTGCACATCGCGTTCCAGATAGCCGCGCCGCTGCAAGCGTTCGTACAGCATTTCCACCATCGGCTGTACGTGTTCGGAAACAGTCGAATTCTCGATGTGATAGCTTTCCGGATTGGAAACGCCCAACTCAGCCATCTTATCCAGAACGGCCTGAGTGCGGCCCACCAGAATGGGCTCACCGTAACCAAAATCGCGATACTGGATCGCGGCGCGCAGCACGATTTCGTTTTCCGCTTCCGCAAAAATGACGCGCTTCGGTTCCCGCCGGATCTGATTGTAAACGTTTGTGAGTGCCGAGGTCGTTGGGTTGAGTCGGCTCTTCAGAGCATGGCGATAGGCATCGAAATCCTCGATCGGTAGCTGCGCTACACCCGAGTCCATCGCTGCCTTGGCGACAGCTGAAGGAACGACTTCCATCAGCCGCGGATCGAAAGGCGCTGGGATGATGTAATCACGGCCGAACTGGTGGTTCTTGCCGTACGCAGCTGCCACTTCCTCAGGAACCTGTTCGCGGGCCAATTCGGCAATGGCGTTCGCCGCAGCGATCTTCATTTCCTCGTTGATGGCCGTGGCCCGCACGTCCAGCGCTCCGCGGAAAATGAAGGGGAAGCCCAGCACGTTATTGACCTGGTTGGGGAAGTCGGAACGTCCCGTCGCCACGATCGCATCAGGACGCGCTGCCAGCGCATCGGGAGGGGAGATTTCGGGATCGGGATTTGCCATCGCAAAGATGATCGGGTTCTCGGCCATGTCCATGATCATTGCCGGCGTCAAAGCGCCCGCAGCGGACAGCCCAAGGAACACGTCGGCTCCCTTCATCGCTTCTGCCAGAGTGCGGGCATCGGTATCAATGGCGTGGGCGGACTTGAACTGATCCACCTTATCGCGACCGATATAGATCACGCCGCTGCGGTCACACATCGTGACGTTTTCCTGCCGCACGCCCATCGACTTGATAAGAGCCGTACATGCCAGCGCCGATGCGCCCGCACCGTTCACCACAACCTTTATATCTTCGAACTTGCGTCCGGTGATAAGGCAGGCGTTGACGAGGCCGGCGGCGGCGATGATCGCGGTGCCGTGCTGATCGTCATGCATAACCGGAATTTTCATCCGCTCGCGCAGCGCTTGCTCGATAATGAAGCAATCCGGAGCGGCGATATCTTCCAGATTGATCCCGCCGAACGAAGGTTCCATCAAAGCCACGGCTTCGATGAACGCATCGGCATTCCTGGTATCGAGTTCGATGTCGATGGAGTCGACATCAGCAAAGCGTTTGAACAGAACCGCTTTGCCTTCCATCACCGGCTTGGAAGCCAGCGCCCCCAGATCGCCCATGCCAAGGATCGCGGTGCCGTTGGAAATGACCGCGACAAGATTGCCCTTGGCGGTGTAGTCGTAGGCCGCAGCTGGATCGTCCGCGATCGCGCGCACCGGCACGGCCACACCCGGGGAATAAGCCAGGCTGAGATCGCGCTGGCTCGCCATCGGCTTGGAGGCGATAATCTCGATCTTACCCGGACGGATCGTCTTGTGGTAAAAGAGGGCTTCGCGTTCGGTGAACTCGACCTTTTCAGTATCGGACAATGCAACTCTCCATGGATCGGGTTCGCGAATAACCAATGCCTGTCTGTCGCGATAGGGGAAATGTTGCGTCGCCGCACTTTCCAAATCACTCACCACAACGCTAACGCCCTTTGTCATGACCGCTCAGCCAACACCGATGATGGCACAATATTTCGTGCTTAAGGAAAAGGCGGGAGACTGCCTGCTATTCTACCGGATGGGCGATTTCTTCGAAATGTTCTTCGAAGACGCGCGCCGGGCGGCGTCCATCCTTGACATTGCTCTTACCACGCGAGGTGAGCATCAGGGTGTTCCAGTCCCGATGTGTGGCGTGCCGGTGCATGCGGCAGAGGGGTATATGGCCCGCCTCATCAGGGCGGGCTGCCGCGTGGCGATTGCAGAGCAGACGGAGACGCCTGCCCAGGCGAAAAAACGTGGCGGATCGAAGGCGCTGGTCGAACGCGACATCGTACGTTTCGTCACTGCAGGCACGCTGACCGAAGAAGCCTTGCTGGAACCGCGCCGGGCCAATGTGCTGGTCGCGATTTGCGAAGTTAGAGGGCAGTGTGGTGTTGCTGCCTGCGACATTTCCACCGGTCGCATGGAGCTTGAGGAATGCGCGCCGGACCGCTTGCCGGCAGCGCTTGCTCGCCTTGGCGCAAGTGAGCTTGTTGCGCCGGATGGCTGGGCGAGTGACACAGCGATTGATGTCATTACGAGTCCCGCAGGTGGCTTCGATGCTGCGGGCGGGCAGGAACGTCTCCAGGCGATCCACGGGGTCGCAACGCTGGACGGTTTCGGGGCGTTCACGCGCCCGATGCTAGCAGCGGCAGGCGGGCTGATCGCCTATCTCGACCACATCGGCCGGGGCACCCTGCCGCTGCTGTTGCCGCCGGTTGCGCGGGAGGGCGACGCTCATCTGGCGATGGATGAGGCCACGCGGACAAGCCTTGAGATTCTCAGTTCCCAAACAGGCGCGCGCAAGGGCAGCCTGATTGACTGCATTGATCGCTGCGTCACTGGGGCAGGCGCGCGGCAATTGGCAGAAGATCTTGCCGCGCCGCTGCGCGACAAGGCGGCGGTTGACGAGCGACTGGAATGCGTCGCCTGGCTCCATGACGATGCCTTGCTGCGCGAGGATTTACGCACCGTGCTGCGCGGCTTGCCCGATATTGCTCGGGCGCTGGGCCGTGTGGTTGCAGGTCGAGGTTCGCCACGCGACCTTGGTCAATTGCGGGACGGACTGGCTGAAGCGCGCCGTATCGGCGATTTCCTTACCTCTCGCGATGATCTGCCCACCTTGCTGGCACGCCTTTTACCGTCACTCGGCGGGCATGGCGCACTGGTCGATGCGTTTGAGCGGGCGCTGGTGCCTCAGCCCCCCACAGAGCGGGGGCAGGGCGGCTTCATCGCGTCGGGATACGATCATGCGCTGGATGCCTTGCGGGAAACGGCGGGCAATGCACGGCGCGCCATTGCCGCGCTGGAGGCTGGCTACCGGGAAAGGACGGGGATCGCCGCGCTCAAGATCAAGCACAACAATGTGCTGGGCTATTTCATCGAGGTGCCTGCGAAGCACGGCGATGCGCTGATGGCGCCGGACAGTGGCTTTACCCATCGCCAGACTATGGCCGGTGCGGTGCGCTTCAACGCGCTGGCGCTGCATGAGGAAGCCGCGCGGATCACCGAGGCAGGTGCTCATGCGCTTGCGGCTGAGGAAGCGCACTTTGAGGAACTGGTGGCGATTGCTGTCGAATCGCGCCGTCCCATTGCCGAAACCGCCGCTGCGCTGGCGCGTCTCGATGTGTCCGCCGGACAGGCAGAACAGGCCGCTCAGGCGGGTTGGTGCAGGCCGGAGATCGTGGACGAAGCTTGTCTGGAGATCGAAGGCGGGCGGCACCCGGTTGTGGAAGCGGCGCTGGCATCGGGCAACGAACGGTTCGTTGCCAACGATTGTGTGCTGTCACGCGATAGCAGGCTTTGGCTGATCGGCGGCCCGAACATGGGCGGTAAGTCCACTTTCCTGCGCCAGAATGCGCTGATCGTGCTGATGGCTCAGGCCGGTGGCTTCGTTCCTGCCGTGCGGGCAAAGATCGGACTGGTTGACCGCCTGTTCAGCCGCGTGGGCGCTTCAGACAATCTGGCTCGCGGACGCTCCACATTCATGGTGGAAATGGTGGAAACGGCGGCGATCCTTTCACAAGCGACTGAACGCAGCTTCGTCATTCTGGACGAGGTCGGGCGCGGCACCTCCACTTACGACGGGCTGGCGCTGGCTTGGGCGGTGGTAGAGGCGGTGCACGAAATCAACCGCTGTCGCTGTCTCTTCGCCACGCATTACCACGAACTCTCGCGCCTTGCCGAAACGTGCGATGCGCTATCACTCCATCACGTTCGCGCGCGTGAGTGGAAGGGTGATCTGGTATTGCTGCACGAACTGGCCGAAGGGCCGGCCGATCGCAGCTATGGTCTTGCCGTTGCCAAGCTGGCGGGCGTTTCGCCGCAGGTAATTGCCCGTGCGAAGTCGGTTCTGCAAAAGCTGGAAAAGGGCAGGGCGGAAACCGGCGGGCTTGCTGCCGGGCTGGGCGAATTGCCGTTGTTTGCCGCTGCTGCAAAGCATCAGGAAGAGACGGTGGACGCCATCCGGGAACGCCTGCAGTTCCTGGACTTGGATGCGCTGTCGCCGCGCGAGGCGCTTGATATCCTCTACGAACTCAAGCGCGACGCTGCGGCTGATTGATTAGCGGGTGGGAACAGGTTCTGGCCCGGAATAGTCATAGAAACCACGGCCGGTCTTTACGCCCAGCCAGCCGGCTTCCACATATTTGACCAGAAGCGGCGCGGGCCGGTACTTCGGATCGCCGGTGGTGTCCTGCAGAACCTTCAGCACTTCCAGCACAGTATCGAGGCCCACGAAATCGGCCAGTGTCAGCGGACCCATCGGGTGGTTGAGGCCCAGCATGACGCCCTTGTCGATATCTGTGACCGAGCCGACGCCCGAACCGAGCACGAAGACAGCTTCGTTCAGCAGCGGCACGGCAAGGCGGTTGACGATGAAGCCCGGCTCGTCACCAGCGACCACGACTTCCTTGCCCATGCTTTCGGCCAGCGCGCGGGTACGATCGGTCGTATCCTGAGACGTGGCGAGACCGGGTATCACTTCCACCAGCTTCATCAGCGGAACCGGATTGAAGAAGTGCATGCCGATGAAGCGCGAAGGATCGGGCATGCTGGCAGCCATGCGGGTGATCGGGATGGAACTGGTGTTCGATGCCATGATGGCGTTGTCGCCCAGCACCTTGGCCGCCGCTTCGAAGATCTTGAGCTTGATTTCCTCACGCTCGGTCGCCGCTTCGATAATGAATTCGGCTTCCTTGAGCGGAGCATAGTCGCCAACCGGGATGATCTTTTCCAGAGTGGCGGCAGCGTCTGCTGCCGTGATCTTTTCCTTGGCAACCAGCTTGTCCAGCGTCTTGCCGATTTTGGCCTTCGACTGTTCGGCGATCTCTACGCTAACATCGGTCAGCAGCACTTTCCTGCCGCTTTGCGCCGCCGTCTGCGCAATGCCCGCGCCCATCTGGCCCGCGCCGATCACCGCAATAGTTTGCATCTGGTTCCCTTTCGAATTGTTGTTGTTCCCGTCCCCTGACGGGCAGTTTTGGAGATTGGTTAGCGGTTTGCGCCCGGCACCCAGAGCACGTCGCGGGCGCCGTTCTCGTTCAATGCCCGTGCCAGAACAAAAAGATAGTCCGACAGCCGATTCACGTAAACGAGAGCGGCGGGATTGATCGGAGTGGCTGATGCCAGCGCGGAAATGTGCCGTTCGGCATCGCGCGCCGATGCGCGGGCGATGTGGACACGCGCCGCCGCCTCGCTTCCGCCGGGTAGGATGAAGCTGCGCAACGGCTGCAGGTTGGCGTTCACTGCATCGATCGCGCTTTCCAGCCATTCGCCCTGTGCGGGGATGATGCGCAGCACCATTTCGGATGGAGTGAAGTCTTCGCCCGGCGTCGCCAGATCGGCGCCCAGGTCGAACAGGTCGTTCTGGATGCGGGAAAGGGTGTGCGTATGTTCGCCCGCTTCCATCGCGCAGATGGCAAAGCCGATGGCGCAGTTCAGAGAATCCACAGCACCGATCGCCACCATGCGCGGCGCGTGCTTCGGCAGCCGGCTGCCATCCACCAGACCGGTGGTGCCGTCATCGCCGGTGCCGGTGTATATCCTGTTGAGCTTAACCAAAAGTGCGGGCCCTATTTGCTCATCATAAGCAAAAGAGCCACGACCACGACAGCCAGTGCCTGATACTTGATGCGCGCGAACATCATCTTGTTCTGCTTGAGCTGCATTTCGCTGGCCCCGGCACCTTCATCCCGATCAAGATCCATCTTGGTGCTTTTCATGAAGGCGATGATGCCACGCACAAGGCTGACGACCACTAGGATCATCAGGATGATAATGACGAGGATCAGAAAGGTGCTCATCGCTCCTATTTAATCGCGGGACAGCGAAATGCCAGAGGGGAGTCTTCCGTTTCTGAGATCCTCGGCAAGCGCGAGGCCGTCCTCTCCACGCTCGCGCCGGTCCGCCAGGGAGGGGGAGCCCCTGCGCTTGGCCAGCTTGCGGCCATCCGGTTCGATCAGTAGCGCATGATGATGCCAGCGCGGCACCGCCAGACCAAGCAGCGCCTGCAACAAGCGGTGGATGTGGGTGGCTTCAAACAAGTCGCGCCCGCGCGTCACCAGTGTGACGCCATCGGTTGCATCGTCCAGCGTGGCCGCCAGGTGGTAGCAAGCCGGATTGTCCTTACGAACGATCACAACATCTCCGAACAGGTCCGGCCTTGCCATTTGCGGCCCGGCCAGCTCGTCGATCCATTCGAGAGGTCCAGTGCGTCGAAGTGCCTCTGCCACATCAAGCCGCCATGAGGCCCCTTGCGGGTCAACTTCGCGATGCTTGCAGGTGCCGGGATAGACAGGACCGTCCGGCCCGTGCTGCGTGGCCGCCGCTTGAATCTCCGCCCGGGTGCAGCGGCAGGGGTAGAGCAGCCCTTCATCCTTCAATCGCCGTGCCGCTTGCCGATAGGCTTCAAGGCGTGACGACTGATAGACTAGCGGTTCGTCCCAAGTGAGACCAAGCCATTCCAGATCGGCGATTATCGCCGCGGCGAATTTGTCCTGGCTGCGGTCCCCATCAATGTCCTCAATCCGCAGCAGGAATGTCCCGCCCCGTCCCCGTGCAAGATCGTGTGCGACGATTGCAGCGAAGGCATGGCCGAGGTGCAGCGGCCCGTTGGGACTTGGCGCAAAGCGGGTGCGGATCATGCGCCGGGCATAGGCGGCAGGCTGGTGCCCCTGCAAGCAAACAGCTGTATAAAAAGTGATCTTTCGAGAGCAGCCGATAGCGCGCAGCACCGGTCTTGACGGCGAATCCCGGTCATGCTCTTTTGCTGCTATGGAGTGCCATCATAGCGCAACATATGCCAGCGACCGGAGGCCATGCTCAAGGCAGAGCTGATAGCGCGCGCGGCCCATTTCCGCAGCGCGGAGGATGATCCCTCCCGCAACTTGGCTGAATGCCCTGCTTTGGTCCTGAATGCCGATTATACTCCGCTTTCCTATTACCCGCTAAGCCTCTGGCCTTGGCAGACGAGCATCAAGGCAGTCGTTCTTGAGCGGGTGGATATCCTCGAATGTTATGACCGCGAGGTGCACAGTCCGAACTGGACGATGCAGATCCCTTCCGTCATCGCGCTTCGGCAATATGTGCGCCCATCAGAATTTCCCGCTTTCACTCGTTTCAACGTATTCCTTCGCGACCGGTTCACCTGCCAGTATTGTGGTTCGCCCAAGCACCTCACTTTCGACCACGTCATCCCCCGGCGGCTGGGCGGGCGAACAAGCTGGGAAAACATCCTAACGGCCTGTGCGTCCTGCAACATGAAAAAGGGTGGGCGCACGCCGACTCAGGCGAAGATGCCGCCAATTGTTCGTCCGATTCGCCCCACCAATTGGCAATTGCAGGAACGGGGGCGCGCTTTTCCGCCGAACTACCTGCACGAAACCTGGCGAGACTGGCTGTACTGGGACATCGAACTCGAAGCTTGAAGCGCCATCAATGCAACGGGTGTAAAATGGCGTGGTGACATCGCCGCCGCGTGGCGACATAGCACTTTGGCAGGATTTTCAGGCTAAGTGCTCAGACTCATGACCAGACAATATTTCGGAACCGATGGCATTCGCGGGCGGACCAATGCCGGCGCAATGACGGCAGCGGTCGCCATGCGCGTTGGGCAAGCCGCGGGAACGCGGTTTCTGCGCGGAACGCACAAGCATCGCGTGGTGATCGGCAAGGATACGCGCCTTTCCGGCTACATGCTGGAAAACGCCATGGTGGCGGGTTTCACCAGCGTTGGCATGGACGTGGTTCTGCTGGGGCCAATGCCAACCCCCGCAGTTGCGCTGCTCACCCGTGAACTGCGCGCCGATGTGGGCGTGATGATTTCCGCCAGCCACAACCCGTATGAAGATAACGGCATCAAGCTGTTCGGCCCGGACGGCTTTAAGCTTTCGGACGAAGACGAACTGGCGATCGAGGCGATGCTGGCCGCGGAACCCCCGCTGGCGGCGGCAGAAGAGATTGGCCGTGCTCGTCGGATCGACGATGCCGGGGGGCGCTATATTCACGCCGTGAAAGCTTCTTTGCCGGAGAATGTGCGGCTTGATGGCCTGAAGATCGCAATCGATTGCGCCAATGGTGCGGCATATCAGGTGGCTCCATCTGCATTCTGGGAACTGGGGGCAGAGATTGAAAAGGTGGGCGTCTCTCCCAACGGCAAGAACATAAACCACGAGTGCGGATCCACTCACCTTGAGCAAATCACCCGCAAGGTGATCGAAACCGGGGCGGACATCGGTATCGCCCTGGATGGTGATGCGGACCGCCTGATCGTTGTCGACGAAAAGGGTCAAGCCGTGGACGGCGATCAGATCATGGCGCTGATCGGGACGCAGCTTGCTGACAGGCAACAGCTTTCCGGTGGCGGCGTTGTCGCCACGGTCATGTCCAACCTTGGCCTTGAGCGTTACCTTCAGGGACGCGGCCTTGTGCTGGAACGCGCCGCCGTGGGCGATCGCCACGTGCTGGAAAGGATGCGCAGTGGCGGCTTCAACGTGGGCGGTGAGCAATCGGGCCACATGATCCTGCTCGACCATGCGACCACCGGTGATGGAACGATTGCCGCGCTCCAGGTACTTGCCGCGCTGGTGCAGTCCGGGAAGCGAGCCAGCGAATTGCTGCACTTGTTCGATCCGGTGCCGCAGCTTCTGCGCAATGTCCGCTTCGCTGGCGGCAAGCCGTTGGAAAGTGAAACGGTGAAAGCAGCGATTGCCGATGCCGAAGCCAAGCTCGCAGGCAAGGGGCGGCTTATAATCCGTCCTTCTGGCACAGAGCCAGTGATCCGCGTGATGGCTGAAGGCGACAATGAGAGCGAGGTTGAGGCTGCAGTTGCCTCGATTTGCGCGGCGGTCGAGCAGGCGGCAGCCTGACCGCTATGGCCCTTCCACCACGTGTCCTTTCCATTGCCGGGTCCGACTCTTCTGGCGGCGCCGGAATCCAGGCTGACATCAAGACGATCACCGTGCTTGGCGGCTATGCGATGACGGCGATCACCGCGATTACTGCCCAGAACACACTGGGTGTCACTGCGGTGGAATTGCTCTCGCCTGAATTCATCGTCGCGCAGATCGACGCCTGTGTCAGCGATATCGGCGTCGATGCGGTAAAGATCGGGATGTTGGGATCAGCGGCCATCGCCAATGCGGTGGCGGACGGGCTCGAAGCGCTGGCCGCGCCTGTGGTTTTCGATCCCGTCATGGTGGCCACAAGCGGCTCAGTACTGGCCGATGCGGAAACCATTGCTGCGTTTGAGCGTCTGATGAGCCTTGCTACGCTTACGACGCCCAATGTGCCGGAACTTGCTGCGCTGGGCGGCCTCGATGCGATGGAAGCCCGCGGCATTCCCTGCCTTGCGAAGGGCGGCGATGCCCAAGGGGCGATAGTGACAGATCGCCTGATCCGGCCGGGTCATGAAACGCAGGTCTGGGAAGCGCCGCGCATCGAAACGCGGCACACGCATGGCACCGGCTGTACCCTGTCGAGCGCCATCGCCACGTTTCTGGGCGCCGGGCTGGACCTGCCGGATGCTATCTGCCGGGCGCGCACATTTGTGAGAGGAGCGCTTGAAAACGCACCCGGCTTTGGTGCCGGGCACGGGCCACTAGGACATCAGGCCGTGAGAGATAACCAAGCTCTAAATACCACAGGATAGGTCATAGAAATCGCTGATGACTTTCCACCCCTCTTCGGCGGTTTCGACCCAGTGGAACAGGTCCATATCCTCCGGGTTGATGACACCTTCTTCGGCCATCGCTTGAAAATTGATGATCCGATTCCAGTATTCCTTGCCGTACAGCAGGATCGGGATCGGCTTCATCTTGCCGGTCTGGATCAGGGTTAGCGCTTCCATAAATTCGTCCAGCGTGCCGAAGCCGCCAGGGAATACGGCCAGCGCCCGCGCGCGCATCAGGAAATGCATCTTGCGCAGCGCGAAGTAGTGGAACTGGAACGAAAGGCGCGGCGTGACATAGCTGTTGGGCGTCTGTTCATGCGGCAATACGATGTTGAGGCCGATGGATTCGGCCCCCACGTCGGCTGCGCCGCGATTGGCCGCCTCCATGATCGAGGGACCGCCGCCTGAGCATACAACGAAGTGTCGCATGCCTTTTTCAACTACTGCGCACGAGCTCGCCAAACGGGCCAGCTTGCGCGCTTCTTCATAATAGTGGGACTTGGCCACCAACCGCTCGACCACCGCTTTGCGTTCCGGCGTGGTCGCGACTTTCAGCGCTGCCTCGGCCGCATCGGGCGCGGGGATGCGCGCCGAGCCATAGATGACGAGGGTGGATCCGATGTTGGCCTCTTCCAACAGCATTTCCGGCTTGAGCAATTCAAGCTGAAATCGCACCGGGCGGAGCTCGTCTCGCAGCAGAAAGTCAGTATCGCGAAACGCCAACCTATACGAGGAGTGCTGCTGTTGCGGCGTGTTGCAAGGGCGGGCGTCTGCGAAAGAGGCTTCCTGCTCCGCTTTGTAAAAACGACGATGCGAAACGTTTGGGGAATCTTCAGTCATGGGCGTTCAATGGCCTGTGCGTGATCGGCTTGTCGAGTGAAAATCACGGAGGTAGGCTGCCGTTATGGTGGAGAGAAGAAGTGTTCTGGGCGGGCTTGGCGCCGCAGCAATATTGGGCGCGGCGGGGCTGCCGATCATGGGAACCGCCGCGACAGGGACCGCACAGGGGATCAAGCTGCCGCGCTTGCGTGCTGGCGATACTGTGGGGCTTATCTGCCCTGCAGGCTTTGTGGCGGATCGGTTCGGCGTTGAGCAAATAAGCCAGACAGTGCGCGCCATGGGCTTGGTGCCGAAAGCTGGGAGTCACCTGCTTTCACGCTATGGTTATATGGCCGGAACCGATGAGCAGCGTGCGTCCGATGTCCAGGCGATGTTTGCTGACGACACGGTGCGCGCGATTTTCGCGGTGCGGGGTGGCTGGGGGTGCCAGCGCCTGCTCCCCCTGCTGGATTTCGATGCGATCCGCCAAACGCCGAAGCTGCTGGTGGGATCTAGCGACATTACTTCGCTGCTGCTCGCGCTGTGGGCGAAGGCGGGGTTTGGATCCATTCACGGGCCGAATGCGGCGCATTCCTGGCCCAAAGGGGTGTGGACTGATTTCCAGCAGCTTGCCTTCACGGCGGCAACGCCAACTTACGCCCTGCCGCCGCCGCCGAATGCCGGTAACCTGGTCAAGCGTACCGGATTGCATACCTTCCGGGGAGGCAAGGCACGGGGACGCCTGCTTGGCGGCAATCTCTCGGTGCTCGCCGCGATGGTGGGCACGCCATACCTGCCGGACTTTTCAGGAGCGATCCTGTTTCTGGAGGAAACGAACGAGGCGGAATACCGCGTAGATCGGCTTTTGACCCAACTGGCACAATCCGGAGTGCTGGAGAACTTGGCGGGCGTCGTTTTCGGCCAATGTACCAATTGCTCCAACCCCGGCGCGCCTTATGGCAATTTCACCGTGTATGAGGTGATGGACAGCCACTTTTCAAAGCTGGGTGTCCCGGCTTTTGAAGGCGCGCGGTTTGGCCATATTGCAGGGACGCTGAGCCTGCCGGTCGGGACGATGGCGGAAATCGACGCGGATAGCGGCACGATCCAGATACTGGAATCGTTGGTAGCCTAGATGCTGAGCGTTATCGTACTTTCAACCCAAGCTCGCTGAGAAGCTGGGCGGCTTGATCGCGCGATATGGTGGCGCCGCGAAACTGCGAAGCGTCCTCCAGCTTGACGCCCCCAAGATCGGCACCGCGAAGATCCGCGCCTTCAAAACGCGCCGAATTCAGTAGCGCGTCACGCAGGCTGCACGCTTCAAATGTGGTCATCCGAAAGTCGCATTTGCGCAAGTCCGCTTGCGAAAAGTCCACGCGCACAAGCTTTGTCTTTTTGAACGAAAGGCCGGTCAGTCGGGCATCGATCAGCAGGGTTTCTTCGAAGTGGTAATCCATGGCTCGCACCTCGGATAGATCGGCTCCGGTCAGCTTGCAGCTGACAAACTTTGCCCCTTCCAAAATGGCTTTCTTGAACGATGCATTATTGAAATCACTGGATGAAAACGCAGCATCGGTAAGGTCGCAGCCAACGAACGAAGCAAATGCCCCGCGACATGCGCGAAAACGGCTGCCTTCAAGATTAGCGCCATTGAAACTTGTTCGACGAAATTCGCATCGCTCAAAACTCCAACGCGACAGATCGAGGCCAGAAAGATCCGCCTCGCTCAATTCGCAGTCGCTCAACGAACGTGGAACACCGGCGAGAGCCTCGATATCGGTTCGAGCAAGCGTCTGGTGAGAGATTACGCCATCGGCGAACAGATCATCCATCATAGTGCGGTACCATCGGATTTCGCGGGAAGCGAGGTTTAGCGTCCAAGGCGAACTTGGCGGGGCTAATTTCCTGCCTTCTCCTCGCCCAGTTGCTGGCTGCGTGCTCGCAGGTAGTGACGGATGGCCTCAATCGCCTTGTCGTCCAGATAGGGGAACGCAGGCATCCCCGCAGGCACCAGGCCTCCTTCCTTCACCACTTTGCGAAACGCCTGCTCATCAAGGATGAAGGGCGATGTCCGCAGGTCTGGGGCCGTACCGGCAGACCGGGCGTTATACCCGTGGCACACCATGCAGGCGCCGAACGCCATACCCCCTTGCTGCATCAGCGCGGGATCCGGTTTGAAGGTGGGATCATCCAGCGGTGCGCGTGCTTCACGAAGTGCTGGCTTGGGCAGCTTGGCCTTCCCCTCCAACGTGAATGTCAAAACCCGGCGGGGCAGGCGATAGTCAGTATTGAATTGCGCATTTGCATCGGAAAACAAGCCGCCACCGCCCGCACCGTTGCCTGTTATCACGGTGACGTACTGCTTGCCGTTCACGCGATAGCTGATCGGCGGGCCAACAACCGGAGCACCGGCGGCGAAGCTCCACAGTTCCTTGCCGCTTTTGCCATCATAGGCAGTGAACTGGCCGTCCATCTTGCCCTGAAATACCAGATCCCCTCCCGTCGCCATCGTACCGCTGGGCCAGTTGCCCGGCACCTGCACACGCCAGAGCTCGGTTTGCGTTACCGGATCCCATGCCTTGAGGAATCCCCGCCGCGCGCCGGGCAGATCCGGATCGGGGTCCAGTGTTACGCCCGAGGCCGTTGCGGGAGAAAGATTGGCCAGGTCCAATCCTTTTTCGCCAATCCGGGAAGCTCCTTCGATGACGGGAATGTAAACAAGGCCCGTTCGGGGGCTGTAACTTTGCGGCAGCCACGAATGCGCCCCGCGCACGCCGGGCCAAAGTTCGAACAGGCTATCTTTACCGTTATATCGGACTCCGGGATTTTCCACCGGGCGTCCGGTCTTCAGGTCTATGCGGCTGGCCCAAGTAATCTTGTCGGCAAAGGGCTTTGCGGACAGCAGCTCACCCGTCACCCGGTCGATCACATAGAAGAAGCCGTTTTTCGGTGCCTGCAGCAGTACTTTGCGTGGCTTGCCATCAATCTCCACAGTGGCCAGGCTCATATCGTGGGTGGCGGTGCAGTCCCACTGCTCGCCGGGGCAGACCTGGTAATGCCAAACGTATTCGCCGCTATCGGCCTTCACCGCCACAATGGAGGAAAGGAACAGGTTGTCGCCGCCGCCGGGGCTGCGCAGTGCCTGATTATAAGGGTAACCGTTGCCGACGCCGATATAGATCAAGCCAAGCTCCGGATCATAGGAGAAGGCATTCCATGCGGTTCCGCCGCCACCTTGTTTCCACCATTCGCCGCGCCACGTCTTTGCGGCCAGTTCCATCGCCTTGTTCTCAAACCCGTCAGCCGGGTTGCCGGGCACGGTGTAAAAGCGCCAGAGCTGCTTGCCGCTGTCGGCATCATAGGCGGTGATGAATCCGCGAATGGGGCTGAAATCCGCGCCGCCGTGGCCAACGATAACCTTGCCATCAAACACGCGGACCGGGCCATCGGTATAGCGCATGTCGCCTGCTGGATATTCGCGCTGCTCCCACGCCAACGCGCCGTCCTTGGCGTTGACGGCAATGACGCGCCCGTCGTGGGTGCCCAGGTAAACGCGTCCCTTCCAGTAGGCGAGGCCCTTGGGCCCCCAGCCCATCTGCAATTGAAGTCCCTTGGATGCCTCGCGTGCTCCGGAATCGTAATCCCAAAGCGGTTTGCCGGTGACGGCATCAAAGGCGCGGATATGGCCGTGCCCGGTGGTTATGAACACCTTGCCTTCGGCCATGATCGGCCCGGTTGCAGTGTTTTCGGACGGCAGATCGGCGAACCATTCGAGCGCCAGATTGCCCACGTTGCCGGTGTCGATCTGATTCAGCGGGCTATAGTGCTGCTCGCCCGGAGTACGGCCAAACTGATGCCATTCATCGGGATCAGCCACCGCAGTCGGGTCTGCGGTGTGCGCAGCGGGATTGCACGCTGCCAACAGGGTGATCAGCAACAGGGAAACAAGGCGCATGTCAGGGTTCCGTCAGTTGCGAGGCAGGGCGAAGGCTGTGATCACGCCGCGCTGTTTGCCGCCTGTCGGTGCGGCGTCTGACGCAACGACGACATATTGGCGTCCATCCTTGCCTGAACGGAACGTCATCGGGCGCGTGGCCGAATTGCCGGGCAGGTCCGCCTCGAACAAAAGCTCACCCGTCTTGCTGTCATAGGCGCGGAAGGCGTGGTCCTGCGATGCACCCGCGAAGATCAGCCCGCCCGCCGTGGCCATTGTGCCGCCAAAGGGAGGCGTGCCGATGGTGAAGGGCAAGTGCGATTTCATGCGCATCGGACCAAGGTCGCGGGCTGAGCCAAAGGGGCGCTGCCAGACCAGCTTGCCGGTGGAAAGATCGATGGCGTTGATCCGGCCAAAGGGCGGCTCTTGGCAGGGAATGCCAAGCGGAGAGACAAAGGGCGAGATCGAGGCCGCATAAGGCGTGCCTTCCTGCGCCACTGGCCCGCCAAGGTTGCCCTTTGAATCGGCCTTCAGCGCGCGGGCTTCTAGTTCATCACGCGGGATCAGGCGAATGTAATTCACCAGTTCCATCGAGACGGTGAAGCCAAGCTGGCGCGCAGTATCGACCGAGAAACTGCCCCAGTTGGTGCCGCCCGCATAACCGGGATCGGCAATGCTTGGGGTCACGCCGGGCGGCGTGAAGTATCCGTCATAGCGCGCCTCGCGGAACTTGATGCGGCACCAGAGCTGATCCAGCGCGCTCATCCCCCACATGTCTCGTTCTTGCAGTAGCGGGCGATCAAGGCGGGCGAATCCGGGGGACCATGGCTGAGTGGCTGCGAGATTCTCCACTGCTCCTCGCTGCGGCGCCGGGCGCTCCTCTATCGGGAACAGCGGCGTGCCGTCACGCCGGTCAAACAGGAAGGTCTGCCCACGCTTGGTGGGTTGCAGCAGGGCAGGGACCACTCGCCCATCCGGACCGTGCCAATCGAACAGCACTGGCTGGGAAGCGATGTCATAGTCCCACACGTCATAATGGACGGTCTGGAAATACCACTTCAGCTTGCCCGTATCGGCATCGAGCGCGACAATGGAACTGGCGAACTTGTTGCTGCCTTCTGAACGGTGGCCGCCATAGTAATCAGGCGTTGCGTTGCCGAGCGGGGCATAGACCATGCCGAGTGTCTCATCGGCGCTGAGCGGCGCCCATGCGTTGGGCGTGCCTTGCGCATAGTTCTGCCCCGCCGGCGGTTCGTCGCTGTGATCGGGATTGTCGACATCCCACGCCCAGACGAGCTTGCCGGTCAGTGCATCAAAGGCGCGGATCACGCCAGATGGTTCGCCCGCGTGCTGTCCATCGGCGATGGCGCTGCCCAGTACCACTTTGCCTCGTACTACGGTGGGCGCGGATGTCTGCCGGAAATAACCCGGATTGCGTTGAACTATACCGGCTTTGAGATCGACAATGCCATCTTGCCCGAAGCTTTCGCACAGCTTGCCGCTTCGTGCGTCGAGCGCGATCAACCTGCCGTCCGTTGCGGCCACGAATATTCGCTGAGCGCACAGGCCATTTGCATTCGGTACGGCATGGTAAGCAACGCCCCGGCACTTGGTGAGGAAGTGTCCAGAGGTGTCTGACTTTGCATCGTACTGCCACGCGATCTTGCCCGTCTCCGGCTCGCTGGCGATCACGTCGCTAAACGGCGTGCAGTTGTAAAGCAGGTCTCCGGCCTGCAGCGAAACGGTCTGCACTTGGGCCAATGGGCCTGTTGGCGGCATAGCCCACGGGCCAAGATCAATCGTCCAGACCTTCTCCAACTGGGCCACATTGCTCCGATCGATCTGAGCGAGGTTGGAGAAGTGCCTGCCCTGATTGGTGCCGCCAAAATGGGTCCATTCTCCTACCGGGTCAGCGGCGGCGTTGGCCGTCATCGCGCGTTCGCTGGGGACGGGCAATTTGTGGCCCGTAGTAATCCAGATCGCAGCGACTAGCACCACTGCCACTGTGAGCGTCGTAAAGCCGGCCCAGCGCGGGGTGCCTCTGCTGAAAAGCGCGATCAGCAGAAACGGCAGGCCCAGCGCAAAGGGAGACAACAGGCGCGGCAGCAGCGCCCAGCCATCCAGCCCTGCCTCAATCAAGGACCAGATCAGTGTGGCGACCATCAGGGCAAGGAAGATCCAACCGCCCATCCGCCAGCGCCCGGTAATCACCGCAACGCCAGAGATGGCCGCCGCAAGTCCGGCAGGCAGGTAATAGAACGATCCGCCCAGCATGAGCAGTTTGCCGCCCCACCAGGCCATCCACAGCCCGATCGCCAGCAGGATCGAACCATACAACAGCCCGCCGATAAGGCGCAAAACACGTCCAGCCTGCATTGCTTGGATTCCCCCGTCATCCCCGGCGGCTCTGATTTGGCCGCTTGCCCCGCAACCGACGTTACAGAAAGCGCATCGCCGTGCAAGCGCTGGGGTGTTGACCCGGCCGCGCAGTTGGGGAACAGACCAAAGAAATTGGCGAGCATTATTTGGCCCGTCATATCACAACTTTGCACGGGGAGCGGCGAGACACGCCATGAGCAGCGAATTTTCAGACTGGATTGGCCGTAGTGAAGAATTAATGGACGTAATGGAGCCCGCCCGTAGCAATGCGCTGCGTGCTGCGCTTGGCGACGTTTCAGCAAAGGCGGGGGGCGAACCACTGCCGCTGCTGCATCATTGGCTCTATTTCTGGAATGTTCAGCCCCCTGTGGGGCTTGGCGAAGATGGCCATCCTGCAAAGGGCGGGTTCCTGCCGCCGGTGCCGCTGCCGCGTCGGATGTGGGCCGGAGGACGGGTGGAGTTCGTGAAGCCGCTGCATTTGGGTGAGCGCGTGACGAAGGTTTCCAAGATCCTGAATGTGCAGGAAAAGTCTGGCAAGACCGGCAAGCTGGTGTTCGTGACAGTGGAGCACAGGTTAAGCGGCGAGGACGGCCTTGCGATCATCGAGGAGCAGGATCTCGTCTATCGCGAACCTTCCGCCCAAGGTTCCATTGCCGCCGCTTCGGGTGACGGACCGGCTCCCCAAGCCGCATGGCATGAAACGGTCGATCCGGATACGGTGCTGTTGTTCCGTTATTCTGCGCTGACGATGAACGGCCACCGCATTCATTATGACCTGCCCTATGCTCGGGATGAGGAAGCCTATCCGGCACTGGTGGTGCATGGGCCGCTGCAGGCGACGTTGCTGATCGATCTGGCCGCGCGCAATATGGGCGGGCCGATCACGAAGTTCTCATTCCGGGGGCAGCAGCCCGCTTTCAGCGGCGCGCTTTTGCACGTTTGCGGTGAGGTGGGCGAGGATGGCGTAAACGTCTGGACCGAGCAGGACGGCAAGAAGAACATGGTGGCGACCGTAGTTTAGGCCAGCTTGGTAATGATAAGCGCGCCTTCGAAACTCATCGTGCGCCTTGTGGTCAGGACACTGACATCGTTAGTAATTGTCTAAATTAAAATCAATATAGCCCAGATAGCTGCTTTACACGCCAACCTAACCCGCGATAGTCTTTTCCAACTCGCATGGACCTGGTGAAATTCCGGGTGGCTATTCCGGCCGCCTATCCGCCGGACAACTGCTTATGAAATCGCCTTGCTAAAGGCAGTTTGGGTCAGGATTATCGTGCTGAACACAGTAAAGCGGCTGGTCCGTTCCAATGACACGCTCCATGCAACGGCTCTTGCCGTCTATATGGCGACCCTGTTTCGCTCCCGGGTTCGAAAGAAGGCCGGGGGCGCGGGCCTATCGTGCGAGTTCGGGAGCGACTGGATCGATCTGCGCAAGGGCGATCGGGTTATCCGCTCTGCCGCGCGCCATGCGATCTATACTTTCGACCTGATCGAGAATTTCGACTTTTTCTTCGATGCTGTTGAACCGGTGGCGACAGACGGCGTGCAACTCGTCGATTATTCCTCAACCCGGTCCCATCGAGTGCGCGGATTCGATCTGCACGAGATCATGTTTCCCTCAATCGCGGAACCGGTGCAGACCACCCAGCAATATCTGGAATTTGCTGCGCTTGGTCCGGGATCGGTGGCTATTGATCTGGGTGCCTATGCCGGCCTTACATCCATTCTATTCAGGCGCGAGTGCGGCGCTGACGGGCAGGTGATCGCGGTGGAGGCAGACCGGGCCAATCTAGCTGCGGCGCTCACCAACTTCGCGCGATATGCCGATGCCAGTGGCCAGCGGATCGATATGCTGGAGGGGGCGGTATGGAGCCACAATGATGGTATTTCCTTCTCCAGCGAAGGCAGCATGGGCTCCTCTGCATCCGATATCGTGGGCACCCGGATCAAGGACAGCGGCGGGCTGGTCACTTCATTCACGCTGGAGACGATTGCGGATAAATTCAGGCTTGATCGGGTAGACTTCATCAAGTGCGACATCGAAGGCGGCGAGGCCGTAATCTTTGGCGACGATGATTTTTTCCGGCGGTTCCAGCCAAGGATGATCGTGGAGGTTCACCCCGTGAACGACGAGATGACCACAGGAGCAGTCGAAGCTGCTCTGGGCCGCCATGGCTATCGCACCCGCCTAGTGAAGCAGGACGGGTTTGACCTGCCGCTGTTGGAGTGCTGGCCGGGAGAATGAGGTGCGCTCACGGCTGTCGGGGTTCCAGTCCCCACGGCCGCAACATCAGCCGTGAGGACTATAATCCTCCTCACACCCCCGCTGGCGCGATCTGTTCCGCATCAAACATCCGCGAAAGGCTGGAGCTATAGTCCGGCCCGCGGCGCAGGCAGTTGCCGCCATCTACCGCCAGCATTTGCCCGGTTATCCAGCGCGACTCTTCCGATAGCAGGAACCGTGCGGCATGCGCGATGTCCATGGGGTCGCCCACGCCATTCAGAGGCGTCTGGCTGATGTAGCTATCCCACACCGGCCCACCTTTTGAGAGGCCTTCCATGATCTCGGTGGCGATAAATCCCGGTTGGATCGCGTTGAAGCGAACCTTGGCCTTGCCGTATTCGTCCGCCGCGTTCTGAATCATGGACTCGATCCCCGCCTTGCTGACCGTGTACGCACCGAAGAACGGGTGGGTCACGTGTCCGGCGATAGAGGACATTCCCACGAATGATCCACCCCCGGCTGCTGCCATGTGCTTCACCGAATGCTTGATGCACAGCATGGTGGACAGCACGTTGAGGTGCAGGACGCGAAGAAATTCCTCGGTCTGCTGCAAGTGGAATGGTGCCGGTGAAGTGCCACCCCCCGCGTTGGCGACCACGCCGTAAAGCCCGCCGCCGAAGCCGACCGTTTCCTGAACGATGCGGATTACATCTGGTTCTGAAGTGACATCACCCGTCACGACGTGGGCCTTGCCGCCTTCGCCCTTAATCTTGTCAGCGGTGCGGTCCAGGCTGGCCTGCGTGCGTCCGCAGATGGTGACTGCTGCGCCTTCGCGGGCGGCAAGGATCGCACAGGCGGCGCCAATGCCGGTGCCGCCACCGGTAACTAGGACAGAGCGATCCTTCAGCGATTGTCCGTTCATGCCCAATTCCTTCAAGCTGATTTACGGACTGCGGAAGAATCCAGCATCCCTGTGACGAGCGAGGCGCGCAGGCCATTGTCGATATCGACGTTCTGACCGCTCACGAACGATGCGGCTGAGCTGGCGAGGAAGGCGAGCAGCATCGCCACTTCGCGGGCGGAAACCATGCGGCCGCCTGCGTGCTGGATGGAGAAGTTCATTCCCGCCTCACCCAGTGTTTCAAAGAAGTCCTTCACCAGCGGCGTGTCGATAGGGGCGGGGCATACGCTGTTGATGCGAATGCCTGCCTGCCGCAGCCGTGCCGCTTCCCGCATTGTCCACACCTGCATCGCTTCCTTGGTGAAGGCGTAAGTCTCGACCCCCAGATCGCGGCCATCGAGCCAAGCGGCTTTCGCGTCCCATCCATCCTGCGCGAGCAGTTCGAGAATTTCTGCCAGGCGCCTTTGCCATGCCATGCCCGCGATCGAGGCGGTGGTAGTAACCGAACCGCCTTCAACAATCTTCGGCAGCAGCGCGTCGGTAAGGTAAATGGGAGCCTGCAGGTTCACACCCAGCACGATCTGGCGCTGGCTGGTGTCCGCCACGCCTGCGTTGTTGAACAGTGCGTTGATCGGGCCTTCGATCTGGGCGACGGCCGCGTCGATGGAGGTGCGGTCCGCAAGGTTCGTCTTGATGAAGGTCGCATGCGGGCCGGTAGGCTCTGCAATGTCGAGAACGATGACTTCCGGTTTGCCGCGTTCAGCGAGAACGTCGAGCAGGGCCGCTCCGACACCGCTTGCTCCGCCGGTGACGACAACTCGTGAACCTGTGAAATCGAAATCAGACATACTCGCTCCCTGTTGTGTTCTTGTTGCAATTTAACAGGCGGCGAACACTAGGAAAGTTCGCGCCCGGGTCAATCGATTGTGCAGCCGGATTGGCGTTCTGGGACGGCTGCCTATTCTTGGCTACGCCATTTGGCGTTCTGTTTGATGCTGCGAAGCAAAACGGCACGGCCGGAAACAGTTGCTGTTTCGACATGCATGCGCCTCGGCAACGCCGATCCCGGCCCCTATCACCGCGCTCAATTGGCCCCGGCTATCTAAAGTATTAATTCAATCACCTCATCGGCAGTGAGGCTTTTCGCAGTTGCGGCATAATTTGTCTAAAGCGGAAGAGTAATTCGTTGCGGGGAATTGCAGTTCATACATGGGTTTTTTGAAAAGAATATACTTGACGATTCAATTTGAAATAATGCAACCTTGTCATCGATAAGGCGCAATAATTTGCAATAACCGAAGCGCCATCAGTTTCGCGAATAAAGCGAGGGGGAGGAAATAATGAACGGACAAAGGCTTAGGTCATTTCTGCTTGGGGGCACCGCATTTGCGATGGTCGCAGGGGTGTCGAGCACAGCAAATGCTCAAGATGCTGGATACGGCGTTAATGAAATCATTGTTACCGCGCAAAAACGCGAACAGAGTATTCAGGACGTTCCATTGGCAGTTACTGCACTTGGGCAAGATGCAATCGCCGTAAACCGTATTGAGGATGCGGCTGACTTGACTGGTCTTGCTCCGGGTCTTGTCGCCCGAAATACAGCGGGTGCACTTGGTTCGATTTCGTTCGCTATGCGCGGTGTTAACGCCAATCCGTCCGCTCCGCTGCAGGACAAGCAGATCTCGATGTACATTGATGGCGTCTATCTGGGCGGCGCGCGCGGTACACTTTCGGAACTGATGGAAGTTGAACGGATCGAAGTTCTGCGTGGCCCGCAAGGTACTCTGTTCGGACGTAACGCCACGGCAGGTGCGGTGAGTGTTGTTACTCGCAATCCAACGGGCGACATGGCGTTCCGTCAGGATGTGACCGTCGGCAATCAGGGCCATTTTCGGACCCGTACTACCATCGACACGCCAGCTTTTGGCCCGTTCAGCGCCTATGTGACGTACATCCACGATCAAAGTCGCGGTGATGTCCGGAACCTTGGGGCGGGCGTTGTTTGGGATCGCACGAACCCGTTCACAAATGTTGGCAGGCAGAAATCTCCGAAGTGGGTTGGTGGCCGCAATTACGAGAACGTTTTCGCTGCACTACGGTATGACAACGGCGGATCAGTAACCGCTTCATACAAGTTTGAATGGAGTGAAGGTAACTTCACTGGTTCGGCCCGCACTACACCGATAATTAACGCGGCGGACCCGCAAATTGGCTGGCTGCTGGCGGCCATTCTTGCCGCCCAGCCACCGGGTGGCGGCGCCTTTGGACCGGTTGCATTGAATTCAAGAGATCGCCGCCCGGATGCTTACAATCAGGCATTCTCCACACGAGGATTCCAGAAAGTTCAGGGCCATAACCTCACAGTGGATTGGCAGGTTTCTGACAGCGTTGCCGTGAAGAACATCTTCTCCTTCCGGAAAAATCGTATCTTTTCAGGCGGCTCCACGATCGCCGGACTTTCCGGCCTGGAGTTCACTCCCGCTGCTGTTCCGGCCTATGCGATCTTCGCGGCGGCTTCCAGCACCCCCGGTTTCGCCACGCTGCCTCCTGACCAGCAGGGGGCCATAATCCAGCAGTATGCCCAAGGTCTGTTGGCGCAAGTCAATGGAGCGAATGCGCAGGGTATTCCCATTTATTTCGCGCCCTATGAAGGTCAAAGCTACGGTAAGCACTGGCAGGTCAGCGACGAGCTTCAGGTAAACTATACGAGCGACTGGCTGGCCTTGACTGCCGGCCTGATGTACTATCAATCGTCATCGACAGACAGCGGGTTGCCCGGTTTTGCGCCGAATATTGCATTCCAGCCAACATCGACGACCATAGCGTTGGAAGACTATCAACGTGCCAATGGCAAGACGAAGTCCTACGCTGCCTATACGCAGGCCGAGTTCTCTGTAACGCCGGAACTTGGAGTTGTCGTTGGCGGGCGCATCACCAAGGACGACAAGAGAGGCGTCTATCAAGATCAGGGAGCCTTCATTGGTAATCGAACCACAGGTGGGGAGATCGTATTTGGCAACACATTGCTCGGAAACTTCAAGAAAACGAAGTTCACTTGGTCTGCTGGCGTAAACTATCAGCCGACTAATGAGCTTCTTTTGTACGGCAAGTATTCCACTGGCTTCCTGTCTGGTGGTTCCTATGCTGATTTGATCTTCCCTCCGGAAACAGCGAAATCCTGGGAAGTAGGCTTCAAATCCGATTGGTGGGACCGGCGCGTGCGTTTCAACGTCGCTGCCTACAAGGTGGACTACGACAATGCGCAGGCGGCAACGAGCGGCCCCGCAATTGGTCGACCGGATCTGCCCATCGCGGTGGTGACGAATGGTTCGTTGAAATCGAAAGGCCTGGAGTTCGAACTTAATGTAGCTCCATTGCCCGGGCTGAGCTTCGGCGGCACTGCCGGGTACACCAAGAACAAGTACGTGAATCCCAGCCCGCTCCTCGCTCGGGGACGCGACATTCGCCCAACTGGTCAACCCCGCTGGGTGGGCTCGGTAAATGCGATGTACGTTACGCGGCCTCTCTTCGGGGATGCTACATTGGCATTCCGGGTAGACATGACTTTCCAGAGCAAGTCGCGCGTGTTGGACGATCCGGATACCAGAATTGTTAATCCCGTCTTCGCGCCGTTTGAGTTCATCCCGCCAAAGCAAATCGTGAATGCCCGTATTGCATTGCGCGATGTGGATGTTGGCGGGGCTAACCTGGAACTTGGTCTGTGGTCAAAGAACCTGTTTGACAACAAGAAGCCGCTCTACCCGTTCCAGTATCCCAACTTCCTCATGACCACCACGTATGAGCCGGCACGGACATACGGCTTGGACGTAATCGTGAAGTTTAATCCCTGATGAAGTTGGGGCAGCCGGTGGGTTGCCCCTTACTGTGTGGTTCCCGGGCTTGGCGGTGCCAGGCCCGGACGGGGCAGAAGCCCGCGGGCGTGACATTCCATTAAAAGCGTTGGCTAACCTATTGCAAAACGGATGGCGCTGGCGTTTTTTTGCCAGCGCCATCCGGGTATATTATGACGCGCGGTAAAAGCGCCGCGAGCCATCAATGACTAGCGGCATCGCGTCGGTAACGAAACGCGTCCAGCCCGGATGGCGGCCGGTTCCCATCCGCAGATCGTGGTACGCTGCCACGGATTTCAGCTCCCAGATCGATTGCACTTCAACCCAGGGATAACCGGCTTCGACAGTCCGGAAGCGTTGATGCAGCTTACCGCCCGCTTCGGTGACGTATGGATCGTAACAAGTGCGCAGCAGGTCTATGAAAGTGTCGGCGTCATCGATCTTCAGTCGCGCGGTAAGGGCATAGAACGCAGGGATTTCTTCATCGGAAATCGGCTTCGCGTGTTTTCGCTCGGATACGTCGAACGAATATGTGAAAACCTTCAGAGCATCGAGATCCACGCCCAGCCGCTTTAACCTTTCCATGCTGGTGGTAGCCTGACCATCGCGCGTCTGCAGATAGGTTTTTAGCACCTCGCGATCGGCAAAGCTCTGCTCCCATACGTGGGTCCAGGCCCGCCCTTTGGGCGAGACCCAACCGATTGTATCGGCCTTGAACACCGATGCAGACATGTGCGCGGGTGAGGCGGCGAGCGCCTCAAGCTCTGCAGTTCCGGCATCCTCGGGAATTTTCAGCAGCATCAGGCGGCGAATGCCCTTTTCAGGTCGGGGCTGGTCGTCGTCCATCATGTAGCGAACGGTGAACGTGTCATGCGTCCAGCACCGCGGGCTGTCAGCCATCAGGTATTCGTCCAGAGTGCCCGCATGATAGGGATGGTGCATATACGGGCCGGAGTACATTTCTTCGTTGATCAGGTTGTTTTCCCAGATCGCCGTCGCCGTGTCCTCGTCCAGCCCGGTCCACGAATCTGAAATGCCGTCCAGAAATTCATCGGTGGCATTCATGCCGCTAACCAGTTCATCAACCTGCTCTTTTGTCAGTCCGGCGTTCAACGGCATGATATAAAATCGGCGGATCATTATGTTCTCCTGCTCCCAAGTGGCGGGATGCTAACCGCCTGGTTGCTCGCGAACAACCAGTTGCGCAGTAAAACCGGCCGCTGGGAGGTCAGGAATCGCCGATGAACGCAACAGCGCGCTCTACCGCCTGATCGTAGACAGCGTTCATCGCCTCGATCGTCACGCCAGCGATGTGCGGAGAGAGCAGGGCGTTAGGTACATCGGCCCACTTTTTCGGCTGGGTCGGCTCCTGCGCAAACACGTCGAGCGCCGCGCCTGCGATCCGATGGGTGCAAAGGGCCGCGATCAGGGCATCCTCATCAACAACGCCGCCGCGCGCGACATTCACGATCAGTCCTTCCGGTCCCAGCGCATCCAAGACCGCTGCGTCAATCATGTGCTGCGTATCGGCATTCAGCGGTGCCGCGATCATGAGCACATCGCTTTGCCGGGCGAGATCCAGAATGTCCGGCACATAGCGGAAAGGCGCGTCTGGCTTTGGACGAGGGCCAGTCCATGCGATCTGACATTTGAATGGAACCAGACGTTCGGCGATGGCAAGGCCAATCTGACCAAGGCCGACAATGCCGACGCTTCGGCTTGCCACACTGCGGCGGGCCACGCGCAAATGTCCCGGCGGCCATCGACCTTCGCGCACCACGGCGTTCGCTTCGGGCAGCCCCCGGCACAGGGCGATCAGTTGGCCGACTGCAAATTCGGCTACGTCGTCGCTGTTCAGCCCGCCGCCCGTTGCAAGCTGAATGCCCCGGGCTTTGAGCGCGCCGACGTCCACACTTTCAAAACCTGCGCCAATCGCTACGACCAACCCAAGCTGAGGCAGCAGATCGAACTGCTCCGCTCCCAGCTGCTGCATTCCGGTCGTGATGACGGACCTGATCCGGCCACGGATATCCGCAGGCAGGGCGGCGATATCGTCACCCTCCACATAGCGTGCGCTGCCCAGCCGTTCGCGCAAAGCAGCACGTTCCAGCATCACAAGGATCATGGCCGTCGCCCGTCAGCTGGAGGCGTTTATGCCTTCCGGAGCGGATCGCCACGCGGAAGTGTCCAGCCCGAACAAGCGCGCGGCGTTCTCGCCCAGGATCTTGCGCTTGGACGCCTCGCTCAAGCCCGCCATGTTCTTGATGCCGTCAACGACCCCATCGAAGGGATGATCCGGGTGCGGATAGTCGGTCGAAAAGCAGATGTTTTCATCGCCGATGGCGTCCACCGTGAAGGGTATCAGGCGTTCATCGCCTTCCGCACCAACGAAAACCTGGCGCTTGAAATATTCTGAAGGCTTCATCGGCAACGGGATGCTGGCGTGGCCCCAATGTTCCGCATGATCGTCCATCCGGTCCAGCCAATAGGGGGCCCAGCCCACACCGCATTCCACGATCATCACGCGCAGGTTGGGGTGCCGTTCCAGCACGCCGCCCATGATGAGGCTCAGCAGGCCCATCTGCTGTTCGAAGGGGTGTGAGATCATGTGCCTGAACAGGAAGTTGTCATAACGGTCCAGTCCGACTTGCGGCAGATCCTGCGTCGTTCCTTCATGCAGAACAACGGGCACGTCGTTGGCGGCCAGCATGGCCCACAACGGTTCGTATGCAGGATGATCGAGCGTTCTACTTGCAATGGGATTGGGGCGCATGAAAATGCCTTTCAGACCGCGCGCGATTGCCCGTTCGGTTTCATCCATGGTCGCCTGCACGTCCATCTGGGGGACGATGGCGGGGGCAACCAGTCGCTTGGGATCGTGCGCAATGAAGTCCGCCGCCCAGTCGTTATAAGCACGGCATAGTGCAACGCAGGCGTCCTTGTTCTCAAGGCTGAAGAAGTAGAGGCCCGCGGTGGGATAGATCACCATCACGTCAACGCCGGCGCGGTCCATGTCGGCAAGGCGGGCCAAAGGCTGGGAGGCACCGGGCAGCTTTTCCATTGGCGGTTTCGGGGGAAGCGGGATGTATGGCAGCAGCTTGCCGCCAACCATGCGGCGCGTGCGGCCCTGATTGTCGATCACCCGCTTCGGCACGTGTGCAGCGTATTTCTGATCGAGGTATTTCTCGCTCCAGGTTTCTGCCGGTTCCACGAAATGGGCGTCGGCATCGATGATGGGGCCATAATTGCCAGACATGGGCGTCTCCATTGAGTATGATAAGCCGGTTAGAGCCGGGGATCGCTTTGTGCCCCGCGCACCAGCTGGCCGGGAAGTTCGTCGGTTATTGCCCCATCGCGCTGGATCACCCTTCCATTCACCAGCGTCGCCGCATAGCCTTCGGCGCGCTGGAACAGGCGGCGTCCGCCCGCGGGCAGATCATGGGCGATTTCCGGGCGGTTGAGGCTCAGCTTATCGAGATTTATGACGTTGATGTCCGCCTTGTAACCCGGCGCCAACAAGCCGCGATCGCGAAGGCCGACAAGTTCAGCGGGTTTGCGAGTGAGGTGGCGGATCACGCCGGGCAAGTCCATCCGTGCTTCGCCCTGATCACGATGCTTTGGCCATTCCTTCAGGAAGAAGGTGGTGTAGCTGGCATCGCAGATAGTACCCAGATGCGCGCCGCCATCGCCCAGCCCAAGCACAACATCGGGATGGCGCAGCAGCTCCACTGCGAAGTCGAGGTTCTTTTCGGCATAATTGGCAGCGGCAAGCAGGAGGATGGCTTGCCCGTCGTCTTCCAGCAGTAAGTCATAAGCCAGTTCTTCAGGTAACATGCCCATGGCTTGGGCGCGTGCCTCTATGCTGTCACTTGCAGATGGTTCGTAATTGGGTGGACTGCCCAGCGGGTACATATCGGTGAAGTTCCGGACCCGAGCGCCTAGCTTGTTCTTCGGGTCAGCGTCGTTGGTTTCGGAAAGGATCTGTGCGCGCACCTCCGGCTTACGCAATTCAGTGATCCGCGCTGCGAATGGCAGGCCCATCAGCTTTTCATATGTGGGCGTGCTGTAAAACGGATTGAGTGTGAGCGCATGGCTCATCAACATGCCGACCGGGCGCGGGATAACCTGCGCCTTGATATTCAAGCCGCGCGACGCAGCCGCCTGTGTCATCGCGATCTGCTTGCGCCAACGTTGCGGTGCCGTGTGCGACTGGGCGAGAGTATAAGTCAGCGGGCGGCCCGATCTCTCCACCAGACGTTCCAGCATCCCGAACACGGCTTCGATTTCATCCCAGTCGGCCACGAACTGGATCAGGCCGGTTCCCGCGTCTTTCAGCGCCATGGCCAGCGCCATATACTCGGCTTCTTCGGCTGCGAGTGTAGGGATCGGTTCCCCGTCGCTCGATCGGTGGATGATCGTCTGCGATGTGCCAAAGCCCAGCGCGCCTGCAGCCATGCCCTGCTTCAGCAGCTCTGCCATCCGGGCGTGATCTTCAGCAGTGGCAGTTTCGTGACGGAGCGCGCGCTCCCCCATCACATAGACCCGCAACGGCGCGTGCGGCACGAAAGCGGCAAAGTCGATGTCGTGTGGCAGGGTTTCGAGCGCATTCAGATATTCGGGAAAGCTCTCCCACGTCCAAGGCAGACCCGCCGCGAGCACCGGGTGCGGAATGTCCTCCACCCCTTCCATCAGGCGGATCATCGTGTCCTGCTCACCCGCCCGACAAGGCGCAAACCCGACGCCACAATTGCCCATAATCGCAGTCGTCACGCCATGGCCGGACGATGGGCCAAGGCGATTGTCCCATGTGACCTGACCGTCATAGTGGGTGTGTGGATCTACAAAGCCAGGCGTTACGATGTGGCCACGCGCGTCGATTTCCTCTCGACCCTGAAGCCTCGCACCGTCCTTCACGACTTCCACGATGCAGTTGCCGCGAATTGCGACGTCTGCTTCGAACGGCTCATTCCCGGTGCCGTCCACCACAAGGCCGCCGCGGATGACCAGATCAACCTGATCGCCAGACACATCGATTCTCCCAATTCGTTATCGTAACCATGTCGGAGCCAACGAGCCGGGGCAAACATTATTCACATATGTGTGTTAAATTCTGCATAGAGAATAAACGGTTTGTCGTTTGATGGTGCCGCGTCGTGTTAACCGAACGAAACATCGCCGAAAGGCTCGCTCTGCATGGCCAGCGCCACACGCATGAGTTCCTGAGCAATCTGAGCCCGTTTCTGTTCCTCATGCTGACCTGCGAACATCGCTGCAGTGACCACGGCGTCGCAGTTTCCCGTTCGTCCAATCACTGGAGCGCTAAGACTGATCATCGACCGGTTGAAATAGCCTTCATCGCTGGACCATCCGCGATCGCGCGCCTGCTCTGCCTGTGCTGAGAATTCATCGAACGTGATGGGCTGGTCCCACTTCAGCGCGTCAAACGCCTTCCGCCGGCCTTCAGGGGACAGCCCGGCGTAGGTGATCATCAGCCGCCCCATCGAGCCTTGCAAGATCGGGGCGCGTGACCCGACCTGAACCTGGATTTTCCAGGCGTCTTCGCCGGTTGCGACGCAAAGCAGGATCATCTTGTCTTGGCTCACCCTTTGCCAGAGCATGGCCGTGACCGCATGTCGCCGGGCAATATCACGCAGCAGCGGCTCCCCTATTCTTACACACTCGTTGCGAGAAAGGGCCGAGCGGGATAGCGCAACAAGGCCCAGTCCCGGCGCGTAAGTCTTGGTAGTCGCATCGTGCGCCACCATGCCGGTAGCAGTTAGCGTGCGCAAGATATTGAGGCAGGTGCTGGTGTTGATCCCAAGCGGGGCGGCGATATCCTTCAGCCGCAGTGCGGCAGGAGCGTCGGCCAGCAGATCAAGTATCCTAATCGCGCTGGCGACTGATCCTACGGGGCCATGCGGCGTAGCGATCATGATAAGGCGCACTCCATGCTTTTTCTATTCAGAATTTGATTTCATATCCTGAATGGAGCAGCGCGCAAGCGTGAGACAAGCTACGTGAAAATGGAAAGGTTCAGCGGCTCGCTCGGGCCAAACCAGATTACATGGTCTGTATGATCTGTAAGGTCATGCCCTGTTTCGGCGTGTGCAAAGATCGTAAGCCCGCCACGATTGAGCACTGCCCATGTTGCAAACTCCCCGAATTTCTCGGTTGGGATGGTTAGCTGGCAACTGCCGCGCGGATGAGGACCAACCGGCCGTTCGTGGAAGTGGCCCACCGCGACATCAAAGCGTCTCCGAGCTTCAGCGGCGAAAGCTTGCGCTGCCGCAAGCTCGCTAACGTCGAAATAGATGTGGGCGTGAAAGTTATGGATATGGCTCATTCTCCATAGATCGCTTTGGATCCGGCGAGATCAAGTGGCTGGGCGCGCCCTAGTCAGCTGGATTGTGCTTTTGCACGAACCTCATGGCTTCTTCGAGCATCTGCTGCCGGGTGGCGGATTTGGAAAGCCAGTGGTCTTCCTCATGAAGCACGACGAACTCATAGGGTTTGCCGGCCGACTTCAATGCATCGACCATTCTGGTGCTCTGCTCAAAGGCAACCACTGTATCGTCTTTGCCATGGATCAGCAGGATGGGAGCATTGGCTTCGCGAGCGCGCTTTCGCGGCGAAACTTCGTCAAACTTTGTCGGGTCACCCAGCACGCGCAGGTGGTTGAACTTCGTCATTTTGCTGCGACCGCTTTGGTTATAGCGCGTCCAGTACATGTCCCTGAGATCGCTGACAGGAGCAACCGCCACGGCGCAGCGGTAAATGCCTTGCTGCAAAGTAGCGCCGGCTAGAGCAGCATAGCCCCCATAGCCGGCACCCATGATGCAGGCGCGCTTTGGATCCGCAATGCCGCGCTTCACAAGTTCCGCAAGCCCGTCTGAAATATCGGTCTGCATCTTGCGCCCCCACTGCCCGTGACCAGCATTCTCAAAGGCGAGGTTTCGATTTGTGGAGCCGCGAAAGTTTGGTTGGAAAACGGCATATCCGCGTGATGCAAAGGCCTGCGCCCACCAGTCAAACGTTTCAACATCGTGGCTGGCGGGGCCGCGATGTGGAAGCATAACTATCGGCAGGTTCTTCGGATCGCGACCTGGGGGTAGAGTGAGTATGCCATCAAGTTCAAGTCCGTCATCGGCTTTGTACGTGACAGTGGAAATGGGGCCGACATGTTCGGCGAAGATCAGCGGACGCTCGTACCCAATCGGCTCTGCTCTGGAAGTATCGAGGTCCACGAAGTAATATGTGCCGCTGTCCCCATTGCCCCGTGTCAGCACGATGAATTTTGAAAAGTCGGGCGTTCTATCAATGATCGCAAGATCCAGCTTAGGGAAAGCCCGGAACACTTTTTGAACATTAGCCTGGTGCTTGGCGTCGAAAAGTACAGCTGTCTTCTTATTGTCCTCTGTAGCGACATAGCCAAGCAGATTGCCATTGCTGGGGCTAACGAACAGGTTTTCGACATCGATGCCAGCGAACACTTCGTTCGCAGTCCCGCCCGTCAACGGAACCTCGAACCAGCGGTCCAAGCCTGCCTGGCTGTCTTCCAGACCATAGATTACGCTGTCTCCATGCTTGCCCAGGGAGACTAGCCCAACCGCCCCGGAAGGATCATTGCCGTACGCAAGCCGCGTTCCGTTGGCGTTTCTTATCTCCCAGCCTCCCCGGTCGGACTTGTCGAGCACCGCGGCGGCTTTGCCATCGCCGTCCACCAGCCAGCCATGGCTGTGACCTTCGATCGCCGCAGGGGCCACCAAATCCGGACGATTCTTCGCAAGGTCGACGGCGAACAAAGCCCGGCGGCCATGGTCGAATTCCCAGCCAGTGCTATCGCCAGAGCGTTTGTAACGAATGCCGGAGAAGAAGCCCTTCCACTGCCCCTTTATTTGCCGGATGCCGTGGTAACCGAAGATCGCGTTGCTCAGCGAAGGTGAGGTTGCGAACACTATATCGGGTTTCGGATCACCATGCCGCATTATGATAGCGCCGAAGAGCTCCGCCTTGTCGGTCGTAAAGCCGAACGGCATGTCGAATGTGATGCTGTGAACTCCGACCAGAATGTCGTCGCTCGCCCAATTGAGCGAGCGTACTTTCATGTCGGCAATTGGACTGGTGGAAAGTGGTTTTCCGTTGTCGATGACCAACAGATGCCGTTTGTGTTTGATGCGGGTGATTGTCGCGATACGTTGCCCCCCTGGGGACAGGGCCATCATTTCCACGGCCGGCAATTCGCCGTAGGCGCTTAGCGGAACGGGTTCTTTTGCGTGAGAGGGAGTGCCAAAACACAACAAGGCGCACACAAGTGCGCAAATAATACCCCGCATACATTTTCCCTGAATGTTTTTTATTCTATAATTTCTACAGCCTCTACGACGTTATTTTGGATAATGGCAAGGGGGATATTATTACTCATGCTAACGTCAGGGGATGGCTGCGGAGTATAGAAGGCCGACTATTTCCGTCATAAAGATGCGGCACTAACAAACCATGGGGGCGGACGATGGTGGCAAGCAAAACTGTATCCCACGAAGTATACATAGAACTTCCACCTGGGCAGGTGTGGAACACCATGCGCGATCTAACGCTGGCGAAGTATTATGTGCCCAACGTGGTAGAGACCTGGCTGGTTACGGAGCAGCGCGAAGGTGTTGGCGCCAGCCGTAAAGTGCGAATGAAAAATGGAGACGTGATGGATGAAACGGTTGAGGAGTGGAATGAAGGGCACGGTTTTGTGGTGCGCCTTCACAAGGAGGGCCAACCTGCCCTGCCGCTCTTCACCGAGTGCAGATTTCGCTACGAGATCGAACCTGCCGGCAACCGGACTCTGTTCCGGCCTGCCATGCATTATCAGATGAAGCCGGGCCTTTTCAGCGGATTGCTGGGTAGCATCGTGGGCATCCCGATGAAAATGATGGTTCGAAAGGTCGGCAGTTCGATGAAGCAATTCTACGAGGCAAGGGGAACGTCGGCGGCCTAGATCGTCGAGCTCGTTTTCGCTTCGGCGAAATCCCTCCCATTTGTGCGGGATTTTTACCGCCGTCTGACCGTCGAACCGGATATTTGCGGTGTTCTGGCTCTCAAGAGCATTGACGTGAGGGGGTGGAAAATGGCAAGCGCTTCGCATCGCGAGTGAGCGGGTATAGCTTAGTGGTAAAGCCCTAGCCTTCCAAGCTAGTTATGCGGGTTCGATTCCCGCTACCCGCTCCAATTTCCAGTTCATCGACGTTCGTATTCGTCTGGACAATCC